>JAOPYY010000001.1 GCA_025964395.1 Actinomycetes bacterium | reverse complement strand
TCGAAGAGCCGCTCGCGCTCCACGTCGGGGATTCCGATTCCTGTGTCTGACACTTCGATGCGGATCATCTCTGGATGCGGGGTGAGACGCACGTCGACATGACCGTTGCTGGGCGTGAACTTGATCGCATTCGAGACGAGGTTGTCGAGCAGCTGCGCAAGCTTCGCAGGCTCGCCGACGATCTCGGGCACGTCCTCCGCGTGGAGGTCGAGCCGGACCGAAGCGGCCTGGGCGCGTGGCCGTGCGGAGTCGACACACTGCACGACGAGGCGCCGCATGTCGACCGGCGACCGCTCGAGCTCGAGGCGGCCGTACTGCAGCCGGGCCGCGAACAGGAGGTCGGTGACGAGCGCGAGCAGCCGCTCGGCGTTCCGCCCGACGATCGCGAGGTGACCCAGCTTCTGCGGATCGCCCTCCTCCTCCTGCAGGAGCTCGACGTAGCCGGCGATCGACGTCAACGGCGTGCGCAGCTCGTGCGAGACGCTCGAGACGAACTCGTCCTTCAGCCGATCGATCTCCACGAGCTGCTCGTTCTGGAACTTCAGCAGTTGCTGTGCCTGCTCGGCCTCACGCCGCGCGAGGCGCTCGGCGAGCCCCGCGCGCTCGACGGCGCGGACGAGACCGGAGAGGCGGAGCAGGACCACGCCGGCGAGCGCTGCGCCCCCGCACGCGATCACGAACGCGTGAACTCGATGGTGCGCCACCCGCTCGATCAGCAGTGTGAGCGGTGCGGTCAGCGACGCGATTGCGAGCAGCACGAGGCGCGTTCGCGTAAGTCGAGGCAGCCGGCGCCGGTCGGGCACCGCGATCCGCGCCATCGACGGCTCGAGCGCGGCGGCGGCCCACACGACGTACGAGCCGAGCCAGAGCGCGTCGATCCAATCGCCGCCGCGGTACGACTGGACGTTCAATCCGTACACCTCGTCCGCGATCACCCACAGGGCAATGCTCGCGAGCAGTAGGCGGTAGGCGCGCGTCCGCCCGCCCGGACCGACGAGCAGCTGCGCAAACGCGACGAGCAGCAGGACATCGACCGCGGGGTACGCCATCGCGACAAGCCGGGCGAGCTCCGTCCCGAACCGCATGTGGTTGTAGGGGTCGATGAAGAAGACCCACTGCACGAGCGCGACGCCGCTGAAGATGACAAGCGTGTCGAGGATCGCGGCACGACTCGTCTGGCCTCCCAGCTTCCGCAGGATCAGGAGCACGCCGAGCGCCAGCAAGGGATACCCGCCGAGGTAGAAGGCGTCCGCGATCGACGGCGACGGCGGCTCGCGGTCCAGCGACACCTCGTAGACGGCGAAGATCGCGTCGCCTGCCACTTGGCCGAGCAGACCGAGCGAGAAGAGCTGCCACGCGAGGCGCTCCCCACGGGGCAGGTTGCGGATGCTCCCCACGTAGATCGCCACTACCGAGGCGAAGCCGACGACCACGAAGAACACGGACTGGGCGTCCCCGTGGGCCGGCAGCAGGAAATAGACGGCGATCGCGAGCAGCCCGGCACCCAGGAACGCCCAGGTGGCGGGAGCGGACCGAACGCGTTCCGCGACCGCCGGAGCGCCGCGACTGGTGAGGGGTGAGCTCGTCACGTAGTGCTTTTCGGTACCAGCCTATGCCTACCTTTACCCGCACTCGGGGCCAGAGCGGGGTTGGCTGGGTTGGCGTGCATGGATGGACGGATCTATGCTCTCCCAGCATTCCCCTGACCCCCCAGACAGGAGGACGAGTGAAGAAGCGCATTTACGCGGGCACTGGAGTGTCCGCGCTGGTCGCAATCGTCGCGCTTGTTGCGACGGTGAGCGGGGCGGTTGCTCGGAGTGGCGCTACGCCACTGCCGGCATCGTCGTGCTCTGCGATCCAGAATGCAGGCGGGAATCTGCTGATCGCCTCCGACCTGCCGCTGCAGGGATCGGGACGGACGCAGACCTCCCAGATGACCCGTGCGATCAAGTTCATCTTCCAGCAGCACGGCTGGAAGGCGGGGAAGTACTCCATCGCCTACCAGAGCTGCGATGACTCGACCGCACAGGCAGGGAAGTGGGACTCGGGCAAGGCGTCGGCCAACGCGAACGCGTACGCACAGAACTCCAGCGTCGTGGGCGTTATCGGCACCTTCAACTCGGGTGCGGCGGAGATCGAGATTCCGATCCTCAACCGCGCGCCGAACGGCCCGATCGCCATGGTGAGCCCGGCGAACACGTACGTCGGTCTGACCCACGGCGGCCCCGGCACGGCTGCGGGTGAGCCCGGCAAGTACTACCCGACCGGCAAGCGCAACTACGCGCGTGTCGTCGCGGCCGACGACTACCAGGGCGCTGCTGACGCGATCCTGGCGAAGTCGCTTGGGATCAAGAAGGTGTTCATTCTGAACGACAAGGAGGCCTACGGTCTCGGCGTCGCGACGAACTTCAAGAACGCTGCAAAGAAGCTCGGTCTCAGTGTCGTGGGCTTCACCGCGTGGGACGGCAAGGCATCGTCCTACGAGGCGCTCGCGGTCAAGATCAAGGCTTCCGGAGCTCAGGGCGTGTTCGTCGGCGGCCTGATCTGCGAGAACGGCGGCAAGGTCATCAAGGACATCGGCGCCGGTGCTCCCGGTGTGAAGATCCTGATGCCTGACGGGTTCACCCCCGTCTCCGCCACCGTGCAGCAGGGTGGTTCGGCTTCCGAGGGCGCTTTCGTCTCGGTTGCCGGTCTGCCGAACGCCGCACTCAAGGGCGCAGGCGCGAAGTTCGTCAAGGACTTCACCAAGGCCGACAAGAAGGAACCGGATCCCTACTCGGTGTACGCAGCACAGGCCGCTGAGGCGCTCGTCGGCGCAATCGCGCAGTCGAACGGCACTCGGGCCGACGTCGCGAAGCAGCTGTTCAAGATCAAGCTCAAGAACAGCATTCTCGGCACGCTGTCCTTCAACGCGAACGGCGACGTGACTGCAAACCCGGTCACGATCTACCAGATCAAGGGTGGCAAGTCGACGACCTACAAGGTCATCGTGCCGCCGAACTCGCTCGTCAAGTCCGCGTAGTCCGGGACCCCACGAACGAAGCACCACGCAACGGGGAGGGCGCAAGCCCTCCCCGTTTCTTATGCTCGGGGGTGTGGCGGCCGTGACTGGATCGGATGCCGAGCTCGTCGGCCGCTGCCGGGCGGGCGATGCAGCCGCGTGGAACGAGCTCGTCGAGCGCTTCTCGCGCTACGTCTACGCCATCTGCACGCAGGGATTCCGCCTCGGGGAGCACGATGCGGAGGACGTCTTCCAGGACGTCTTCACGCGGGTCTACACGCACCTCGACCGGCTTCGTGACGACGAGGCCTTCCGCCCGTGGCTGGCGCAGCTGACGCGGCGGACGTGCATCGACCGCCTCCGCTCGGGCGGCCGGGAGACGCCGGTCGAGGAGGTGGAGCCGGGCGATCTCGACGAGACGCTCTCGCAGCTCGACGAGTCGATGGCGATCCACGACGCGCTGGCCGCGATGACCGACAACTGCCGCGAGATCCTCGACCGCTTCTTCGCCCAGGACGAGAGCTACCGCACGATCGGGGATGCGCTCGACCTGCCGCCGGGCACGATCGCGAGCCGAATCTCGCGCTGTCTCGACAAATTGAAAGCCCTCTTGGAAGAAACGGCTCCTCTGTCCCGTCCAGAAGCCAGGTGATTCGATGAGCGCATACGACCACGACACACTCGGCAAGCTGATCGCAGCCCTACGCCCCGCCCCTGAAGGCTGGGTCAGGGCCGCGCAGGAGCTGCCGGCGGCCAGGAGGGGAATCGACGACATCGTCGACCGCGCCGTCGCAGACGCGGCCTACCGGGCCCGCGTGGTCGCGAACCTCGAATCGGCGCTGGCGGACGTGGGCATCGAACCCACCCCGCCACTCCTCGACGAGCTCCGCGAACGATTCCGGTCCATCTGACGCGGTAGCTCTGACGTCCATTGCGGGCTCGGGATGTGGGACGATCCCGAGCCCGTGGATGTCCTTCGCATCGACCCGCTCCTCGACGCTCTCGCGTCCGACCAGCCTGCTCCCGGCGGCGGCTCGGCGGCGGCGCTCGTCGGCGCGATGGCGGCGGCGCTCTGCGCGAAGGTCGCCCAGTTCTCGGCAGAGGGCGGATCTGTCGCGCAAGCGGCGGCGCTCGCACGGCGACTGACCGCGCTGGCGGCCGAGGACGCCCGCCTGTTCACGACGGCGCTCTCCGAGCTCGACCGGCGAGACGACGACTTCAAGCTTGGCCGCGCGCTCGAGCAGGCGGCGGACGCGCCCCTCCGCATCGCCGAGGCGTGCGCCGACGTTGCTGCACTTGCCTCCGCGCTTGCCGAAGGCGCGTCCGCGCACCAGGCCGACGCACGCTCGGCCGCCGCGCTCGCCGCCGGCGCCGCACGCGCTGCGGCGGTGCTCGTCGAGGTCAACCTCGGCGTGAGCGACAACGACGAGCGCGTGCAGCTCGCCCAGAGGCTCTCCGCGCAGGCCGACGCGGCTTCGCGGCTTTGATAGTGCTGTGCTGATGGCGCCGCCACTCGCATCCGTCCCCGATCTCGACCGTGAGCTGGACGCGCTCTACAACCTTCCGCTCGAGGAGTTCACGAAGGCGCGCAACGACCTGGTGAGCCGGCTGCGGAAGGCGCACCAATCGGAGGCAGCCGCCGAGGTACGGGTCCTGAAGAAACCGAGCCTCGTCGCGTGGGCGGCGAACCGTCTCGCACGCGACGAGCCGAAGCTGACGGCGGCGCTGCTCGAGGCCGGCGAGCACCTGCGCGAGACGCAGCAACGCGCGCTCGCGGGCAACGCGAAGCCGGAGGAGGTCGCGGATGCGGCCGCAGTCGAGCGCGAGACGATCCGTGCGCTACTGACGGCCGCCCGGGCGGAGTTCGGAGACCGTGCGACATCGCCCCTCCTCGACAAGCTCTCGCAGACGCTGCGGGCTGCGGCGGTCGATACGGCCGCGCGTCCTTTGCTCGAGCGCGGCCGGCTGACCGAGGAGCTGAAGTCAGTCGGCTTCGGGCCGCTCGAGGCGGTCAAGCCGACCGCGCGGCGCGGCGACGAGGTCGCCCGCGCCGCGCGCGAGCGCGTCTCGTCCCTCCGCGCCGACGCGCGGCGCCTGTCCTCCGACGCGCAAGAAGCCGAACACGATGTCGAGCACGCGGAGCAGGCGCTGGAGGCGCTCCGCGAGGAAGCGAAGCAGAAGCGCGCCGACGCCGAACGCGTTGCGACCGAGCTCGCCGAGGCGGAGGAAGCACTCCGAGAGCGCCGCTAGATGGTGACCCGGCCGGTGGTTAGAATCCGGCACGACCTCGAAATCTCCTGAGCCAACGTCGCGGGGCGAACAGTCCGTCCCGATCCTGGCGTACCACTCGATTTCGGATGCCCCTCCACGGATCGTACGGAGCCTGGCGGTCTCGCCTGCGTGCTTCCGCCGACAGCTGGACGCGATCGTCGGCAGCGAAGCGGGCACGCTCACCGTGTCCGACTACGTCGCGGCGACCACACAGGGAGACCGGCTTCCGCAGGACGTTGTCCTGATCACGTTCGACGACGGGTTCGAAGACTTCCTCACGACGGCGCTGCCGGCTCTCGAGGAGCGAGGCCTCCGCTCGACCCTGTACGTCGCGACCGGCCTGCTACGCGGCAAAGCCGGTATGCGCAGAACGACGTGTTCTGACCGGATGCTCGCCTGGTCGCAGCTCGCGGAGCTGGCCTCACGCGGTGTCGAGATCGGCGCGCACAGCCACACGCATCCCCAGCTCGACACGATTTCGAGGCGGCGCGCACTGACGGAGATCGACGGCTCCCGGCGCCTGCTCGAAGATGAGTTGCAGCTTCGGATCTCGAGCTTCGCGTACCCGCACGGATACTTCTCGCCCCTCGTGCGGAGCCTTGTTCGCGAAGCCGGTTACGAGTCGGCGTGCGCGGTGAGGAACGCGTTGAGCGTCGTCGGCGAGGACCGGTTCGCCCTCTCCCGGCTGCTTGTGCGGGCCGAGACGTCGCCGGGCGAGGTGAGCGTCTGGGCGGCTGGCATTGGCCCGCAGGCCCCCGCGCGGGAGCGGATCCGCACGCGGGGCTGGCGGGCCGCACGGCGCGCGCGGGCCGTCGTCGCGCCCCGCTCCGTGTACGAGTTCCGATGAACCTTCAGGGTGCAGGGATCGGACCGCGTCGCGGGTCGGGGAGACCGCTCGAGCGGTAGTACGGCGAGGCGATACCTGCGGCGAATGCATTCTCCGCGTCCGCCGACGTCTCGAGCACCCAATCCATTCCGTCGGCGTTCTTGTTGAACCAGACGAGAGCCTTGACCCGGTTGAACGCCTGCGGCAACTGGGTGCCGAGCGCGTCGGTGATCCAGGCTGCCTTGTCGCCCCCGACCTCCGTGCTCGCGGTCTCGCCGATCATGATCGGCTTTCCGGGCGCAAGCGCCAGCAGACGGTCGTACGTCGTCGTGAAGACGTCGGCGAAGCTCCGCCATGTGTCCGCACGGGTCGGGTTGGTGCCCCAGTTGTAGCCGTCGACTCCCATCCAGTCGACGTACGCCCGACCGGGATACAGCCGGCGGTCCAACGGAGGGTCGCCGGGATAGACGACGTTGGGACACCAGACCCAGGTCACGTTGTTCGCGCCCGCGCGCCGGAAGATGTCGTGGACGTGCCGCCACATCGGGGCGAAATCGCCCGGCCGGTTGCCGTTGACGCCCTCGCCCCACGCGTCGAACCCTCCGTTCATCTCCCAGTCGAAGCGCAGGAAGAACGGGTGCCCCCAGCGCTTTGCAGCGACCGCCCATCTGCGGAGGAAATCGTCGTAGCGGCCGCGCGTGATCTCTGTGAGCCGGAACGCAGGCTGGTCCGGGCTCTTGGCCTGGAGCGATCCCGACCCCCAGCTGAGCACGGGAATTGCCCCGCGTGCGCGCACCTTGTCGAACAGCCGAGCCGGGAAGCCCTGCGGGCCGCAGCGCCGGGGCCCGCAGTCCACCCAATATTGACCCCACTCCAAAAGCGAGAGTTTCTTGTGGACGTGCGCCTCGAAGCGATCGACGCTCGTCATATCCCACGGGCCGTCGGCGAGGCCGTATTGGCCACCGCCGACGTACGCCCCCCAGTAGATCGAGTTGACTGCCCGGCCGGAGGTGACGGCTACCCCGGGGGCGACGGCGCAGCAGCAGCTGAGTGCGACCAGCGCTGCGGTGGTGGCCGCCCATCCTCTCACCCGGGCTCGGCGCGTCGGGGGCCGGCGACCTGCAGCGCCGCGCCCAGGAGGCTGATCGCGATCAGGACGACGAGCGCGCCCTTCGCCGACCAGGCACCGCTCACCGCCATGATCAGTGCGATTGCCGTGTCGAGGCCCAGGCTGATCCCGGCGGCAAGCGCTAGCTCGCCGTCGCCGACGCGGCCGAGCAACGGAACGAGGGCCAGGCCCGGCGCGAGCAGGAGGAACGCGAGCATCACGGTGGCGCGGGCGACGCCGCCGATCGCCTCCCCGAGCCCAACAATGCCTGCGAGCAGACACAGGCCGGCAACGGCTGCCGGCCGTAGCTCCGCCCAGTCGCGCGTCATGCCTGCCTCGCGCTGTCGTCTCTCACCGGGGACGACGGGCACGGCCGATAGGTGCAGATCACGTGGGCGCGCATCTCTCAGTCGTTCCCGTTCCCGTTGCCGTCCCCGTGCCCGTCGCCGTTCCCGTTCCCGTCGCCGCTCCCATCGCTGTTCCCGTCGCCGTTTCCGTCGCTGTTCCCGTCGCCGTTGCTGCCCTGCGGCTGGACGTCTGGCGCAGGCTGAGCTCCCGGCTGGCCGTGCGCGCCGCCGTGGCCGCGGTCGTGCCCGTGCGCTGGCGCCGCCGCGCTCGTGGCCGGCGCCGCGCTCGTGGCCTCCGGGGCGAAAACCGCCACGAGGATCGGCTTCCGGGTCGGGGGAAGGGGCGGCGCAGGCGTCGCCGGAACAGGTGCCACCGCAACCGGCGCAGGCGCAGCCGGTGCAGGGGCAGACGGTGCAGGCGCAGCCGCAGCCGGCGCACGCGCAGCCCTCGCAGGCGCAGCCTGCGCACGCACGGCCTGCGCGGGCTGCGGCGCGGTTCGGGTGACCCGCCGGCCCGCTGTGTGCGTCGTCGCCAGCGGGCGCGGACGCGGCGCCCGAATGGTGTAAACGGACGCGTGCCAGTTCGAGTACACGAGACGGAAGCGAGGCGAGTTGCTGACGCGTTGGAGGACCGTTGCGAGCCACGCGCGCGGCAGGATCCTGGTCATCTCGACCTCCGCGAGTTGGGAGCGCGTGACGATCAAGTACGCAGGCCGGGTCCGCGTCTGCCCCTGCCCCATCAGCGTCTCGATCGTGCCAATGGGATTCCGCAGCAGCGTCCGCATTCCCTCGGGCGTTTGCCCCGAGAGCGAGCCGTAGTTGTAATCCTCGTAGTGGGTGAACCCCCATGGATAGTTCAAGGTGACGCTGAGCAGGAGTGAGCCGTGTGGCGCGGTCGAGTACACGTAGTCGGCCGCACGCACCTCGTCCGGTGAGAAGTAGTTCATGCGTTCCTTGCCGTAGTACGCCACGCACATGCCGGCGAGCAGGAGCACCGTCGTGGCTGCTCCCGCGGCCGTCGCCTTCCACGGCAGGCCGGCGACGGCTGACGGAAGGAGCGCCGCCGAAGCGAGCAGGGCAGCGAACGGGAGCGCGAACAGATAGACGCGGAAGACCATCTCGCCGCCGTAGGCATTCAGCCAGAGCAACAGGAGCGGACTGAGCACGAGCAGCATCGCGACGAGCTCGACCGAGCCGCGCCGGTAGAGGCGAATCGCCCCGACGACGGCCAGCACGGCGACGGCCGCCGTGAGGGCGCGGTCGACGTACGCGACCTCGACGAGGCCGGTGCTGGCGACCCTGAGGTTGGTCGGCGGGGTCAAGACGTTGCCCCCGAACGTGCCGATCGAGAGTGCGATCCAGTGAAAGTTCTGGTCCAGGAACGGCCGCGCCATCAAGCCGGCCCAGGCTCCCGTCAGGCCGGCCATCAGCAGGGGGAGCCAGCGCACGGAGCACTGCTGGAAGACGACGAGAACCGCCAGGGCGCTCGTCGCCATCAGCGGCGTGAGTTGATGGCTCGTCGCGATCACTGCACAAAGGAGTCCGGTCAGCGCGAGCGGGACCGCCTTCTTCGTCGCGGCTGCAGGCAGCGCGGAGTCGGTGTTGGCGGCGCGCGCGAGCAGCCTTCGGAAGGCGTCGGCGGCCCCGTCGAACCGGAGCCAGCGTTTGGCGGCCGCGTGCGACGGCACATGCGCGGCGTAGAAGTAGCGCAGGCACACGGCGATCAGGACGAGATAGAGGAAGAAGTTCAGCGCCTGAGGCGAGAAGTAGTCCTGGCCGATCCAGTTGGTGCAGAGGAAGATCCACGCCGCCAGCCAGATACGCCGGCGGTCGCGCACGAGCGGGCCGAGCACGAGCAGCACGGCGAACAAAAACGCGACCTCGAAGAACACCGGAGCCCACTCCGCCAGGACGAGGACGCGAACGCCGGTGAGCTGCGACACGAGTGTGGCCAACGAGAAGAACCCGGGCCAGCTGTGGTAGACGTTCTCGAAGGCGATGTTCGGATTGACTTGGCCGTGGCGCTGGATGTAGTCGACGATGCCGACGTGCTTCCACGCCCACTCATAGCGCAGGGTCCCGTAGACGATCTCCGGCGTGCCGTGGATCACGACGATGAGGACGACCGCCTGCAGCAGGAGCAGCAGCTGCCGCAGACGCTCCTGGCGTAACGTGAGCCAGAAGCTGGCTGTGAGGAGCGCGAGCGCTGCGAAGAACGTCCACGGGAGCACCGAGACGAGGCCCAGGTCGTTCATCCGGAGCGGCTTGACTCCGCGGAGCCAGACGCGCCAGAGTGCGACGGACGCCGCGACAAGCAGTAGCGGCCGGTACAGATCTGCCAACCAGGGAACCCGTCTCGCGCGCACGGCAACGCCCCGCTCCGCGGCCGCATCGGGGGTCAACCCGGCCGTGGGCCCGACGGCGAAGGCGGCGATCGTCCCGGCCGCGTGCCCCACGGCGAAGCCGGCGATCGTCGCCGCGAGGCCCGCAACTACAGCAGTCGCGCGGGCGATGCCGGCCCAATGTCGACGGGAGACCGCCTCCGCGATGCTTCTTCGGAGCGCGGCCGGCAGGGTGCGGGCGACGTAGGCCTGTTCGGCTACGAGGGCTTCGCCCCGGCCCACGATGCGTGCGATCGCCGCCTTCGACCGCCCCTCGCCGTAGCAGCGGGCGACGAAATAGCGCCGGCGGGCGCGGTTGGGCGGAATCGCGTGGAAGACACGGGCTGCCGGCCGGTGGACGATCCGCATTCCCGGGTAGAGGCGGGCAGCGCGAATGCTCAGCTCGGTCTCCTCACAGCCGCGCGCGCCGCCGCCGACCCGCCCAAGCTCGGGACGGAAACCTCCGACGAGATCGAAGACCTCACGCCGGAACGACATGTTCGCGCCGATCGGATTTCGGACGGCGGCGGGCTCCGTCGGGAGGCCCCGGTAGCTGCAGCCGACGACCCAGTTGAACTCCTCCGGGAACCAGGCCGGCTGTCCGCGGCCGATCCAGCGCGGCTCGACCCAGCCCCCCACCCCAATGACGTCGTCCTCGGCATAGCCGAGCACGAGCTGCTCGAGCCAGTCGGGCGCCGCGATCGCGTCGTCGTCGAGGAACGCGATCACATCGCCGGACGCCGTCGCCACGCCCACGTTCCGGGCGACGGAGAGACCCGGCGTCTCGCTCTTCACGACCGCGACGACGTCGGGCAGCCATGCGGTGACCTGCTCGAGCAGCGCCTCGCCGCCATTGACGACGACGATGACCTCGAGCGGGGGACGGGTCTGCCGGTAGACCGAGGCGACCGCCGCGACGAGATGCTGCTGACGTCTGGGGTCGTGGGTGCAGATCACGACCGAGATCGACACGTCAGTCATGCCGCGACCGCCTCCGTCAGCACGGCCGTCACATTCCGCCCAACCCAGTGCCGGTGGCGTCCATATCGCGCCGACTTGGTCAGATTCGCTGTGACGTGACGCAGCCAGCAGAGCAGAAGCATCGGCCGGATCGCGATCTCGTCGCCGCCGACCCCGGAGCGCGCCGCCGCCAGGATCGCCTGCTCGCGGTCGCTCCAGGGCGCGCCTGCCAGCAGCGCGCGCACCACGTCACCGAGCTCGCTGCGCTGCTCGATCATTCGGCCGGTGAGGAGCAGCTGGAGCACATCGACGAGCGGCAGGTCGTCGGGACGCGCAAACTCCCAGTCGACGATGCCGACGACTGCGGAGCCGTCCTTCCGCATCAGGATGTTCCCGAGCGTGAAGTCCCCGTGGATCCACGCCGCGGCGATTGTCCGCCCCGCGAGCGCGGCCGTCAGCTCCGACTCCAGCCGCTGCAGCCTGACCTGGAGGAGGCTCCGCCGCGCCAGCTCCGCGTCGACCAGTCGTAGCGCCAGCACCGGCTCGCCGACGAGACGCTCGAGCATCGGCCCGCCCAATGTGAGGGGCACAGCGGTGCGGCGGTGGAGCTCGCTGATCGCGACGACCGCAGCGTCCTCCACGCGCGCCCGCCCCTCGCTCGACTGCGCGGCCAGCTCCCGCGCCTCGACTCCTGGCAGCAGTCCTTCCACCAGATACGACTGCTCCCCGACGACACCGCCGGCCAGGATCGGCGGCAGGAGCGATCGCCACGCCCCCAGACGCTCGTCTGCATGCAGGGCGATGAGCGCGGCCGTGTGTCGTCGCAGGGAGAGCGCGCCGCTGTAGGTCCGCGCGAGCTTGACGACCGCGACGGGTTCGGCGGCCGGCCCGACGCTCGTCACGGTTACATCGGAGACGGTCGGGAGCCGCCGGTGCGCGAGCCAGCGGACGCCGTCGACGCGGTGCGCGGGCAGCCTCTCGAGCACCTCCCTGATCGTGACCGCGCTCGCGCGCGCGTGCCCGCGCGAGATCCGCCGACCGGGAAAGAGGAGTGGGATCCGACTGAGCTCGAGGACCACGATCGCCGCCGCTGTCGTGGTCTGGCTGAGCAGCCAGGCTGCGGCGACGCCGTTCCCGCCGTAGGGGGTCACGAGCACGAACGAGGCCCCGAGCGCGAGGACGCACTCCGCGCTGAGCACGGCCGCCACCATCGACATCTGGCGCCGGAGCCTGGCCCGGCTGACGTAGAGCACATTGATGATCGCAGGGATCGCCGCTGCGGCGAGCAAGCGCAGGGTGAGCGTCGCGTGGTTCGCGTACGCCTCGCCGAAGAGGCTGAGGATTACCGGCGCCCCGACAATGACGAGCGCTACGGCGGGGACGACGATCCGCGCGGTCTGCACGAGCGTCTGCCAGGTGTATGCGTCGGCGGACGCCTCTTCGGTCGCGGCCGACGCGACGAGGGACGCGCCCATGTTGATGCTGATCAGGATCAGTGGGTAGGACGCGAACCAGGCGAGGGAGAAGTACGCATTCGCCGTTGCGCCGACTCGCTCGGTGACGAGAATCGGCGGCAGCGTCGTCGCCGCGAGCCAGCAGAGCGAACCGACGTAGTCGACGGCGACGAAGTGGCGGACGCGGCGGACGGTGACGGGCTCGACCAGTGTCTTCGACGCGCGCATCGCGTTCGGAACGAGGCGGCCCAAGATGAACGCTGTCGTCGGGATGGCGGTCGCGAGTGCGGCGACTGTCCAGGAGACGAAGATGCCGGTGCCCGGCAGCAGCGACGCGAAGAGCACGAGCAGCACGATCTTCCCGACCGTGAAGACGCTGTTCTCGACCGGCACGAGAACCGCTCGGCGCAGGCCCGTCAGGACGGCGTCCTGCAGCACGAAGATGCACCAGCTCATCGTCGCGATCACGAACCAGACGGCGAAGGTCGACCCCCGGTTTGAGATGCCGAGCGGACCGAAGTAGCGGTGGAGACCGAGCAAGAAGACAGCGCTGACGAGTCCCGCGAGCCCGATGCTGAGCGCGTAACAGGTGACGACGAAACGCGCTGTCGTCGGGCCTGCCGCCGGGACGAACCGGATCAGGGCGCTCATCAGGTTGAGGTGCGAGATCCCGGCGAGGAACATCATCACCGAGATTGCAGCCGAGTTGAGGCCGACGACCCGGGGCGAGTACTCGCGCGCGGCAAGCGCCCAGTAGCCGATCCCGGCGACCGAGGTGAGCCCGGAGCTGAGGATGAGGGCGTAACCGTCCCGGTACAGGGGCGTTCGGAGATGCGCCCGCAAGCGGTCGGGGACGGCGTGCGTGGCCCCGGTCATCGCCGCGACTCCATTCGCAGCCGGACGGCCTGCCGCAGCATCCCGGGCAGCCCGCGCTCCTGAGCCGCCAGGACCGTCAGCACGAGCGCGCTCTCGCGGCTGTGACGTGGTGGACGGCAGGCGTCGCAGCCGCCGGGCCGATGGCCCAGCAGTTCGGCCGCCGCCAGGGCGAGCCCCGCCTGGTACGGGCGGCGCAGGATCTCGATACCGGGTGTGCCGCGCAGCGCGGCGGCGTGAGCGGGCGCGTACCCCCGCTCCGCCATCGCCAGCATCGGCAGGTCCGCGGCGGTGTCCCCCACCGCAAGCGCGATCGGCCCCGGTCGCCCGTCGAGCTGCGTCGCGAGCGCGTCGAGCGCCAGGGCCTTGTCGACCTCAGCCGGGACGAAGTCCGTCTGCGCATCGCCCTGCACGACGCGGACCGCCGTGCCGCTCGCGGCTGCAGCGGCGACGCCGGCGTCGAGGGGGCGCCGGCCCGGCGTCTGCCAGGCACGGACCGCAAAGTGGTAATCGGGATCGACCTCGACGGCTGCGAGGTCGAGAAGGGCAAGGCGGAGCCGCGCGAGATCTGCTCGCCCGGACTCGGACACGAGCGCGAGGTGTGTACGCGACCGCGCGTCGTACGCGGTTCCGCCGTACTCCGCGACGCCCCCCGCCAACTTGTACGCGCGGCAACGCTCCTCCACCTCGCTGCTGCTCCTGCCCGTCGCGATCAGCGGCCGGTACCCGTGGACGGTCAGCGCGCGGACGACGAGCGCCGCGGAAGGAGTCAGCCCCGGAAAGCCGAGAACTGCCGTCTCGAGCACGCCGTCGAGGTCGAGCGCGCAGAGCGGACCGCTGGCGCTCGGCGTCAGGTCTGCGAAGAAGAGCTCCTCGAAGAATCCCTCGAGTGCCTGCGCGAGTGAGCGCGCGGCCGCTCGGCGCTCCTCGGGGCAAGCCTTCGTCCGCTGCTCGATCTGGACGAGTTGGTAGAGCAGCCACCGTGCCGGGTCGACGTCCTGACCCGCCGCTCGCTCAAACGACCGGCGGAGTCGGCGAGCGAGTGGGGTCCCGGGCGCGGACGCTGCGGCCCCGGCCACGTCGAAGGCGGCGTCGCGGCACGCGAGCGGGCCTGGCGTGAACGGGTCAGCCTTTACCGGCCGCTCCGTCGCGGAGAGAAACCAGCCGGACAGACCCGTGTGACCGTCGACAACGGACGGCTGGTCGACGCGGAGCGCCGCCTGGACCAGGCGATCGAGCGCGAGCCGCCGGGCGAACGGCCAGCCGCGGCCGAAGGCCCGGGCGAGCGTTGTGCTTGCGGCCTCCCAGACGGTCTCGCCGCCGGAGAGGTACGTCGTCGCGTCGCGCTCGACGGGAAGGCGGCCCCGACGCGCGAGCGCGTAGGACACGACGGCGTCGGCGAGCGCGTCCTCCGCCGCGACCGCCTCGGCCTGGACGCGTCGGTGCTCGGGAAGCCATCCCCGGTAGACGAGGCCGTTCTCCACGCCGTAGAGATGCGGGACGTACTCGGGGAGGGCGTTGGCGACCGCCGCCGCCGGCTCGGCGAAGAATCCAAGGCCGACGCCTTCGACGAGCACGTCCCGCACTGCGGCCTTTCCGGCGAGGCTGTCTCGTACGTGTAGGCGGAAGAGCGTCCGGTGATGCGCCCGCTCGTCGCGACGATCGAGCGGCCGCCGCTCGATGGATGCCACCTGGGCGCCGGGGCCGAGGAAGCGTTCCATCCGCGACCGCACGGCAGCGCAGGTGAGGTCCGCCTCGACGCTCCACCGGGCTGCCGGCAGGACGACCGCGTCCAGGTCTCGCACCGGGCCGGGGACCTGCTCCTGTCGGCCGAGGAGCGGCAGGAGGAGGACGAGCCGCCGCCGGTCGGCTCCGTGCCGCCGTAGCTCGCGTGCGGCGAGCGCGACCGAGGCGCCGCTCGCGGGCGGGTCGTCAACGATCGCGAAGCGGGCTCCGTCGCGGCTCGCGCGCCGGACGGTTCCCCGCTCCCGTCGATGCAGCGGGGAGCCGGGCCGCACCGTCAGCACGCGGACGTCGGCGTAGCCCTCGCACCGGAGGTACGCGGCCGCGAGCGGCGCGAGGTAACTGCCCGACGTGCGCACGCCCACGACGAGCAGCGGCGTGCGCCGGTCGGGAAAGCGGTGGGCGAAGAGCTCTGCGAAGAGCTGGAGATCGGCAGGACGCTGGTCGAAGCGCGCGAAGCAGGCGGGAACGCGCAGCGGTTCGTCGTCGAGTCGCGGCGCAGATGCCGCGAGCTCCGCCGTCAGCGTCGCTGCCCTCGTCTCCGCAGCCGAGGCCCCGCCCGACGTCCCGGCCACGAGCCCTGCAAGCAGCTCGACGAAGGTGGCGAACTCGCGCTGCCAGTCGCGAAGGCGGCGCCAGGAGGCGCGCTGCCGGCTCGCCGCAGCACACGTCGCGCCGACCGCTCGCGCTGCGCGTGCGGCCGCCGCCGGCAGTGGACGCCCGATCGAGTCGAGGTAACGCGCCGTCCGGCGCAACTCGAGGGGATCGTCGTGCAGCGCGTCCTCGACGATCTGATTGATGCCCACGGCAAGGAGGTACGCATTCAGCCACGACCGCCGGCTGACCTCGGTCACCAGGCGTGGCGCGAGGACGCGGACGCCGCCCAGCAGCTCGGCTTG
>JAOPYY010000281.1 GCA_025964395.1 Actinomycetes bacterium | reverse complement strand
GCGGTCGACGTGAAGAAGCTCGACCCCGCCGTTGTCGCCAGTGCGTTCCTGAAGGCGAACGGCCTGAAGTGATCCTCAAGCCTCGGGACGAGCCTGTGGGAAGCGACCCTCCGGCAGGCTCGTCCCGGTGGGCCTCATGACGAACCCGCACATCAGTCACTCCGCCGCTGAGATCGTCTTCGACCGCGCGACCAAGCGCTACCCGGGACGCCCGCAAGCCGCGGTGAGCGAGCTTTCCTTGACGATCCCGGCCGGCGAGATCTGCGTCCTGGTCGGGCCGTCGGGCGGTGGCAAGACGACCGCGATGAAGATGGTCAACCGCCTGATCTCGATCAGCGAGGGCGACATCACGATCGACGGGACCAGCGTGCGCTCGCTCGACCTGACCGAGCTGCGACGCGGCATCGGCTACGTGATCCAGCAGGTGGGTCTCTTCCCGCACATGTCGGTCGGCGCAAATGTCGCGACCGTGCCGAAGCTGCTCGGCTGGAAGAAGTCGCGCATCCGCGATCGCGTCGTCGAGCTGCTCGAGCTGGTCGGTCTCACGGCTGACGATGCCGACCGCTATCCGACCCAGCTCTCCGGCGGCCAGCGACAGCGTGTTGGATTGGCCCGTGCGCTCGCCGCCGACCCGCCGCTGATGCTGATGGACGAGCCGTTCGGAGCGATCGACCCGATCACGCGCAGCCGCCTCCAGGACGAGTTCCTCCGCCTGCACCGCGAAGTCGGAAAGACGGTGATCTTCGTCACGCATGACATCGACGAGGCGATCAAGATGGGCAGCCGCATCGCGATCCTCGCCGAGGGCGGCGTGCTCGCCCAGTACGACACGCCCGAGCAGATCCTCGCGCATCCGGCCAGCGACTTCGTCGAGCGCTTCGTCGGTGCGGACCGCGGGCTGAAGCGGCTCGCTCTCCGCCGCGCCGGTGACGTCGAGCTCGCTGCGGTGCCTGCCGGCTCCTTCGCCGGCCCGCGCTGTACGACGACCACGACGCTGCGGGACGCGCTCTCGCTGATGCTGACCGACGGGGCGCGCGAGGCGCTGGTGCTCGATGAGTTCGAACTGCCCCTCGGTGTCCTCACGCTCGATTGCGTGAGCGGCCTGTTGCGGGCGGAGGTCGCCGCGTGAGCGGTCTCCAGCGGCTGGCCGGCGGACAGCCGGTGATCCCGAACTTCGGCCAGGCGCCGAGCTGCGACACGCACAACGGAACCTTCTGCTGGGGGTGGTTCAGCTCGCACGTGCACAGCCTCTTCTTGCCGGCGTTGCTGCAGCACATCGAGCTCACGGTGATTGCGGTCACGATCGGCTTTGCGATCTCGTTTGTCTTCGCCGTCTTCACCTATCGCACTCGGATGCTCGATTCGCCGGTGACGCTGCTCAACGGGATCCTCTACGCGATCCCTGCGATCGCGCTGTTCCAGATCCTCGTTCCGCTGACCGGACTGGGGATCCTCACGATCGAGATCGCGCTCGTTGCCTACACGCTGCTCGTGCTCTTTCGGAGCATGGTCACCGGGCTCCGCAGCGTGCCGCCGGACGTCCTCGAGAGCGCGCAAGGCATGGGCCTGACGACGCGGCAGATCTTCGTGAAGATCGAGCTCCCGTTCGCGGTCCCTGCAATCGTCGCAGGCCTCCGCGTCGCCGTCGTGACCACGATCAGCCTCGCGACGATCGCAGCCTTCGTCACCGACAAGGGCCTCGGGATGCCGATCTTCGACGCGATGCAGCGTGGCAACTTCAAGACGGAGTTCATCGCCGCAGCGTCGCTCGCGGTGGCCCTGGCACTCGTGATGGACGGACTACTCGTGGTGCTGCAGCGTGTGCTCGCTCCCTGGATAGCTGCAGACACGCAGCAGCGGGACCGGACGCCCTTCACGACGCGCTTGCGCCGTCTGGCGGTGAGTGACGCCCGATGACGATCGCCAGCGCCTTCCTCGACTCGTTCCCGTTCATGAGCCAGCACATCGGGCTGCTCCTGCATCAAACCGTCAATCACCTGGAGCTCTCCGGCGCGGCGATCGGGATCGCCTGCGTGATCGCGATGCCGCTCGGCCTGCTGCTCGGCCACTGGCACCGGGGCGGCTTCCTCGTGATCAACCTGGCGAACGTCGGTCGCGCGCTGCCGACGCTGGCAGTGATCGCGCTTCTGCTCGTCGTCGTCGGGATCGGGTTCACGAACATCGTGATCGCGTTGGTCGTCCTCGCGATCCCGCCGATCCTCACGCACACCTACGTCGGGATCGACCGCGCAGACCGCGATGCAGTCGAAGCGGCGCGCGGGATGGGCATGCGCGAGCTCGCGATCCTGTTGCGGGTCGAGCTGCCGCTGGCGCTGCCACTCGTCTTCGCCGGTTTGCGGACGAGCGCCGTCTTTGTGATCTCAACGGCGCCCCTCGCGGCGCTGGCGGGCGGGGAGGGCCTCGGCGTGATCATCGTCAACGAGCCGAGCTACCGGCTCTCGGGGATCATCGCGGCGACGTACTGGGTGGCCGCCCTCGCAGTGCTCGCTGAGCTCGGGGCAGCGCTCCTCCAGCGGACATTGACGCCCGCACCGCTTCGCCGTCAGCACACACGTGAGCAGACGCGGCCCGACGACGCGTCGGACGTTGCCCTCGCCGTGATGCGGGGTGCAGCTCCGTGATCGTCGACGAGGCGGTCCGCACGGTGCGCGTGATCGCATCGGGTGGGACGATCGCAATGGCGGGTCGCCACGCAGTGCCGACGCTCGATGCCGACCAGCTTGTCGGCGAGATCTCCGCGTTGACGGGGATCGAGGTGCGCACCGACAACCCGATGTCACTGCCGGGCTCGCATCTCTCGCTCAGCGATGCGCTCTCACTCGCGCAACTCGCAATCGCAGCCGCTGAGTCGGGTGAAGGCGTCGTCGTGACGCAGGGAACCGACACGCTCGAGGAGGTCGCGTTCCTGTGCGACGTGCTGTACGGCGGTCGCCTGCCGATCGTGTTCACGGGCGCTATGCGCCCTGCGACGACACTCGGCTCGGACGGCCCGGCGAACATTCTCGATGCCGTCACCGTTGCAAGCTCGGCCAAAGCCGACGACCTCGGAGTCCTCGTCTCGTTCGCGGGACGGATCCACGCCGCGCGGTCGATCCGCAAGGTGGACTCGGTAGGCCTTGTGGCGTTCTCCTCTCCCTACGGAGAGGTTGGCCGCGTCGTCGAGGGTCGCGTGGCGATCGAGCAGCGCCCGCCCCGTCGGCCGTCGATCACACCGGAGAGGCTCGAGCACCGCGTGGAGATCGTCTCCTCCGGGCTCGGGAGCGACGGCGCCATGATCGGGACCCTCCTCGGGGGCGAGCTCGGTGGGCTGATCGCGGTCGCCCTGGGGGCCGGCCACTTTCCGCCCCGGCTGCTGCAGCAGCTGAGCATCGCCGCCGAGCGGGTCCCGGTGATTGCAACGGTCCGTCCCGAGCGCGGGGCGATCTTGCACGACACCTACGGGTTTGCGGGGTCGGAGCGCGATCTGCGCCGGACCCCGATCATCCCGGCCGGGCTGCTGTCGCCTGCGGCGGCCCGCATCAAGCTGCTCGCCTGCCTCGGAGCCGGCCTGAGCGGAGCAGAGATCCGCGAGGCCTTTGCCGTCGACGACGGCTGACACCCCAATTCCATTCGACTCAATGACGCACTGTTCAATGACGACAAAGGAGAACGTGCCCGATGACGACCACACGTGAGGACAGAGCCGGAAGCCCCGGCGAGTATCAAGACCAGGGCTGGGAGCACTGGCCCGAGGACCCGTGGTTCTCGTATCAGTTCCGGCGCGCGCTCGGTGAGGCGCAAGAGGGTGGCGGTGCGATCAGCGAGGTGTTCCAGACCGCCGAGAAGATCGTGCCGCACGACAACGAGAGCTGGTACTCGGCCTGGCTCGGGGTGGCCGAGCGAGCCCGCGACTATGCGCGGGCGGCGAAGGATGCCGGGAACACCCAGACGGCGAGAGCTGCGTGGCTTCGCGCCAGCAACTACTTCCGCTCCGCCGAGTTCATGCTCGGCGCCAAGGATCCGCGGCGCCTTCAGACCTACGACCAGGGCGAGCGTTCGTTCCAGTCGGCCGCAGCACTCTTCGATCCGCCGATCGAGGTCGTTGCGGTCCCGTTCGAGGGCAAGCAGCTGCACGGTTACTTTATGCGGCCGGCGTACGGAGACGCCCCGTGGCCGACCGTCATTGCCTTCGGCGGGCTCGACTCGACCAAGGAAGAGGTCTACTTCATGGTTGCGAAGGGGCTCGCTGCGCGTGGCGTCGCATGCTTCTTCATGGACGGCCCCGGCCAGGGAGCGACCTTGCGGCGCGAGCAGCTCCACGCGCGCCACGACTTCGAGGTTCCGATCGGCGCGGTGATCGATTACCTCGAGCAGCGCGGGGACGTCGACGCGTCGCGGATCGGTGTGTGTGGCACGAGCCTCGGCGGCTACTACGCGACCCGCGTCGCGTGTTGCGAACCGAGGATCGCGGCCGCGGTGTCCCACGGGGCCGAGTGGGACATCGGCGCCGAGGTGCGGGCCGAGAATCCCGAGAGCGGTGCCGCCGAGCACTTCCGGTACATCTTGGGCGTCGATACGTGGGACGAGGTGCTCACACTGTTCGAGCCATTCGCGCTCGCGCCCGTGATCGGTCAGATGACCTGCCCGTACCTGATCGTGCACGGCGTGCACGACTTCTTCGGCAACGAGCAGGCGGACCTCGCCTACGAGGGTGTCCGGGCTGCCGGAGTCGACGCCGAGATTCGACTCGTCAATCCGGAGGAGACGGGAGCCGACCACTGCCAGCACGACAACCCGACGCTTGGGCTCGAGATCATCGGCGACTGGTTCGCGAAGAAGCTGGGTGCGCCCGCCGAGGTCTCCGTGTGAGCGGACAGCTCGTCGCTGTCGAGATCAATCAGCAGCAAGCGGAGCTCCTCGACCGGCTCGTCGCCCAAGGGGTGGGCGCGAGCCGGGCCGAGGTGCTCCGCAACGGGTTTGCCGGCTTCTGCGCGGACCAAATGGCTCTCCCCGAGCCCGCCGAATGACCATCCGACTCGACCACGTGCTCGAGCCGGGGAGCGGGAAGGCGGTCGAGGTTCGGCGCGGCGAGGTCGTCCGCGTCGAGCAGTTGGAAGGCGGACAGTGCGCGGACTTCAACGCGTTCAACCTTCACGACTACCGTGAGTTCTTCCACTGCGGCCGGACGAGGGTGTTGCACGGAATGTTCCCGACCGCCGGCGACATGCTGTGGTCGGCGCCGCCGCGCGAGCGGCCGATGTTCACGATCATCGCCGACACCGCAGGCATCAACGACCTCAGCTTTCCCCGCTGCACCGGTGTCCTCTTCGAGTACGCATGGGGATACGAGACGCACACGAACTGTCAGGACATTTTGGCCGAGGCCGAGCGGGAGTACGGCCTCACGCCCGACGACGTGCATGACTCGTTCAACTTGTGGATGAACACCAAGATCGATGCCGACACCGGCCGGCTGTCTGTCGAACGCAACACGTCGCAGGCCGGCGATTACGTCGAGCTCGTCGCGCACTTCGACTGCCTGGTTGTCGTCTCCGTGTGCGGAGCCGACGTCTTCAACACTTCGAACTTCTCACTGAAGCCGTTGCGCTTGGCGGTTCGCACGGCAACGGCCGACGAGCGAGTCGAGTGGCTCCTGCCGGAGGCACGGCGATTCGCGAACCAGCGTGTCGTCGAGGACTTCAAGATCAAGGAGATCCGTACGGAGCGCGAGCTTTCACGCGATCCGACGTACGTGGCCGATTTCCCGGGCTTCCCGATCCGAACGACATCCGTCGAGGTGGAGCTCACAGACGACGAGTACCGGCAACTCGAGGCCCTCAGGTCGCACGGTGGTTTCGGTGCAACGGACGGTGAGGTTCTCCGGCACGCGTTCTTCACCTGGTGCTTGGACCACTGGATGCAGCCGCACCCCTAGCGCGGAGCTTTTCGTTGCTCCGGGTCTGGACGGAAGCAGGCTACGCTGCTCCTGCGATGGCGCCCGTCCAACTCAGCTGCGAGATCGACGGGTGCACCGCCAGCTGGAGCGTTGCCTCGCCAAAGCTGATGAAGAAGTCCATGGACGTGCATCGGGCCGAGTTCCACCCGGGCTGGGTGAAGCCGGACCCGGCGCCGATGACGGCGTATCGGCTCGATTTCAGCGGCCGCGGCCGCCAGTTCTAGACGCCGAAGCCGAACGCATCCGCGTATCACGCGGAGCGACATCGGCGTCCGGCGGGCTCGGGTAGACCGAGCCCGGGGCTGTCTGCCCGAGGGTGATCAGGCGGCCTCGTCCAGTGCAAGCTCCGGCCGTGTCGCCGGCGCCTCGATCGCGAGCCGCGGGAGGCGACGATCGGCCCAGCTCGGGAAGGCCCACGTTCTGCGACCGAACAACTCGAGCACTGCGGGCATGAGGACGCTACGGATGACGATCGCGTCGAGGAAGACCGCCGTTGCCATCGCGACTCCGAAGAGCTTGAGCACACGGTCGTCGCCGGCGGCGAACGAGATGAAGACGGCGACCATGACCGCAGCAGCCGCGGTGATCACACGACCGGTGTTGGCGACCCCTTCGCGCACGGCCGCGCTCGCGTCGTCGCGGTGCTGCCACTCCTCGTGGATGCGCGAGACGAGGAAGACCTCGTAGTCCATCGACAGCCCGAACACGATCGCGAAGACCATCACGGGGATGAACGCGTCGATCGGACCGGGTTGGACGCCGATCAGGCCGGCAAGCCAGCCGCGCTCGAAGATCGCCTGGACGACGCCAAGCGCCGCGGCGATCGAGAGCAGGTTCATGAGCGCCGCCTGCACCGGGATCAGCAGCGAGCGGAACACGATCAGCAAGAGCAGCGCGGAGATCAGCACGACCAGGCCGATGAAGAGCGGCAGCTTGCCCGAGAGCACGCGCGCGAAGTCGACCTGGGTCGCGGTTGCGCCGCCGACGTAGACCGCTGCGCCGGTTGTCTTCGCGATGGACGGCAGAACATCACTGCGGAGGCGCTTGACGAGGCTCGTCGTCTGGGCGCTCTGCGGCGAGGTCGTCGGGTAGACCGAGATCGCAGCGGTGTCGCGGGCCGGGTTGAGCCGCGGCGCGGCGACCGACGCGATTCCGGGCGTGTGGCGGAGCGCAGTCGTGAATTTCGCGAGGCCTCCCGTGTCACCGGCTGCCGGTAGACGGACCGCGAGCAAGAGCGGCCCGTTGAAGCCGCTGCCGAACCCCGTGGCCAGCAGGTCGTACGCGCGGCGTGTCGTCTGCTTGGTGGAGTCGTTGCCCGAGTCACTCGAACCGAGCCGCAGTCCGAGTGCCGGCGCGGCGAGGAGGAGCAGGAGCGCCGTCGACGCCAGCGCGGCCCACGCGGGACGGCGCTGGATGAGCCCGACCCAGCGGAGCCAGAAGCCCGCGCGTGCTTCGTGTGGGCGCGCGCTGCGGCTGCGGCGCGTCCGGCCGACGCGCTTGCCGGTGAACATCAGCAGCGCAGGGAGCAGCGTGAGCGATGCGGCGAGCACGAGCAGCACGCCGAGCGACGCGGCGATCGCCGCGCCGTAGATGAAGCTGACGCCGAGCGCGAACATGCCGAGCAGTGCGATCACGACCGTTGCGCCGGCGAAGAGGATCGCCCGGCCGGCCGTGTTCATCGCGAGCTCGACAGCAGATTGGACGTCGCCGCCGTTCTCGCGGTACGCGTCGCGGTAGCGCGTGACGATGAAGAGGGCGTAGTCGATGCCGACGCCGAGGCCGATCATCAGCGCCAGCTCGGAGGAGAAGTCGGCCATGTCGACGAGGTGGCTGCCGAGCCCGATCACGCCGAGACCGGCGCCAAGCCCGAACAGTGCCGTCACGATCGGCAGGCCCATCGCGAGCAGCGAGCCGAAGCTGAGCAAGAGCACGGCCATGGCGGCAATGAGTCCCACGCCGGTCGCAAAGCCGAGGCTTGCCTGCTGTGCCTGCTTGATCGCCTGGCCGCCGAGCTCCACCTGCAGCGTCGACGAACGTGCAGTCTCGGCCGTGGTGATCACGCGGTTGATCGCGGCCTTCGGCAGCTTGTCCACTGCTTGGTCGAACTCGACCGTGGCGAAGCCGATCGTGCCCGCCTTCGAGATCGCGCTCGAGCCGGGCGCATAGGGGCTGACTACGCCTGCGACGTGGGGGAGTCTCGCGATGCGCGCGAGCATCGGCGCGATCGTGGCGCGCGCGGACGAGTCAGTGAGCTTCCCGGTGCGCGTGTGGAAGACGATCTGGTCGGCGTCGCCGGCCTGGGCAGGGAAGCGGCTCTGGAGGAGGTCGACCGCGCGCTGGGAGTCGGTGTTCGGGAGCGAGAAGTTGTTCGCGTTCTTCTTGCCGATCGCCTGAGAGGCAAAGAGGACACCGGCGGCGAGGACGATCCAGGCAATGACGACGATCCGGCGATGTGCGGTCGTCCAGCGAGTCAACTTCAACATCAGCAAGCTCCAATCGAGACGGGAAACTTCATGCTTCGCAAACTTGCACGAGATGCAGAGAATAGCCGAAGGCTGCGCAGAGCGCAAATTTGCGGTAAGTGCAGCATCCATGCGTATACTGGTCGTCAATGAGCACGCAGCCAGGCCTACGCGAGCGCAAGAAGCAACGGACACGCGAGACGATCGCGAGCGCGGCCCGTGAGCTCTTCGCCACGCGCGGCTACTACGCCACGACGCTCGCCGAGATCGCGGAGGCCGCGGATGTCTCGACCCGCACGATCTTCGCCTACTTCCCGAGCAAGGAAGACATTCTCTTCAGCAACTTCGCGCTGATGAAGGAGGATCTCGCAAGGTCGCTCGCCGAACGGCCCGAAGGCCAGGACGCGCTCGAGACGGTGCGTGAGTTCATCCTCTCGTTGAACAAGACCGAGGAGTCCGAGGTCGACGAACAGGTCCGGATGTGCGTCGACAGCGACGAAACGCTCCGCAGCCACCTGCGAGCCCGGATCGCCCAACTCGAGGAATTGCTCGCCCCGGAGATCGCCAAGGACCTGGGTGCCGCCCCGAACGACCTTCGTCCACGGGTCGTCGCCGCCTCGCTCACCGCCGCCTTCAATGTGTTGGCGGAGGAAGGCCGCGACTCGAACAAGAAGAAGAAGAGCCCCGCCGACGTCGCGGCGCACATCGACCCGGTGATCACGTTCCTCCGCGGCGGCCTCGAGGCGCTCAAAGAGCCGCCGGCGACGCGCCGCCGCTAGCGGTCGGTTCGCGCGCGAGCTTCGTCTGCGGTCAGGTCGGTCGTAGGCAGCGCTTCGAGGCGCGCGTCCGGAATCGGCTGTCCGCTCTCGACCGACAGGCCGTAGGTGCCGGCGGCGAGGCGAGCCTCGGCACGCTCGAGCGCGGCGAGCTGGTCCTGCAGGTCAGCGGCGAAGGTCTCGTCCAGCTCGTCCTGGTAGAGGTCGGACGCGAGATTCGCCGGGTCGTACTCGTCGGCGGGCTCGCCGTCGTCCTGCGGCTTGACGCGCGCGAGCGCGCGCGCGATCCGTTCGCGTTCGGCTTGGAGAAGCTCACGGGCCCGTTCGGGATCCATCAAGCCCACCGTAACGGTTCGGGGCGACCTGTCATAGACTCGAGGTCAACGAAAGGAGGCGGCATGGAGCAGGTGTCGGACATCCTGAAGGGCAAGACGGGTGCGCTGTTGACGATCACGTCGGACGCATCCGTGTTCGACATGGTCAAACAGATGGTCGACGCGAACGTCGGCTCGTTGCTCGTGACCGTCGCCGGACGAATCGAAGGGATCGTCACCGAGCGCGACTACCTGCGCCGGGTAACGCTCGAGGGCCGCACGGACAAGGACACGCCGGTCAGCGAGATCATGACGTCGCCGTTGATCGTCGTCACGCCGCAAACGCCGGTCGAGGAATGCATGGCGATCATGACGGATCGCCGCATCCGTCACATGCCGGTTGTCGAGAACGGCGAAGTCATCGGTCTGGTCTCGATCGGCGACCTCGTCAAGTTCCAGTCGCAGCAGCAGGATTTCAAGATCAAGTACCTGACCGACTACATCACAGCGCGTTAACACTCGTTCGGCAGACTCCCCGGCTTGAGAGGGGGGTCTCTCATCGGTGCGGTCCTGGCCGCGTTCCTCGTTGCAACCGCCGGAGGTTCGGCCGCGACGCAGCAGGCACGTGCCACGGTCTTCACCGGCTATGGGTTTGACGCGTGCACCGCGCCGTCGACGAACGCGCTGCAGGCATGGTCTGCGTCGCCGTATCGCGCAGTCGGGATCTACCTCGGCGGTGCGAACCGCGCGTGCAAGGACGGCAACCTTTCCGCCTCGTGGGTCTCGACGGCCGTGTCGATGGGCTGGAACCTGTTGCCTCTGTACGTCGGGATGCAGGCGCCGTGTGTCGGACAGACATCGCTGCAGCACATCTCGACCGTGCAGGCGACGGCCGCGTCACAGGGACGCGCCGCAGCGGACGACGCGGCGGGGCTCGCCGCGAACTTCGGTCTCCCGACCGGCAGCCCGATCTACTTCGACATGGAGGGCTACAGCGCCAACAACAGTGCATGCACGAAGTCCGTGCAGTCATTCGTCACAGCGTGGGTAACGGAGCTGCGCGCGAACTCGTTCATGCCGGGTGTGTACGGCAGCGCTGCGTCGACGATCCGCGACGTCTCGACGCTCGGCACGTCGACGCCCGACGCGATCTGGATCGCGAACTGGAACGGCGTCGAGGGGGTGTTCGGCGATCCCTATGTCAGTGACGGGCTCTGGCCGAACCATCAGCGGGTCCACCAGTACAAGGGTGGTCACAAGGAGACGTGGGGCGGTGTCGCGATCAACATCGACAGCAACTACGTCGACGGTGCGGTCGTCGGCAACGCCGGGCCGCCGCCACCGCCACCGCCCGAGCCGCCGGCCGGATCGGTTGGCTCAGGTGATGGCAAGGCGACAGCAACGTGGACGAGCGGGTCGTTCCCGTCGACATCTGTCGTCACGTTGACCCCGACGGTGCAGACACCGTCAGCGAGCAGCTACGCGGTCCAGTTGACCGTCACCGACCCTGCAACCTCGACGCCGATCACGCGCTTCGGCGCGCCGGTCAGCGTGCACCTCGCGGTCCCAGCGAACGGGCTCGCGCCGTCCTTCTCGACCGACGGCACCACGTGGAAGCCGCTGCCCAAGCTCACGCCCGGCGTCGACGCGGGCTACACGCTGCTCGGTGACGGGACGGTCGAGATCGACACGCTCGTACCGGGTTACTTCGGCTTGCTCGCCGACACCGTTCCGCCGAGCCGTCCCGACGGTGTCGCCGGACGCTTCGTCAACGGTGCGCTCAGGCTCACGTGGAACGGAGCGACCGACAACGCCGGCCCAGTTGTTCGCTACGACGTGCTGCTTGACGGCGTTCCTTCGGCGCACGTCGACGGGGGCGTTCGCCGTGTGATCGTGCGCGCGTTCCATCCGGGCGCGCAGACCGTCTATCGCGTGCGCGCGGTCGATGTCGCCGGCAACCTGGGCGTCCCGTCACGTGCGGTCGTCATCGTGCCGACGACGAGGCCGGCGGACGTGCCGCGCGTCCTCCCGCGCTGGGCGTGGGGCCTCTACGACTTCCAGCACCACAAGGGTCCACGTCCCGCGACCGCGCCGCGCAAGCCGCCGGCCTGGTACTGGCACTGGGCCGCGTGGCGCTCGGCGCCGTATCGCGTCAAGGGGTAGTGCGACTCCGGACCACAGAAAATCCCGCCGGGCGCGGTGGCGCTTTTGTCCACCTCGCCGACCGGCCCATTCGCGCTTGCGCGCGCCTGAGTCGCTCGGCGGGGCTTCGACCTACTCGCGCTCCCGCACCTGACGGGATCGCCAATGTACGCCAGAGCGGCCGTCGTTCGCAAGCCCCTCGCCGCACGAAAATGCCGCACGGAGCGTCATTCGACCGGCCTCGGTAGCATCGGCGCGGTGAGGGGGGTGCTCGTGTTCTTCGTGGCAGTGCTGGCGCTCAGCGCCTCGATCGCGCACGCAGGCGCGCGGGACGTGCAGCACGTGACGCTGATCGGCGACTCGGTCGCGGATGCGATCGGCAACACGGACAGCGCCATCGGGATCGTCAAGCAGGGCGTCGACATGGACCTCGAAGTCGCTCCCTGCCGCCGGGTCGAGGGTGAAGGCTGCCCGGTGAACGGGGTGCGCCCGCCGAGCGTCGTCCAGCTTGCGAACTCGATGGGCTCACAGCTCGGTCCGAACGTGGTCGTCTCGGTCGGTTACAACGACTTCGAGGACCAGTACGCGCAGAACATCGAAGACGCGCTCAGTGCGTTCAAGCTCGCTGGCGTTAAGCACGTCTGGTGGCTGACGCTACGCGCCGCGCACCACGGCTACATCAACATGAACGACAACATCGAGGCCGCGGCACAGCATCACCCCGAGTTGACCGTGATCGACTGGAACGTGTACTCGCGCAGCCACCCCGATTGGTTCCAGTCGGACGGCCTGCACCTCCTGCAGGATGGAGCGAACGCGATGGCGACGTTGATCCACAACACGCTGATCGACGACAAGGTCGCGCTGAAGCCCGTGCAGGTGGTGACGACGGCGTTGCCGCCGGCTCGCCGCGGCAAGCTGTATGGAGTGAAGCTGCGCGCAACGCTCGGGCTTGCGCCGTACCGCTGGTCGCTGCTCGCGCATGCGCCGAAGGGGATCCACCTCGAGGCAGACGGACGAATCATCGGCAAGCCGCTTGCCAAGCCGGGCACGTACGTGCTCAAGGTGGTCGCCAAGGACGCGGCCGGCTCGCTCGCCGTCCGCCGCCTGACGCTGCGTATCACCCTGTAGGCCCGTGCTCTTCCCGACCGTCACCTTCGCGGTCTTCTTCATGATCGTGCTGCCCGTCTCGTGGGCGCTGATGCCCCATCAGCGCGCGTGGCGGGCCTGGATCCTGCTCGCGAGCTACGTGTTCTATGCGTGGTGGGACTGGCGCTTCGTCTTCCTGCTGTTCGCATCGACGATCGTCAACCACGTGCTCGCGGTCGCGATCTACCGCGCGCGCGGCGTGGTCGCGCGCAAGTCGTTCCTCGCTCTAGCGATCGCATTCGACCTCGGCCTGCTCGGCTACTTCAAGTACGCGAACTTCTTCCTGAGCACGACGGACAACGTCGCAGGTACGTCGTGGATCGCGAACGTCGTGCTGCCGGTCGGGATCTCGTTCTACACCTTCATGGCGATCTCGTACGTCGTCGACACCTATCGCGGCGAGCTCGTTCCCGCGTCGCTGGCGCGCTTCGCGGTCTTCCAGGCGTTCTTCCCGCACCTTGTCGCCGGGCCGATCGTGCGTGCGAGCGAGCTGCTGCCGCAGCTCGAGGACGAGCGCGACCCGCGCAAGGTCGACGTCTCGCGCGCGTTCTTCCTGATCGTCAGCGGCCTCTTCCTGAAGGTCGTGATCGCGAACCACCTCGCGACGAACATCGTCGACGACGTCTTCGCGGCGCCGAACCGGCATTCGTCGCTCGAAGTGCTCGTCGCGATCTACGGCTACGCGGTGCAGATCTTCGCGGACTTCTGCGGCTACACGAACATCGCGATCGGGATCGCGCTGCTGCTCGGCTTCCAGTTCCCGCAGAACTTCAACTCGCCGTACGCGGCCGTCTCGCTCCAGGACTTCTGGCGGAGGTGGCACATGACGCTGTCGCGCTGGTTGCGCGACTACCTCTACATCCCGCTCGGCGGCAACCGGAAAGGGAGGCTGCTCACCTATCGCAACCTGATGCTGACCATGCTGCTCGGCGGCCTCTGGCACGGCGCCGCGTGGACGTTCGTCGTCTGGGGCGGCATCCACGGGCTCGGCCTGTCGATCGAGCGCGCGACGGGCTGGCGCCCGACGTCTGTGGCGGCCAAGTGGTTCGGCCGCATCTTGACGTTCCACGTCGTCTGCTTCGGCTGGATCTTCTTCCGCGCCGACTCGTTCGGCCGCGCGGGCGACGTGATCGCGCGGCTCTTCACCGCGTGGGGCCAGGCATCGCCGCTCGTCACGACGTCGGTCGTGCTCGCGATCCTCGTCGGCATCCTCGGCCAGTACGTCAGGCCCGGTGCGGTCGGAGCCGCGCTGCGTGGCTTCCAGCGGCTGCCGGTCCCCGCGCAGGCGACGTGTTTCGCGGTCGCGCTGGTCACGATCAACACCCTCGGTCCCGAAGGCGTCGCTCCCTTCATCTACTTCCGCTTCTGATGAGGCTGCTATCGACAGCCGCCGGCCGCGGCATCGGGATCCTGTTACTCGGGCTTTTGCTCGCGGCGCTCCTGCAGGCGGAAGG
>JAOPYY010000267.1 GCA_025964395.1 Actinomycetes bacterium | reverse complement strand
CTTCGCAGGTGACTGCGAGCGTCAGACAGGCGAGAACACGCCGCCCGTCGACCCAGACCGTGCAGGCGCCACACGTTCCCTGGTCGCATCCCTTTTTCGAGCCTGTCAGCTGTAGATGCTCGCGGAGAGCGTCAAGGAGACTCGTGCGCGGCTCGAGGTCGACATCTCGTAGCGACCCGTTGACGCGAAGCGCTACGGGGGCGCGCGAGGGGCCGCGCTCAGACGACGACATGGCCGCCTTTGATCAGCAGTTCACGAGGCATGTGAGTGTCGCTTCCTTTCAGTTTCATGGTCAGCTCGCGGCGAATTCGTCACGAGTGCTTGGCCGGTAAGGCCGTGGCAGGCCGCGAGTAGGCCGTCCTGGACTGCGTGGTCGGAAACCCCTGAGTGGGTCTGCCGCAGTTGTCGGTGGTGGAAGTGGCCGCCGCTTCGGAGCGCAAGCGAGCCGTCACTCACGGCGAGCCAGGCCTGTGTTTCGGTTCCGGGGCCGATTTCGCCGGGGGCGGTGGGGCCTCCCATTTTCGTTTTGACCCAGCCCGGATCGACCGAGGTGCCGACGACGTCCGGCCAGCGGCGCGCGACCGCGGCGGCGAGGACGGCGTCGAAGAGCTTGGAGTCGGTGTAGGCCTGGTAGCCGTCCCACGGCCGCTGTCCCCATTGGAGGTCGTCGAGGCCCGCGTTGCCGGCGCGGTGCACGCCGGAGCTCAGGTAGATGAGTCGGGCGGGACGGCGCACGAGCGCGGTGAGCAAATAGGGAGCGAGCACGTTGACCTGGAAGACGTGCGCCAGGCCGTCCACGGTTTCGATTCGGCGGGGCTCGCGGTAGCCAATGCCCGCGTTGTGAATGACAGCGTCGAACGCGCCGCTCTCGTTTGCCCGGTGCGCAAGCTCGGTCGTCCGTGCGATCGAGGCGAGGTCGCCCGCGAGGGCCGCGGCCGCGCCCGGAACGCCGGCGAGCGCCTCCCGCGTCCGTCCTTCGTCGCGGGCGTGCAGGACCACCTCGTGGCCCGCGCCAACCAGGAGTCTCGCGGTTTCGCGGCCGAGCCCTCCGGCCGAGCCGGTGATCAAGATCCTCGACATCTCAGACCAAGACCGAGCCGCCGTCGATCGTGACGACGGTGCCGGTGCTGTAGCCGCTGCGCATCAGGTAGAGGAAGGTCTCGGCGACGTCGTCGACCTCGCCCGCGCGACCAGCTGGGAGTGCTTGCGCGAGTGAGGCGTACATGGCCGAGCGGTCGTCCTCGCTCATGTCGCGCCAGAGGTTGCTGCGCACGACACCGGGCGCGACGGCGTTGACGCGGATCGGTGCGAGCTCCACGGCGAGCGCTCGCGTGAGTGCCTCGACAGCGCCGCAAACGCTCGAGGCGACGGTCCAGGTCGCCTGCGGGCGGGCGCTCGCGATGCCGGAGCTGAGGACGATCGAGCCGCCCGAGCGCAAGCGCGGAGCCGCGTGCTTGACCGCGGCATACGCGCCCCAGAAACGGATCTCTAGTGCGCGCCGGGCCGTCTCCAGGTCGGTCGCGGCGATCAGGCCGAGGGGCAGCGACTCACCCGCGGTGTAGGCGAGGTGGTCGAACTCGCCGAGCCGCTCGAAGAATTCGCGGATCTCCTCCTCGCAGCGAACATCGAGCGCGTGGCCCTCGGCGTTGACAGGCAGAGTCGCGAGCGCCGCGTCCAGGCGCTCGACGTTGCTCGAAGCGACGACGACCGTCGCGCCCTCGGCCGCGGCGAGCTGGGCTGTCGCGAGGCCGATGCCCGACGTTCCGCCGAGGATGACGATCTTCTGGGAGTCGAGTTCCATGTCTCCCATGGTGCGGGTCCGGGCATTCAGTCGCATGGAAGCTCCTTGGTTAGCCGAGGGCGAACGCGGTGTGTCACCACGACAGCGTCGCGGCGAGGCTCGCGCAGCGCATCGCGACAAGCCGCAAGTCGTTACTGCGGTTACCCGCTAACAGCGGTTCCGGGCTGCCGTGATGTGCTGCGTGCGTCCGCGAGCGACCATGAGTGGGACATGTTGGGCCGCACATCACTGCCCCTCCTCGGCGCGTTCCCTCCTCGGCGCGTTGCCGCTCGCAGTGCTGCTATTGCCGGCTGCGGCGGCAACGCGTCGCACGCACTGCCGACAACGAACAATGGACGCCCCGCGAGTGTCGGAGTCGCGAGCACCGGACTCAGCGACGTCCTCGTCGACCGGCGAGGGCGCACGCTGTATCTCTTCGAGCGAGACTCGGGCACGATAAGCGCCTGCACCGGCGCCTGCGCCTGCGCGGTCAACTGGCCGCCGCTCTCTGTCCGCGGCACTCCGCTGGTCGGCAGCGGCGCCAAGCCCTCGGACGTCGGAACGACGGCTCGCCCTGACGGGATCAGCCAACTCACCTACAACGGGCACCCGCTGTACACCTTCGTGAATGACAAGAAGCCGGGCGACACGAACGGCGAGGGGATCAACGCGTTCGGCGGCTCTTGGTTCAGGTCTCCCCGGCGGGCGATAGGGTCGCCCCTCGCTCGCAGGCGCAGGGCGGGGGCGGGTACGGCGGCTACTAACGATTCCAGCTCCCCGCGATGCGCGCCGGCGCACCTCAAGGAACGCTGACCGGGTGCAGCTTCGCTGTCTCATCGTTGATGACAACCAACCTTTCCTGGACGCCGCGCGCCTGCTGCTTGAGCGTGAAGGCGTGGCGGTTGTCGGGGTTGCGACGACGACCGCCGACGCGCTGCGACTTGAGGAGGAGCTTCGGCCGGATGTCGTGCTGGTCGACATCCGCCTCGGTGGCGAGAGTGGCTTCGACCTCGCACGGCGGCTGGGCGGCACGGTGATCCTGATCTCCACCCATGCGCAGAGCGAGTGCACCGAGGAGCTTGCGGCGAGCCCGGCGTCGGGATTCATTCCCAAGGCTCAGCTGGCGGCGTCCGCGGTCCTGCGCCTTGCCGGCGGTCCAGTCGATTGAGGACGCTAGCGCGCGTTGAGGTACGTGACCACCGCGAGCACGCGGCGCTGATCGTCCTCCCCCGCAGGCAAACGGAGCTTCCTGAGGATGGCATGGACGTGCTTCTCGACGGTCGATTCGGTAATCCACAGCGTGTGCGCAATCCCGGCGTTCGAGCGGCCCTCGGCCATCAGGGCGAGCACCTCCCGCTCGCGCGGCGAGAGGACGTCGAGCGGGTCCCGTTCGCCGCGTGCTGCAACGAGCTCCTGGACGAGCGCGGGATCAACGACCGAGGCGCCCTTGACGATCCGCTCGAGCGTGTCGACGAAATCCTCGACGTCCGTGACACGGCTCTTGAGCAGGTAGCCGGTCCGCGCGCCGCTCGCGAGCAACGCGGTCGCGCGCTCCACCTGCACATGCGCGGAGAGAGCGACGACGGCGGTATCCGGAAATTCCGCGCGGATCGCCTCGGCGGCTTCGAGGCCCTCGGTCGTGTGCGTGGGCGGCATGCGAATGTCGACGATCACGAGGTCGGGCCGAAGCTCGCGCACCGCGTCGATCAGCTCGGACGCGTTCCCGGACTGACCCACAACCTCGAACCCGGAACGCTCGAGCAGGCCGGCGAGACCTTCGCGCATGAGAACCTCGTCGTCGGCCAGCACGACCCGGGTCGCGCTCGTGCTCATAGCAACGATTATGGGCTACCGTGACTCGATGAGCACATCCGCCCCGCGGGCGGATCCGCGCAACGAGGATAGCGTCGGGCTGCACCGGCTCGTGAAGGAGCAGGCCGCGTTGCGCCGCGTCGCGACCCTCGTGGCGTCGGGCGCGCCCTCGGCGGAGGTGTTCTCAGCCGTCGCGCAAGAGGTCGCTCAGGTCATGCACATGCCGATGGTCGAGGTCTATCGCTACGACAGCGACGGCATGATGACGGTCATCGCGACGGTTAGCGACCGTCCGGACGTGGTCCGGCCGGGAACGCGCTGGCCGCTCGACGGCCAGTCGATGGTCGCGCAGGTAAAACGGACCGGCCGCCCGGCTCGGGTCGAGGACTATACAAACCTTCCCGGCGCGCTCGCCGCCGGAGCTCGTGAATCCAGGCTCAACGCGACTGCGGGAGCCCCGATCATCGTCAACGGCTCTATCTGGGGAGCCATCGGAATGTCGTCGCCGGACGCGCCGCTCCCCGATCATGCCGAGGATCGGCTCGCGGAGTTCACCGAGTTGGTGGCAACCGCGATCGCCAACAGCCAGGCCCAGGATGAGCGCACACGGCTCGCGGAGGAACAGGCGGCATTGCGGCGGGTCGCGACGCTAGTGGCGCGAGGCGCGCCCCCGGCCGAGGTGTTCGAGGCGGTGGTAACTGAAATTGGTCAGCTGTTTCCCGGTGCGAATGCCGCAGCTCTCAGCCGCTACGAGACGGACGACGAGCTGACAATGATCGGCAAGTGGAGTCGAACTGACGGGTACGTCCCCGTTGGAGCGCGTTACCCTCTTGTCAAGGGTACGGTCGGGAGCCTTATTGGCGAGAGGCGCCGGCCTGGGCGGGTCGATGTGAACGCGGAGGCCTTCCGTTCGCTCCCGGCCGTCATCCGCGATCTCGGTTGGGTCTCGGTAGTTGGCGCGCCGATCCTCGTCGAGGGTCGGCTCTGGGGGTTGGTCGGCATCTCCTCGGCCACTGAGCAGTCGTTGCCTGCCAGCACGGAGGAACGGCTCACGGAGTTCACCGAGCTCCTGGCGACGGCGATCGCGAACGCCGAAAGCGGCGAGGCGCTGACGGTGCTGGCGGACGAGCAGGCGGCGTTGCGCCGCGTCGCGACAGTGGTTGCAGCGGGTGCACCACCGGCGGAGGTGTTCGAGGCCGTGAGCGCGGAGGTGGCGGCATTGATTGCAGCGGACGGCGCCGTTCTCACGCGCTACGAGGCAGACGGGAGTGTCACTGCGGTAAGCGGTTGGACGACCGAGGGCGGCTACAGCAACCTCGGCACCCGCTACGCGCTCGAAGGCACCGTTTCGGGCCTGATTTTCGAGACCGGCAGGCCCGGACGCGTCGACAGCTATGCGGAAGCGCCAGGTGAGATGCCCGAGGTCGCCCGCCAGATGGGCACTCGTTCGTCGGTAGGAGCCCCGATCACCGTGGAGGGCCGCCTCTGGGGCGTGTTGGCAGCCGTTTCGAAGAGTGAGCGGCCGCTGCCCCGCGACACCGAGCGGCGACTGGCCGAGTTCGCGGAGCTCTTCGCGACGGCGATCGCAAACAGCGAGGCACGCGAGCAGCTCGCGCAGCTCGCCGACGAACAGGGGGCGCTGCGACGGGTGGCGACGCTCGTCGCCGAGGGGGGGACTCCGCACCATGTGTTCGACGTCGTCCGAGACGAGGTGGCACGGATGTTCAACGCCCCCATCAGCGTGCTGCTCCGCTACGACGCCAACGGCACCGCAACCGTGCTTGCAACTTCCGACGCCTACCTCGGCCCGATCGGGAGGAGCTGGCCCGTCGAGGGTGACAGCGGCGCGATCGCGCAGGTCTACCGAACCGGCCTCCCGGCGCGCGCCGACTACACCCGGCCCGCGCAGGGCCCGGCCGCGGCCGCTGCACGGGCCGTAGGCGCGCGGTCCGCGGTCGGCGTCCCCGTCGTCGTCGACGGAACTCTCTGGGGCGTAATGGCCGTCGGCTCGCGCGAAACCGAGCCGCTGCCGGCTGACTTCGAAGGCCGACTGGCGAAGTTCACGGAGATCCTCGCGACGGCAATCGCCAACGCCGAGGGCCGCGCCGAGCTGGACGCCTCACGCGCCCGAATCGTGGCCACGGCCGACGCGACCCGGCGCCAGATCGAACGCGACTTGCACGACGGCGCGCAGCAGCAACTGGTTTCGCTCGCGCTCGCGTTGCGCGCGGCGCAGGCGACAGTTCCCGAGGAGCTCGAGCAGCACCGAAGCGAGCTGGACCGCGTCGTAGACGGCCTCACGGCCGCGCTCGATGAGCTCCGCGAGATCGCCCTCGGGGTCCATCCGGCCGGGCTCTCGGAGGACGGCCTGACGCCGGCGCTCAAGCGCCTCGTTGCCGGCTCGCCGCTCCGCGTCAACCTCGATTGTCGCGCTGATGGTCGCTTTCCGGAGCCGGTGGAGGTGACGGCCTACTACGTCGTCTCGGAGTCGTTGACGAACGCAGCCAAGTACGCGGATACCCCGGTTGTGGACGTCGCGGTGGCCGCTGACGGCGGTGCCCTTCGTGTGGAGGTTCGCGACGACGGGCGTGGTGGCGCGGACCCAGCCGAGGGCTCGGGACTGCTCGGCCTGAAAGACCGCGTCGAGGCCATTGGCGGAACGATGCGTCTGACGAGCCCGCCGGGTGCCGGCACAGCATTGAGCGTCGTGTTGCCGCTCCGCGATCAGGCCGCTCGCCGCTAAACGCACGCACGTGTTACGCAGCCGCGCGGCCTTCGCCTGCGGGCACTCCGCCGCTTCGGAGCGCATGGAAGGAGGGGGTCAACGGTTCGAGTCCGTTAGAGGGCTCTGCAAAAGCCCCGCGTGTCGGGGCTTTTGTGTTCACGTCGACTTGCAGGTTCAGCCGCGTGCGTTGGGTATGGAGCCGATTATGGAGCTTTGGCGTCAGCGAGGGGCTCGGCCACGCGAGACAATGCCCTCTGAGCTCGCGGAGGCGATCAGGACCCACCGTCGGGCGCCGCGGGCGGCGGCGCGTCACGGTACGGGGCCAGGAACGCAGTAAGCGCGCCCAGCATCTCCTCGGGAGCCTGTTCGGCGACCCAGTGGCCGGCGCCGCGGAGGACCACGGTCTGGACGTTGTCCGCGACCTCTCTCACCCGCTCCCCGATCGCTTCGCCAAAGCTTTCCTCGCCGCCCATCGCGAGAACGGGGAGGGTCAAGCGACGGTTCTTGCGCTGTTCGTTTTGGGCGATCGTGGTGTTGAGCGCTCTGTACCACTCGAAGCTGCCCCGCAACGCGTCTGGGTCGCCAGCGACCATTTCGACGTAGTAGGACACTAGGTCGTCGGGCAGCTTGTTCTTCCCCGCCGCCGCGTCGAACTTGGCGCGGAAGAAGATGTTTTCCCGTCCGGAGACGAGCTGCTCGTTCACCTCGCGCAGCTGGTTGAAGGCAAGGTGCCAGAACCGTTCATTGAGCGGCTCGGGAAGCCCGAGCATGGGCGGTGAAGGATCTATGCCCACGAGGGGCGCCTCCGAGAGCACCAGGCGCTCGAGCCGGTCGGGGTGGTCGGCCGCCAGCGCGTAGGCGGTCGGCATACCGGTGTCGGTCCCATACACCGCGAAGTGCTGGTGACCGAGCGCATCCATCAGCGCGACGAGGTCGTTCGCGAGGGTGCCGGTGTCATAGCCGCCCCGGGGCTTATCGGAGAGCCCGATGCCGCGCTGGTCGACCGCGATGACCTCGAAGTCCCTCGCTAGCCCCGGCATCACCATCCGCCAGGCGTACCAGGTCTGCGGCCAGCCATGGATCAGCAGCAAAGGCGGCCCATCCCCCCCAATGACCGCGTGCTGGCGCAGCTCACCCGTGTCGACGTACCGGCTCGTGAACGTGTCGGTGAATCCTCTCGGCAGGTTCGGCGCACCCGAGACGGAGCCGAGGCCTTCGGCCGTGGGCAGGTTAGAAAATGAGCTCATTG
>JAOPYY010000252.1 GCA_025964395.1 Actinomycetes bacterium | reverse complement strand
AGCTCGAGCTCTAGGAGAGCCGATTTTTGGCGCTGCGGCTACAATGCGGCCGCTCTGCGGGATCGTCTAATGGTAGGACGCCGGACTCTGAATCCGGTAGTCTAGGTTCGAGTCCTAGTCCCGCAGCCTTTGAAAAGCCCCGCAAATGTGGGGCTTTTGTTTTCTCGAGTGGCGACGCCCCGATCGGTGTCGCGCCCTTAGTGCCCTGACGTCGTTCCGCAGCGTGGCCCGGCGCTGCGCGTCGAAGCGCGCTTCCCGATCTGCGTCCTGGCGAGATTGCGTGTTGCGCCTTTCAGGGCGCACGGGCATAGGAGTCGGCGGGGTCGCCATGCCCCCGACTCAGCCGCGCACCACCGCACAGAACGCGGCTAACGTCGGCCAAGGGAGTCGCGACCCCGCCGCGGGCGAGACTAACGGCCCCGAAGTGACCGGTTTTCCACAACGGGACAGGCTGACCTCGGCGGGTCGCGTCAGTGTCTGCTGAACACGAGGGCGCTTGGGCCTGGAAGACCCATTGCGGTCGGTCGTTGATTCAGCTTAGGTTGTCCGTAGGCGGGGTCGAACCATGCCCCTGGGTTAACTGGGAGCTGCGGCACTGGGACCACCTGGCGACGTGGTTCGGCCCCGCGCACTTCGGGATCGGCCGGAACTGACTCCGGTAGTCCGGGCGACAGGCTCAGACGAGCTGGGCCGTTGCTAGCGGCAGCGAGACGAGGAACGTGGTCCCTCCGCGTGCCGAGCTTTCGACGCTGACGGTGCCGCCGTGGCTGGCCGTGATCGCCCCGACGATCGCGAGGCCGAGACCCGTTCCCTGCACGGCAGCGCGAATGGCGCCGCTCGTGCGGAAGAAGCGTTCGAAGAGGTGCAGCCGGTCGTCCTCGGAAATCCCGATCCCCGTGTCGGAGACTTCGACGACTGCGGTCGCGTCCGACCGGAAAACGCGCACGTCGACGCGCCCGCCCGCCGGCGTGAACTTGATCGCGTTCGAGATCAGGTTGTCGAAGACCTGCGCGAGCCGCGTGCGGTCCCCGTCGACGACGAGCTCACTGTCGGCGTCGAGGTGCAGCTCGATCTCCGCTGTGTCAGCACGCGGGCCTGCAGCTTCGACTGACTCGGCTGCGACATCCCCGAGCTGCACAGGAATCAGGTCCAACGTGAGCTTGCCGGCGTCGACCTCGGCGATGAATAGGAGGTCGGTGACGAGCTCGAGCAGACGGCCTGCGTTGCAATCGACGATGGCGAGCATCCGGTCCTGCTCCTCGTCGAGGCCGGCGTCTTCACGAACGAGCTCGAGGTAGCCCCGAATCGAGGTGAGCGGGGTCCGCAATTCGTGCGACACGGAGGCGACGAAATCGTCCTTCATCCGGTCGAGCTCCCGCAGACGATCGTTCTGCTCGGCGAGCTCGAGCAGGAGCGCTTCACGCTCCGCCTCCGCCGCTCGACGGTCGGAGATGTCGCGAGCGATTGTCGAGATGCCACGGACGATGCCGTCGGCGCCACGCACGAGCGACACCGTCAGCGCGACGGGGATGATCGAGCCGTCCTTGCGTACGCCGGTTGACTCGTGCGGCTCTATGAGCTCGCCCCCTGCGATCGCGGCGAGTGTCGCGTCTACGGCCGCATGACGCTCAGGCTCGATGATCTTGTGGATCCGCCGGCCGATCATCTCGGCGGCGGTGTACCCGTAGAGCCGCTCTGAAGCGCGGTTCCAGCTGAGGATCGTTCCGTCGAGCGTGGTGCAGCGATCGAGTCTTCGGTCGACTCGACGATCGCGGCGGCTTCGGCGAGCCGTTCGTTCTGCGCGCCGATCTTGTCCCGGAGCCGCCCGCCTTCCCGGAGCGAGGCCGCGACCCGCCCGAACACCAGCAGTGAGACGGCCGCGACCAGCCCGATCACCTGCAGCGACTGGAGCTCCCGGTGGGACAGCCGTTCGGCGACCAGCAGGGCCGGGGACACGACGATCACGAGGCCGAGAACGAGTAGGTCGAACCGGCCAAGGCTCGGCCAGAGGTTCCGCAGGCGCATACCGCCAGTATCGGCGTTTCTGCCCCGCAACTGAGCGCGGCGGGTGCGAGCCTCTAGTCCAGGAGAGCGGCGACCCGCTCGATGCCTTCGTCGATCTGTGCCTCCTCGACAAGGCTGAACGAGAGGCGCACGCTGTCGGCGCCGCGCCCGTCGGGGAAGAACAGCGAGCCGGGCACGATCCCGACGCTGCGCTCGACCGCGCGTTGCGCGAGCTCGGTCGTGTCCACGTTCGGAAGCGTCAGCCACGAGAAGAAGCCGCCGAGCGGTGCCGTCCACCGCGCGCTGTCAGGCATCGAGTGCTCGAGCGCCGCGAGCAGGCGCGCGCACTTGCGCTCGTAGAGCGCGCGCGACCACGCGAGCTGCTCGTCGATCCACCCGCGGCGATGGAACTCCTCGAACATGCGCTGGCCGAGCGCTCCCGCGCACTGGTCGGTCGTCTGCTTCGCCGAGACCAGTCGCGCGGCAACCTCCGCCGGAGCGATCGCCCAGCCGAGCCGCACGCCCGGAAACAGCGTCTTCGACGTCGTGCCCGCCTGCACGACGACGTCCGGGGCAAGCGACCAGAGGCTCGGCGACGCCTGCCCAGCGAACCCGAGCTCGCGGTAGGCCACGTCCTCGATGATCAGGAAACCGCGCTTGCGCGCGAGCTCGACGAGCAGCGTGCGACGTTCGGCCGACAGCGTCACGCCGGCGGGGTTCTGGTGATCGGGAATCGTGTAGACGAGCTTCGGCCGGAGCCCGCGCTCGAGTCGCCGCTCCAGCTCATCGACCTGCAGGCCTTCCTCATCGAGCGGCACGGCGTCGATCGTCGTCTCGAAGCCTCGGAACGCCTGAATCGCTCCCAGATATGTCGGGCCTTCGACGACGACGAGATCGCCGGCGTCGAGGAACGACTTGCCGACGAGCTCCAGCGCTTCGATCGCACCACTCGTGATCACGAGCTCGTCGCCGGCTGGACGGCGGCCCTGCAACGTCTCGATGCGGTCAGCGAACGCCTCGAGCGTGCCCGCGAGGCCGCGCGTCGGCGCGTACTGGAACGCGGTGGCCTCGCCCGTCGCCGCAAACTCCCCGAGCAGCGCCGAGACACGCTCGCGCGGAAACGTCTGCGGATCGGGGAAGCCGCCCGCGAACGAGATCACGTCCGGGACGCCGAGGAGGCCGAGCACGGCCGCGATCCCGTCGCCGACGTCGCCACGCGTGCGTGCGGCGTACAGCGCCTCCCACCGATCGGTCTCCGGCCTCACCGCCACGAGACGATCGTAGACGAGGGCTTGGCGGCACAACTGTGTGCCGCCAATACCTCCGTTAGACGGGCTCGGCGGCGATATCGCGCGGCAGCTTGCGCGTGTTCAGCAGCGTTGTGCGCCGCAGACGCCTGATCTGGTCGGGCGTCTCGAAGTTGGCGACGACCGCGACGACATGCGGGGCCTTCGCTGCATTGCTCGGCAGCTGTCCGCTGACGAAGCCACCGGCGATCACGCCCAGCACGAGGACGGCGGCCACGGCGACCGTCGCGAGCAGGCGGCGCGGCGACCGAGGGAGGTCGACGGCAACCGGGGCGATGTGCTCGAGCGTCGCGGTTCGCAGCGCCGTCGTCGACGCGCCGAAGCGCTCGACGACCGCCTGGCAGCCGGTGCAGCGCGCCAGATGCGCGTCCAGCAACGCGCCCTCGAGCTCGGAAAGCTCGCCGTCCAGCCGCAAGGACGCCCAGAATCGGGCGCGTTCGCACACATGACCCGATTCATCCATCAAATCCGTCAGACGAGCCTCCTGAACATTAGTTAGGCACGTATCGATTAGTCCCCACAAGACCTGTAACGACTGGTAGAAGGACGGAGATGCGCCTCGGCTTCTTCCTCGTTGCCGCGTCGGCCGCTGTTGCTGCCGCAGGCGCGATCGCCGCACCCGCACCGACCTACACGCTGACCTTCCAGGGCAGCGGCACCGAGCACCAGGTCGACCAGAAGCAAAACATCCAGGACAGCGGCGCCTGCGACTCGGCCGAGCAGGTGGACGTCACGGCGACGATGGTGTGGTCGACCTCCTGGCCCCGCTTCCGCCCCGGCGGCAAGTCGATCCTCGCCGCGCCGACCCGCATCGACGGCTCGCGCATCGACGGAACGCACGTCAAGGACGCGTGTGGCCTCCCGCTCGATCAGGCACCCGAGGGCTGGGTCGCCCAGTCGTCGTGTGGCGACGCGCTCGTCACCGCCGGGTCGCCGCAGCTCTCGATCGTCAACGGGGAGAAGTCGGTCGCGTTTGCGCTGACCGCTCCGCCCTTCGCCGTGCCGGTAGCAGCGCAGTGCTCGCTCAACGTGCGCACCGACCAGCTGACAGCGCATGTCGTCGTCGCGACGAAGAAGCTGCAGTCACTGAAGCGCGGTGCCTCGCTGACCATGCCCGTCGGCACCGGCGTCCCCGGCCCCGGCGACAGCTACGCGCCGAGCCTCGACTGCTCCGTGCCGACGAAACCCTACGAGGGCTACCGCACGGCCGACCACTGCCTGGACACGATGTCCTGGAGTGGCTCGCTCAAAATCACGCGCGCGTCGTAGCGAGGCCCGCAAGCGGGAACGAGCGGTGTGCCCGCGGCGGCGCGATGAAGTTCTGGCGGTGCGTCGCATGGACGAACGAGTTGAAGCCCTGTGCCTCTGCGCGCGGATCAATCGCGAGCTTCGAACCGTCGCCGAGCGCACCGTCCATCGCGCGCCGCGCACGGTTGAACAGCCCCGTGGTCGGCGCGAAGGCGACGAAGTGCACGCCCGCCGACGGTGTCGCTGAGGACGCGGGTTGTGCGAACGGATTGTCGAGCGTGTTGAAGTCTGCGCGCTGCACGATTGCCGTCCCGCGCGGTCGCACGACGCCGTAGGCGTCACGCGTGTCCGCCTGCAGCCGCGTCACCGTTTGCAGCGTCGCGCTGTGACCGACACCGCCGAAGGCCGCGAGGTCGGCATGCACGTCCTTGGCGGTCTCGACCCGTGTGACGTCCTCCGCGATCGTGTAGGTCTTGTCCGGCACGGTCAGCCCCGGACGCGTCATCGCGCGCAGCTGGTCCGTGAAGGGGAAGGTGTCCCACCAGCGCTCAAGATCTTCGTCGAGGTGCGACACGTGCATCGCGGCGCCGCCGCTCCAGAAGCTCCCCGGCGTCTGGTCGGTGTGACCGGGCAGCGTCTCGAAGCTCGCGATCCGGTCGGGCGCCATCGCCGCCTTCTGCGTCGAGGTGAACCCGAGGAACATCTGCACGCCGTCGACGATCAGATCGGCGCCCGGGACGCCGGCGGCGAGCGCCATCTGCTTCGCGAGGCCAGGCCCCTCGCTGAACCCGCCGCCGACGAATCCGTTGCGCACGCTGGTCACGTCGAAGAGCCCCCCTGCAAGCAATGCGCGCTGCGCATCGTCGATGTGCTCGACGCTGTCACTGCGCAGAAGGAAGACGACATCGTCGGTGCCAAGCACGAGCGCTGTTCCATCGCTCGCGAAGGGCTCGGCGTCGATCACGGCGGCGACCCGCTCGCGCGCCGTCTTCGACGCATGCAGATCGGCCGGCAGGTACGCGGGGAAGCGACGTCCATCGGCGAGCTTGGGTACGAAGCGGCGGAAGTACGGCAGCCCCCACGCCACGGTCACGCCGAGCCCCGCCGGCGAGGACGGGTACCGCGCTTCGAGCGTCGCGAGCGAGCGCTCGAGCTGCTTCTCGGCCGCTTGCAGCCGCGCCCGTGGGATGCGCACGCGCGCGGTGACGATGCGATGGTGGAGCGGCGGGACGATCACCTCGATCTGGAGCTCGCGCACGACCTTCAGCCCCGGCATGAGGTATTGCTCGCGTGAGCGGGCCGCGCTGACCGCAGCACGGGCCGGCGCGGATGCGAGACCGTCGAGCAGCGAGTAGATGTTGCCGGCCGCGAGGGCCACCGCGCCGCGCTTCAAGAGCTCGCGCCGGGACAGGCTGTTCATCGGTGCTGGCTGTTCGCCTGGCGCTGCAGGAGCTTCTTGCGCTCCAGCCGGCGCATCAGGTCGGCGTCGTCACCGAACTGCTGCGACGCGGCGGGCGGCGTGTACGGCTTCGGTGCTTTCTCCCCACCTCGCGAGAAAGTGGCGACCACGACGCCAACACCCACCGCGACGATCACGATCACGACCCCGAGCCATGTCCGACGCACGCGACAAGCCTAGCCTGATGCGAACGCGGAGCTCTAGAGGGCAGCAACGGCTGCGGCATCACGCGCGAGCGTGAGCGAAAGCGCAGCCTCGAGTTCACGTTCGAGCGCGTAGAGCGGGAACGGCTTGACGAGATAGGCCGCCGGCTCCAGCTCGAGCGCCTCGGCATCGGGCGGGTAGATGCTCGTGAAGAGCACCGGCACGTTCCGGGCCCGGAGGCTGCGCGCAGCTTGCAGGGCCGAGGCCTCGCCGGGCTCGATCACTGCAGCGTCGACGCCGATGTGGTCGACGTCACCGCCGAGGAAGGCGACCGGCTCATGACCGAGACGGCGAACGACGAGCTCGAGCAGAGCGCTGATGTCGTCGTGCGGTTCACAGATAAGGACGCGGGCCACAGACCAAGAATCGACGGTCGCCGCAGGGATTAGGCTTCCCGGATGGTATGAACCCCGTATGAATCCCCGCCCACGGGTGCTCGTCGTCGACGACGACGAGGACATCAGGACGCTTGTTCGCGAGCTGCTCGAGCGTGCCGGGTACACCGTCGACGAGGCTGAGAACGGCCGCGCGGCGCTCAGGCACTTGTTTTCCAATGCGCCCGCCCTCGTGATCCTGGACGTGACGATGCCGGATCTCGACGGGTACCAGACCCTCGAGCGCATCCGCGACCTCTCCGACGTGCCCGTGATCATGCTGACCGCCCGCACGCAGGAGCTCGAGAAAGTGCGCGGCCTCTCCGCCGGTGCCGACGACTACGTCGCGAAGCCGTTCGGGAGGCAGGAGCTGCTCGCTCGTGTCCAGGCGCTCCTGCGGCGGACGGGCGGCAAGTCAGAGGTGCTCGAGGCCTACCAGGACGATTTCACCGAGATCGACTACGCGCAGCGCCGCGTCGTCGTCCAGGGTCGCGACGTCCAGCTGACGCCGCTCGAGTTCAAGCTGCTCGCCGCCTTCGTGCAGAACCCGAACCAGGTGCTGTCGCGCGACCAGCTGCTCGAGCTCGTCTGGGGTGACCCCTACGGCGTCTCGGGCGACCAGGTAAAGCTCTACGTCGGCTACCTGCGACGGAAGCTCGTGCCGGACGCCCCGGACGAGGCGCCGATCGAAACGGTGCGCGGGTTCGGCTACCGCTACCGCAAGACGCAGACGTAGAAACCTTTAGTTCGCCAGCAGCTCCTGGACCGCCGAGACGAGATCCTGTGCCTTGAACGGCTTCGCGAGGTACGCGTCCGCTCCCGCGTCCATCCCACGGGCCACGTCACCCTCCTGCACGCGGGCCGAGAGCAGGATCACCTTCATCTCGCGCAGCGTCTCGTCGGCGCGCAACGCGGCGAGGACTTCGTAGCCCGTTCGCTTCGGCATCATCACGTCGAGCACGGCGAGCACGGGACGCCGCGCGCGCGCGATCGTCACCGCTTCGTCGCCGTCGGCGGCGGTCGCGACTTCGAAGCCGGCCCGCCGGAGGCGCAGGGAGACCAGCGAGAGGATGTCCTCGTCGTCATCGGCGCACAGCACGAGCGGAGCGTCGGTCACGTGGTCACCGGCAATTCGACGACGAAGGTCGTGCCCGTGCCCGGTGTGCTGGTCACGCCGATGCGCCCGTCATGGGCGTCGACGATCGCCTTCGAGATGTAGAGACCGAGGCCGGTGCCCTGGATCTGCCGCTCGAGCGCCGACTGCGCGCGGAAGAAGCGCTCGAAGAGCCGCTCGCGCTCCACGTCGGGGATTCCGATTCCTGTGTCTGACACTTCGATGCGGATCATCTCTGGATGCGGGGTGAGACGCACGTCGACATGACCGTTGCTGGGCGTGAACTTGATCG
>JAOPYY010000237.1 GCA_025964395.1 Actinomycetes bacterium | reverse complement strand
GCACGACGTGGCAGCGACGACGTCGACGCCGGGAGCGGCGAGGAACGTGTCTGACCCGTAGTTGCTGTCCGACCAGAGGCGGTCGTGCGCATCGGTCGCCGAGACGCCGACGACCTTCGCGTCGCCTGCCGGGTAGGTCGGGGCGGCTGAGCCGGAGTTGCCCGTCGCCGCGACGACGACCGCGCCCTTCGCCCAGGCATAGTCGATCGCCTTCTGCAAGTCCGGGCTAAAGCCCGTCCCGGCGAAGCTCATCGCGATCACGTTCGCATGGTGGTCGGCGGCCCAGACGAGGCCTTCGATGATGTCGCTGTCCTTGCCGAGCCCGTGTGCGTTCAGGACCTGCACGGGCATCACGTGGGCTGCCGGATCGGCGGCGAGCGCGATGCTCGCCATCCACGTGCCGTGTCCGTTCGGATCTGTCGACGCGTTCGACCCGGCGAGCGCGGAGTGTCCGGCGACGAGGTGACCGGCGAGCGCCGACCCGTCGACGCCGGTGTCGAGCACCGCGATCGTCACGTTGCGCTTCGACTTGACGTTCTGTGCGGTCGCCGCGCCGATCTTCTTCAACGCCCACTGGCCGGCGATCGCCGTCGCGGATGTCCCACCCGCGACCTGGCGGACGTCGTCGGGCGTCGCCGTCGACACCGTCCGCGAAGAGCGCAAAGCATCAAGCAGAGCTTGAGCCTTAGACGGGTCGACCGCGATGATGTGCAGTCCGAGCTGTCCGACCGTGCTGGTCTCCTCGGCGCCGAAGCGGGCAAGGAGGCGACGCTGCACTGCGGTCGATGTGCCGGGCCGGAAGCGGACCGTCAACGATGCACGTGCGTCGGTGTGGTTCTGCTGGGCAACGAGCGTGTTCGACTCGGGCCAGCTCGGAAGCGGCCGTGCCGAGGAGTGTCCGTGGCCGAAGGGGCCTCTGGACGTGAGCGTCGCACCCGCGAAGGTGAGGAGGATCGCGGCACCGACGAGGAGGAGGACAACCTGGAACCCGATCGACTTCGCGGCAGGGGCCGATGAACCGATGTGGCCGGCCTTCGAACGCCGCAGGAAGTTCGGGTAATCCATAGGTTTTGTCGCCCGCGCCGAAGCACGGTCTCCTCACGCGACATATCGGCAGGAATCGCTCCCTCAACAGAGCCGCGCGGCACCTCTAACCCGATTCACACCGACTACCCCTCCATTGGGGGATGGGTTCTGCGCCTTACAACAAGGAAAGCGGGTGCTGGGAGTACGATCCGCTCATGGCGACGACGGAAGAACCCGGGAAATCAGCAGGGTCCGAGCGGTGGAAGGCCTCCTCGTACGACGCGATTCCCGAGCGTCGGGGCGAGCTCTTCTCGACGATGTCGGGGATCGAGAACGACCCGCTCTACACGGCGGACGACGTCGCGGTCGACCACGACCGCGACCTCGGATATCCGGGTGCGTTTCCGTTCACGCGGGGTGTGTATCCGTCGATGTACCGCGGCCGGCTGTGGACGATGCGGCAGTTCGCGGGCTTCGGCACAGCGGCGGAGACGAACGAGCGCTTTCGCTACCTGCTCGAGCACGGGCAGACGGGGTTGTCGACGGCGTTCGACATGCCGACGCTCATGGGCTACGACTCGGACAACCCTCGATCTCTAGGTGAGGTTGGGCGTGAGGGCGTCGCGATCGATTCGCTCGCCGACATGGAGACGCTGTTCGCGGGCATCCCGCTCGGCGAGGTTTCGACGTCGATGACGATCAACTCGCCGGCCGCGATCCTGCTCGCGTACTACGCGTGCGTCGGTGAGGAGCAGGGCGTGTCGCGGGACAAGCTGCGCGGGACGATCCAGACGGACATTCTCAAGGAGTACATCGCGCAGAAGGAGTACATATTTCCTCCGGAGCCGAGCATGCGGCTCGTTACGGACATGGTCGAGTTCTGCTCGACGGAGATGCCGCTCTGGCATCCGATCTCGATCAGCGGCTACCACATTCGAGAGGCGGGTTCGACCGCCGCGCAGGAGCTCGCGTTCACGCTCGCCGATGGCTTCACGTACGTCGAGTGGGCGCTCGAGCGGGGCCTCGATATCGACGATTTTGCGCCGCGTCTCTCGTTCTTTTTCAACGCGCATCTCGACTTCTTCGAGGAGATCGCGAAGTACCGCGCCGCGCGTCGCATCTGGGCGACGCTGATGCGCGACAAGTACGGCGCGAAGGATCCGAAGTCGTGGCTGATGCGCTTCCACACCCAGACCGCCGGGGTGTCGCTGACGGCGCAGCAGCCGGAGGTGAACGTGGTGCGCACGGCGATCGAGGCGCTGGCCGGCGTGCTGGGCGGGACCCAGTCGATGCACACCAACTCCTGGGACGAGGCGCTGGCGCTGCCAACCGAGGATGCGGTCCGGATTGCGCTGCGCACCCAGCAGGTGATCGCGCACGAGACCGGAGTCGTGAACACGATCGATCCGCTTGGCGGCTCCTACTACGTCGAGCATCTGACCAACGAGCTCGAGCGGCAAGCCTATGAGTACTTCGACCGAATCGAGCAGTTCGGCGGGGTGGTGGCCGCGATCAAGCAAAACTTCTTCCAGGCCGAGATCGCCGACGCGGCCTTCCAGTACCAGCGCGAGGTCGAGTCGGAGCAGCGCGTGATCGTCGGCGTCAACCGCTACCAGACTGAAGGTCAACCTGAGGTTGAGATACACCGTGTCGACCCCGTGCTCGAGACCGAGCAGATCGCTCGCGTGGGCGAGCTGCGCGGGCGGCGTGATTCGGCCGCGGTCGAGGCTGCGCTCGCGCGTCTGAAGGAGGACGCGGCGCACGAGGATCGGAACCTGATGGGCCCGATCATGGATGCGTCGCGCGCCTACGTGACGATGGGCGAGATGTGCGACGCGCTGCGCGAGGTGTGGGGCACCTGGCGCGAGACGCCCGTCTTCTAGCGGACGATCAGCAGACGGTCGCGACGAACGTGCCGGTGCCCGCGTGGCCCGGGTCGTTCTTGTAGCCCGCGTCCGTCTTCACGATCACGATGTGGGTCGTCGTGCCGGAGATCGACGCGTTGGACTTCGTCACGGAGCTCGTCACGAGCACGGCCATGTAAGTCGGCAGCGGCCCGGCCGGCGGGTCGGGGCTGTTTCCCGGACCGGTCGTCCAGCGGAAGAGGCTGTTGCACGCGATCGGCGCAACGAGTGCGAAACCCTTGAACGCATCCGGCGCAGCCCCACCGCTGACGCGGTTGAGCTTCGACCACTTCGAGCCCCAGAAGGTGACGGCCCCGGTCGCGCTCTGATCGCCGACGACGAAGGTGCCGCTGCCATTGGCAAATGCATAGAGCAGTGCCGTGGTCGAAGTCGCGTTGGATGGGAGGTACAGCCCGACCCCGTCGAAGACCGCGCTCGTCGTCGCCGGGCCGAGCGGCGTCGTCCCCGGAACGGTGCACGTCGCGACGCCCGCTGCATTCGTTAGCCCGTCGCACGTAAGTGACCCCACGGAGAGGTGAAGCGTGCGACCGTCGATTGGAGTTGACCCTGCGAAAAGTGTCCCGGTGAGCGTGACCCTCGCGCCGCTCAGGATCGGCCCCGTGCCGGTAGTGGTGGTCGTCGGGATCTGAAGCGTGACGAGGGCCCGGAAGTCGGCGGCCTTGTAGGAAGCGGTGCCTGCGAACGATGCCGTCAGGAATGCGCTCGTTTGCCCGGACAACGACTCGACAGAGCAATGCGCATGGCCGCTGCCATCGCTGAGTACCGTCGTGCAAATCTGACCACCGAGATTGAATTCGATCTCCTGCCCTACGATCGGGGTCGTCCCGTCTGCCAGGAGTGTGGCGTTCAGCGTCGTCATCGTCAGGCCGCCGGTGATCGACGCGGTGAGCGTCGTTTCCTCCGGCGTGACGCTGAACGCGGCAGTCGCCTGCGCGGGGAGGGCGTACAGGTCGCCCGCAAAGTTCGCTGTGACATTCGTCGCGACTGCGTCGGAGACGACAACGTGACAGACGGCGACGCCGTTCTCATCGGTCATGCCGTGACAGGGCTGGTCGCCGACGTTGAACGTGATGTCCTTGCCCGAGACCGTGTGGCCGTTCGCATCGACGAGTGTTGCCGTAAGCGTCGCCGGGTCGCTGAAGTCTGCGGTTGTATCTCCGCCAAGTGTTAGGTGGGTAGACACAGCGGGGGGCACGACGGGCAGATCCGCGCTCGCCTGAGATGAAAGCGTGAAGGCGTCGCCGGCGTACGACGCTTGGATGACCACGATCGGGTGAGCGAGGTCGGCGGCCCAGCCTCCCTTCGTCACGACGGCGTCGCCGTTCGAGTCGAGATGTGCTTCTCCCACGAATGTCCCAGTGGGAGTGTTGAAGGTCACCAGGTCGGGTGCTCCGAGCGGAAGCAACGCGCCGCCGGTCTGGGTTACGTGCGCGCGGATCGTCACGGTATCGCCGGTGTGAATCGCGGTGGGACTCACGGCGACGGTAATCGCCGTGTGCGTCTCCTGCGGGAGAGGCGGTCCTTGGACGGTCGCGGTTCCCGTCGAACCGGTGATCTGGACCGGCGTTGAGCCATTGAGGAAGCTGGTGCCGGCGTACGTTGCGCTGATCGAGTGGGTGACCGATCCGAAGCCGCCCACCAGGACGGTTGCCACACCGCCTACGAGGGTGGCGGAGGCCAGTTGGAGGCCGTTGTCCCAGAAGGTAACGGTTCCCGTTGGCACGATCCCGCTCCCGTCGTTGGTGACGACGGTGGCGGTCAAGGTCTCGGGTTGACCGTCGACCGCCGTGCGGGGTGTTGCCGACAGTGTGGTTGTCGTGTTGTGGATCTCGACGTTGCCGACCGCGAGGTTGACGAGGTTCGAGATCGACTTCGTGAACGCGGAGGTGTCCCACGCGAGGAACGTGGCCCTCACGAGGTACGTGCCCGCCGGCATGGTGGTGGTCAATGTCGCGGTCGAATCCGTAAGCGAGTTACCCACGCCCGTGACGACAACAGGGTCGAGGATTCCTATGAACCGCGATGGACTCGAGGTCGGTGCGCTTGCGAATTGCACGGTGCCGAGAGGGGTGGTCGCTCCGGTGACGGTCGCGGTGAACGTGATCTGCTGCCCTGGTCCCGCCGTCGTCGGCGTCACCTGAAGGACAGTCGACGTCGGAGTAGCGAGTGCCAGTGCCGACGAGACGTGGAGGATCCCGAAGGCGGCGATCAGAAGAACGGTTGCGAGCAGCTTCACGGCGCGCGAACTCCGCGCAGACCATCCAATCCCGTCCGCAATGGGGTGAGTGAGCTTCATCTGGCCGCAGGTGCCCAGCCCGGATCCGCAAGAAGGGCCTTGCAGGGCTATGACTGTTTTACCTAGTGCCGTCTGCGGCGGTCAATGCCTCGGATGGGGGGTTTCGAACGCATGGCTAGCCGACATTCAGCCCTGAGCGTGCCAGTGGAAGTCGATGATCGCCGCATATCCCTGGTCGGCGTTTCCGGCACTGGCCGGCAACGCGAGCTCGATGTGGTACCTGACCGACTGGCTGGGCTGCAGCGTCGTCAGCTGGTTGTCCTGCACCGTCCACCAGAGCAGAGCGGGCAGCGGCGAAGGTGCCGGGGTGCCAACCTCCCAGACGCCCATCTGGAGGTCGTTCCACAGCCGATTGGTCGTGCCGCTCGCGCGCAATGAAAGCGTGACTGGCACATCCGCCTCGTTGCGGATCGTCATCACCTCGAACGCCGAGTCACCGGGCGCCATGTTGACCGCGTAGATCCGGCACCCGGCCAGGTTGCTGTCGATCGAGAGGCCGATCGTTCCGCAGGTGTTGCCGACCGGGGGAGGTGGCGGCGGAGATCCGCCACCGGTGGTTGTTGTCGGCGTCGTCGTGGTCGTCGGAGTGGTTGTCGTTGTCGGCGCAGTGGTCGTCGTTGGAGTGGTCGTCGTAGGGCGTGTTGTCGTCCTCGGCTCAGTGGTCGTCGGCTTCTCGCTCGTCGTCGTCGCCTCGGTCGTCGTCGAGACGGTGGTGGTCGTCGTCGGGCGGCCGCCGAAGCCCTGATTCGGGGGCGGGGTGGTGTTGTTGTTCGTTGGAGTCGGCACCGGTGGCGGGACGCCGAGCCCGGGTACCGGCTGCTGACCTGACTCCGGCGGCGTCGCCGGCGGTTGGCCTGTGAACGCGAACGCCTGCACGTTGCCGCTCGCCGCTTCGTCGAACTTCGGGACCGGACTCTTACCGCTCGACTGGCCGACGACGTCATGCCCACCGCTCGACAACGCATACCGGCCGATCGGCGCTGAGACGAATCCGCCGAGGTCGTCGCGGTGCGCATAGGCGAGGTACTGCTGGTCTGCGACGGCCTGGTCGATCACCGCAGGATCGAGCGCCGGCAGCGTGGCGATTCCGCCCGATGCGGAGTGCAACGCGTTGACATAGTCGATCTGGATGCTGACGAACCCCGGGTTCGGGCGAGCAATCGTTGGCCTGCTCGCCGCGCTCGCGACCTCTTCGCTGGCGACGAATGTCAACAGCGCAGCGGCGGCGACAAGGAGAGCGCGCGTCACTGCCGCTCCCGGTTTGCGATCCGCGCCCAGAACGTCGCCATGATCGTCACCGTTGCGATCAGCCCGAGCGCAGCAAACAGCATGACGGCACGTCCGGTCGCGGGGCTGTTGTCCGTGAGCGAAACGCCGAGCACGGCGTCGGGCTGGTGATCGACGATCAGCCGGCCGAGCGCTTCGCGATCATCCCCGTGGATGTAGCGCCTGACCACGGCCCCGCCGCCGATCAGCCGACGGGCCGTGTCGCGGTCGAGCGTTGGAGGATCCGCGAGCGCCGTCGTGGCGATCGGAACGCCGTCACCTGTGTACGCGGTCAGATCCGCCCGGACCTGCTGCGAGATGCGGCCGAGGACGTCCGCGAGCGGCGTCATCACGAGTACGACGCCGACCGCCTTGTTACCGATCATCAGCGGGCCGATCGTTACGAATGCCGGGCCGGTCTTGAAGATGACGACCTCCGTGAACCGCCCGCCGCGCGGGCCGCGCGCCTCCCTGACAGACTGGCCGATCGCGCTCATGCCCCTGTGGCTCGCTGCGGGCCGCGGCGCGCCCTTCGAGCGAACCGCGAACAGCACTTGCCCGTCCGGCCGAACGATGTCGACCATCGGCACGTTCGAGTTCGCCTGCAACGGTGTGACCAGGCGGTTGATCGCCGCAGGATCAGTGGTCGCGACGGCCTGAGCCACGCCCTGCGTAAAGGTGATTGCACGGAGCGCTGAGAGCTGCTCGGCCTCGACGGTGACGAGCGCGGCGACCGAGCCCGCGCCGGCATCCTGTAACCGCGAGTCGAGGTTGTCGAGCACTCCCCCCTGGGCTCGCTGCCCCGCCCACGCGACCGCGAGTACGGCGATGAGCAAGCCCAGGGCGAGGTGAAGCCAGCGGCCGCGGTACCGGTGCATGCGGGGGGCCTGTTTCTGCATGCCGGGCTCGGTCATGCGGCCCTCGTTCCCGGCCATGTTCGACCGCCGCTCAGAAGTTGGTCGACGTCGTCGGCCGGCAGTTCGACGTCGCGGCGCTGCACATCGGCGCCTGGTGTGTCGTCGCGAACGACAGGATGCTCGACGAGCCGTTGAGCGTCCAGGTCGGCGTGCCCGTCATGGCCGACGTGCCGTTCGTGCCCGCCAGCGTGATCGTCATCGTCCACGGTGCGGACGTCGAGAGGGCCACCGTCGAGGAGTTGTATGCCACACCGCTGGCGATCGTCGCGCCGGCCATCGTCAGCTTCCCGACGGTGAAGCCGTCGGCGGCCGTCCCGCAGGCGTTTCCGCTCTGCGTGTCGCCGAGCAAGATCGCCCCGGTGGTGTAGACGCATACCTTGATGTTGCCCGTGCCAAGGTTCGTTCGCTGATTGAACGTCAGCTTGATCGTGTCGTTCTTCTGGATGGTGTTCGCCGTGCCGCCGCCGTTCGTGATCTGCACGCCGGTCGTGACCAAACCGAGCTGCACGGCGGAAAGGTCAAGCGAGCTGGTCCACGACGTCGCCGAGGTGCTCACCAGTCGGTAGCAGAACCAGTTTCCGTTGTTCGCCGCGGTTCCTCGGCTTGAATCGGTGTACGCAGCCGTCGAGGCGAGCGCCATCGTCGCGAGCAGTGAGTAGGCCATGGAGCAGTTCGAGCTCGTTGTGTTGTCGACGCCGTAGAGCTGTTGTCCTGTGACGGGCCCGTGGGTTCCGGGCGTCCACGCCAGCCCGACGTCGTACCCGCTCGCGGTCGCGGTCGCTGCCGACGGCGCTCCGATCCAACCGCCGGCGAACGCCGAATTGGCGTTCGCCGTCTCACCGTTGAAGAGTGCGAAGGTGGTTCCGATGACGCTGTTTCCCAGCAACAACGCACACGCCGCGAGAACGACGCCTGCACCAACCGCCCGCCGCAGGGCGCTGTGTCTCACGCCTACGCCTCTCGCCCTCGTTCGCGCCAGATCTCGTAGAGGGTGATGGCACCGAGCGCGAGCGCTGGGATCACGAGGAGCAGCAAGCGGGCCAACGTCGATTGCAGCGCCGCGAGCGCGTAGCCGATCGCGGGGATGTGGAACGCCGAGACCCAACCAGTGCCTACAGCCGGCACCCGCCATGAGTCGGGCGCGCCGTTCGCATCGCCCTTTGTCGTGAAGTACCGGCCCGTTGATCCATTCGAGATCTTGAAGACGCGGTGGGTCACCTTTTCATTGGTCTGGCCGGGCTTGTCAAAAACGATGATGTCTCCGACCTTGACCTTGTCCGCGTTCACCTTCTCGTAGAAGACGATGGAACCCGTCTTGATTGTCGGTGACATCGATCCGGACCGGACGACGAGCGCCTGGTAGGGGAAGAACTTCGGGCCGATCGTGACGGCGAGCAGCGAGACCGCGACGATCGATGCAGCGGCCACGAGAATCCAGGAAAGGATCCGGCCCACGAGGTGCAACGAACCGCCGCGTGTGGGGGTCGTGGGCGCACCGATATCGCCTGTCGGCGGCTCGGCAACGGCGTGCTCTGACGTCTCCATTGGCCTCTGTTCGTCGGAACCGTCGGGCTTCCTCGTGATTGTGGTCTGGGCGTCGGTCATGTCGAAACATGCCAGGTGAGGGCGAAGACGGCTTCTCGGCCCTGGAGAGCATTAGCAGCAGGCGACGGAAGAGCCATACCGATGATGAAATAGCGCGACTGGGCGGCGGTCGGCCCGGCACCGAGATGGGCCATCGAGGTCGTGTCCGTGTAGTTCTGGTCGAAGGTGTTCAACGAGTCTGCGTTC
>JAOPYY010000231.1 GCA_025964395.1 Actinomycetes bacterium | reverse complement strand
CTCGCGCACCGCCTCGGTCAGCGCTTCGACGTCACCCGCCGGCACGACGCGTCCTGCGCCGTACGCGCGAATCGGCTCGCCGAGACCCGCGACGTCGTAGACGACCGCGGGCACGCCGGCGCCGAGTGCCTGGAGGAGCGCACCGGACTGATCGAGCTCGGCCCGGTACGGGAAGACGGCGACGGTCGACTCCGACAGTGCGCGATCGAGCTCGGCTTGCGACAGGTACCCGAGCCGCCACTCGACTCGCTCGGCGCGACGCAGTCCGTCGAGCGGCATCGCCGGGTCGCCAGCGACGAGCAGTCGTGCGTCCGGGAGGCGCCGGGTCGCCTCGATCGCATCGGGAAGGCCCTTGTAGGGCCGGATCACGCCGAGCGAGAGCAGCGTCCGGCCGTCGTCGGCACGCGTTGCGGTGCTTGGGTAGACCGGGTGGGGGATGACACGCGCGTCGATGCCGAGCTCGCCGAGCGTCTCGCGTCCCCGCTCGGAGTGCACGACGACGCGGTCGAACCGTTCGAGCAGCCGCCGCCACAGGTCGTGGCGCGACGAGGTGCGGCGCGGCAACAGGTCGTGCGCGGTGAAGACGGACGGCGAGCGGAAGCGGAGCCTGACATCGGCCTGCGGCAGGGCAAGCCACTGGAGATGAAGCACGTCGGCCTGCGCGCGGGAAAGGGACCGCATCACCTCGAGATGCTCGAGCGCTTTCAGCGGCAGGCGCAGGCGCGACCGTTTGAAGAGGCGAGACGAGAGCGGATAGAAGCGTTCGCTCCGGCGGTAGCCGTCCGGCTCCGGTAGCTCGCCGAAGCGGAACCGGGACGTCGCGAGCTCAACCTCGGCGCCCGAGCGCGCCAGCGCGGCGGCGAGCTCGTGGTCGTACCAGGGCGTGAACGCCGGAGGATCAGCAAGCAGCACGCGCACTAGAGAGAAGTAGCCTAGTCGCGTGCTGATCCGGAGCTGGAACCTCTTCCACGGCAACAGCGTGCCGCCGCAGCGGGAGGGATTCCTCGACGAGATGCTCCGGCTCGCCGCAGCGGACGACCCCGACGTGCTGTGCCTGCAAGAGGTGCCGGCGTGGGCGCTCGGCCGGTTCACGGCCGGTGACGTTGCCGCCCGTCCCGCGATCGGCCCGCTGCCGATCACCGCCGAGCTGGGCCGTCGGCTCACCGAGCCGAACCACGGCCTGTTGCGGTCGGCGTTCTCGGGCCAGGGCAATGCGATCCAGGTGTCGCCGCGGCTGCGGGTGCTCGCCCACGAGACGCTGACGCTCAACCCACGCCGCTTCCGCGCCACCCAGTCGCGCGCGCTCGAGCTTAGCCCGATCGCGCGGCTCGCCTGGGCGAAGGAGCGCCGGATCGTCCAGGCGCTGCGCGTCGAGGAGCCCGGCGGTCGCACGCTCCTCGTCGCAAACCTGCACTGCACGAGCTACCCGGCGGACGAGCGGCTCGCGGATGCCGAGCTGCTGCGCGCCGCGTGGTTCGCCGTCTCGACGGCCGCGGTCGAGGACGTCGTCGTCCTCGCCGGCGACTTCAACGTCCGCGCCGCGCGGTCGCGCACGCTGCGCGATCTCACGAGCCCGGAGTGGGGGTTCGCCGAGTCAGGCCCCGGCATCGACCACATCCTCGTGCGCGGAGCAGCGGCAAGCCCCCTGCGGCGCTGGCCGGACGAGCAGCGGCAGGACGGCGATCGCCTCTTGTCCGATCATGCGCCGGTCGAGGTCGAGGTCACGTGAGCTGGCCGCAGGCCCGCGCGCGGTTCCCTGTACTGGACAAGCTCGCGTACTTGAACGCCGGAACGTTCGGGCCGCTCTCCCGCGCGACGCTCGATGCGGAAGGTGCGCTGCGCCGCTGGGAGGGAGAGAACGGCCGCGCCGGCAAGGCGTACTTCGACGCGATGCTGGAGCGGCGCGAGCGCGTGCGCGGGCTCCTTGCCGACCAGATCCGCGTGCCGGCGGATCGCGTCGCGCTCACCGACTCGACGACGGGCGGCGTGCAGATCGTCGTCGCAGGTCTCTCACTCGGTGAGGGGGACGAGGTGGTGACGACGGATGCGGAGCACTTCGGGCTCTCCGGCCCGCTCGTCGCAGCGGGAGCGACGTTGCGCATCGCACGCGTGCGCGACGCGCCCGCGGCCGACGTGTTCGAGTTGATTCGCGCGCAGGTGACGCCGCGCACGAGGCTGATCGCGACCTCTGCCGTCTCGTGGATCGACGGCAAGGTCTTCCCGTGGCGTGAGCTGCGCGCGGCGACGAATGTGCCGGTGCTGATTGACGGAGCACAGGCAGCCGGCGCGATCGACGAGGACGCCTCGGCCGCCGACTACTACACCGTGAGCGGACAGAAGTGGCTCTGCGGCACCGACGCAACCGGCGCGCTCTTCGTGCGCGAACCCGACGCACTGCCGGCCCGGCTCGTCGCGTACGCGAGCGCCGAGAGCTACGACATCGCCGAGGGCGCCTGGGAGCCGAAGGCGGGTGCGGCGCGCTTCGACCAGACGTTCATGCCCGCGTCGTCGCTGGCCGGGCTCGAGGCGGCGCTCACCGACCTGCCGCCCGAGCGTTTCGATCGCGCGCGCGAACTGGCGGCGCGCTGCCGCGAACTGCTGCTCGAGCAGGGGCACGACGTCGTGACGGAAGCGGGCCAGGCGACGCTCGTCTCGTTCCGCCCACCGGGCGATCCCACGGACGCAGTCGCCGCGCTGTACGAGCGCGGTGTCGTTGTGCGCGAGCTTCCGGGGACCGGCCTCGTCCGCGCGTCAGTCGGTTGGTGGAACGACGGCAGCGATCTCGAGCGTCTCGTCGAGGGCCTAGGTCAGCGGTAGCCCGCCGGCGCCGTCGAGGCAGTCGGCGAGGTAGACCGCCGTTCCGGGATCGCCGGTCCAGAGCGTGTACCGGCCCTGCCCGAACTCCTCGCGCGCGCGTTCGACCTGGGCTGCGGCGTGCATCGCGAACGCGCGGGCACGTTCGAGCCACAGTTCGTCGCCCGTGCGTCGGAAGAGCGCGAGGAACGCGTAGCCGTTGCCTGCCGTCCCGTGGCAAAGACCCGGGCCTTTCGGCAGAGGGCCGGCCCGCCACGTCAACTCACCGCCGGCGAGCAGCAGACGCTCGTGCTCGTCGTCACCGGGTGCCATCCGCGCAAGGGACGCGACGATACCGGGCGAACCGTGACACCACTGCACGCGGATCTGGCCTCTCGAGTTCCGCAGGCCGTCGTGCGACGTGGCCGGTGTCCAGTTCGCGAGCCCGTCCTCCTCGATGGCGTATCGGCGCACCGCAGCCGCAGCGCGTCGATGAACCTTGTCGTCGGCCTGCGGAGCGAGCGCGAGGACGCAGCCCGCGAAGCCGTGCGCAGGCCCGACGATCTGGTCAGCTCGTCCGTAGAGCCGCTGCGTCCAGAGGTCGGTCTCCGGATCCCATCGAGCGCGCAGCCACTTGGCGCTCTCGCGCCAGAGGTCGAGCCAGCGCGACTCGCCGGTGAGCTCGTGCATCGCATCGGCAGCCAGCATCGTCCCGGGGCTGCCCCACATCAGCTCACAGCGCTCGTCGCGGATGTTCCCGCGGATCAGCGCTTCGAGTCGATCCGCATTCTCCGGCGACGGCGCCAGCCGTTGCAGGACGAGCCGGATCCCCGTCTCGCCCATCCAGAGGCTTCGCTCGTGATCGGCGTCGGGAAAGTCGGGGTCGTACGGCTGTTCGAGGTACGGGACGTAATCGCGGCGGAGCTCGGCCAGGCCGCGGCGCTGCAGTGCCGTGAGCGCCTGGATGACGCCGGCTCCGCCGAGATAGATCGTGCGGAAGCGGCGCACGTCGTCGTCGGGGCCGTCGCTGTCGGCCGGGTGCGTCGGCCAGCCGTCCGTAAATGTCTTCTCCGTGTCGTCGACGATCCCGCGAATCGCAGCCTGGACGCGCGCCGGATCCCAGGCTTTGTCGATCAGCGGCTCGCGGACGCGAGGGTCGTAGAGCACCGCCCGAGCTACGCGGCTTCGGAGCGCAGTCCGAGCTCGGACGCGATCGGCTGCAGCGCCTCGACGACGTTCGCGATGTGCTGGTCGAGCTCGAGCCCCATCAGTTCGGCGCCCTCGTAGACGTCCTCGCGCGAGACACCTGCGGCGAACGACGGCTGCTTCAGCTTCTTCTTGACCGACTTCGGCTCGAGCCCCTCGAGCCCCGTCGGCCGCACGAGCCCGCACGCGTGCACGAAGCCCGAGAGCTCGTCGCAGGCGAAGAGCGCCTTCTTGAGCGGTGTGTCACGAGGCACCGACAGGTGATTCGCGTGCGAGAGGACAGCCTCGATCACTTCCTCGGGATAGCCCTCTTCACGCAGGATCGGCGCCCCGTCCTGAGGGTGCTTGTCGAGCGTGGGGTGCATCTCGTAGTCGAAGTCGTGGAGCAACGCGGTGACGCGCCAGAGCTCCTCGTCCTCGCCGAGCTTCCTCGCGTACCACGCGGTCGAGGCCTCCACGGCGAGCGCATGGCGCAGCAGCGCCTCGCTCTTCGTGTAGCGGGTGAGTGTTTCCCATGCTTGTTCACGAGTCGGATTCACGCGGCTAGCATAGTGCGGCTCATGGCCTCGACCATCGTCAGACCGGCGGACGCATTCGTCATTGAAGGGGGCCACCCGCTCTCCGGCCGCGTACGTGCGTCCGGGAACAAGAACGGCGCGCTGCCGATCCTCGCTGCGTGTCTCTTGACGGACGAGCCGGTCACCTTGTCGAACCTCCCGCGCATTCGCGACGTCGAGACAATGATGGGCCTGCTGTCGCAGCTCGGCGCCGAGGTCGAGTGGACCGGGCCGAACGAAGCGCGCATCCACGCGCAGGAGATCTCGCACGAGGTCGACGAAGCGCTCGCCAGTCACATCCGCGCGTCGTTCCTCCTCGCCGGCCCGCTGCTTTCGCGCCTCGGCCGCGCGAGCGTTCCGCCCCCCGGCGGTGACGTGATCGGCCGGCGGAGGCTCGACCCGCACATCCACGCGTTCGCGGAGCTCGGTGCAGGCTTCGAATTCGGTGAGCGCTACGAGTTGAGCGGCACGCTGCGTGGCGCGCACATCCACCTCGACGAGGCGTCGGTGATGGCAACGGAGAACGCGGTCATGGCGGCAACGCTCGCGCCGGGCAAGACGATGATCTCGAACGCCGCAAGCGAGCCGCATGTGCAGGACCTCTGCCGGTTCCTGTCGTCGCTCGGCGCGAAGATCGACGGTGTGGGCTCGAACGTGTTGCATGTCGCGGGCGTCGAGCGCCTCTTCGGCGGCTCGTACAGCATCGCGCCCGAGCACGTTGAGGTCGGCAGCTTCATCGGCATGGCGGCCGTGACCGGCGGCGACATCACGATCGAGGGGATCTCGCCGGACGACCTGTGGCCCGTGCTGCCGGTCTTGCGGCGGCTCGGCATCGAGGTCGAGGTCGGCGACGACTGGGTGCGCGTGCCGCCCGACCAGGAACTCGTGGTCGTCGACGATCTCGGCGGCGCGATCCCGAAGGTCGAGGACGGCCCATGGCCTGCCTTCCCGGCCGACCTCACGTCGATCGCGGTGATCGTCGCGACCCAGGCGCGGGGAACGATTCTGATCTTCGAGAAGATGTTCGAGAGCCGGTTGTTCTTTGTCGACAAGCTGGTCTCGATGGGCGCGCGCATCATCCTGTGCGACCCGCACCGCGTCGTCGTGACCGGCCCGGCAAAGCTCTACGGGCAGCGGATGTCGAGCCCCGACATTCGCGCCGGCATGGCGATGGTGATCGCGGCGCTTTGCGCGGAGGGCACGTCGACGATCGGCGACGCGTACCAGATCGACAAGGGCTACGAACGCATCGACGAGCGGTTGCGCGCACTCGGCGCGCGCATCGAACGCGTCGAGGTGTAAGACCCAGAGCCTCGCTAGGGCCGGGCGCGCTTCGTCTTCTTGGTCACGGCGCGCGACTTGGCCTTCTGAGCCTTCGGCTTCGTCGTGACGACGGGCTGTGACACGGTCGGCGGCGCTCCACCTGCGGCGCGCTGTACCGCCGCGGCAACGTCGATCGCCCCGAACGCGAGATCCTTCGTCCAGACGCCCTGGCTCCCGGCGGTCGCCTCGAGTGTGGCGGCGACGCCGGCCGGATCGAGCTTCGGGTTCGCGGCCCAGACGAGCGCGGCTGCGCCGGCGACCTCGGGAGATGCATACGAGGTGCCCGTGCCGTAGCCGTACGTTCCGTTGGCGCCGGGCGTGGCAACAGGCGAGAAGAACCCGGTGGGGATGCCGGAGGCGAGCGCGCCGAGCACGTCGAGACCGGGAGCAAGCACATCGACGTAGGAGCCGGTGGTCGAGAACGATGCCCGAGTGCCGCCGGTGTTGGACGCGCCGACGACGAGGCCGTCGCGACCGAGCAGCGCTGCGGGGTAGACCGTCGGGTTGCCTTGCTCTGCCGAGTTGCCGGCCGCCGCGACGATCAGCACACCGTGCTGCGTTGCGTAGTCGATCGCGTTGCGCTCGATCTGGGAGGTCTGAGCACCGCCGAGGCTGAGGTTGATGATGTTCGCCGAGTGATCGACGGCGTAGACGATCGCGTTCGCCTCGTCGATGTCGGAGAAGCCGGTACCGCCGCGATTTGCCTGCACGATCATCAGTCGAGCCTCGCCGCCGAAGCCCGACATGCCTGCCGGGTCGGAGATCGTGCCGGCGGCGAGGGATGCGACGAACGTTCCGTGTCCCACGGAGTCGGTCACGGCGCTCGCACCGTTGACGATGTTCCACGTCGTCGGGCTCTTCGCTGCCAGGCTCGGTGCGAGCACGTCGGCGCCGGTGTCGATCACCGCGATCGTGATCGCGCGCGCTGCCTGCTGCACCCAGGTCGGCACGAGGTCTGCGTGCGCAGCCGTCCACTGCCACTCGGGAACCGAGATTGTCCCGGCGAGCGGAACCGAGGGTGCGCCCAGCTCAGAGCGTGAGACGGTGCGCTCCACGAAGCGGATTCCGAGGCGGGAGCGAAGCGCACGCTCCGCCCGCACGTTCGGGACACGAACCTCGGCGGTGCGAAGGGCGGCGACGCGCGAGACGACGTGCAGGCCGTGAAGCGCCGCAGGCGTGCGGTATCCGACCGAGACAACTCGGTCTGCCGACGCGATCGGCACGACGCAGCACGCCGCGACCGCCGCCGCAACGCAGCTCAGCCCCTTTCCCAACTCCCCTTACCTCCCGAGCGCAACGTAACCCGAAAGGGGTAGACGCGAATGGGCCGTTCGGCCCACCGTTGTAAATCGTGTTTGCGTACCGGGTACGCTCCGCCGCGATGCCGGAGACCCAGACAGGAGTGCGCGTCGAGCTGGCGCGTGAGGGCGTCGCGAACGTCGCGACGGGACTTCCCGTGCTCGACCATCTCGTGGGTGAGCTCGCGCGCACCGCGCGGTTCAAGCTCTCGCTGGAAGTCGCTCCAGGGAGCACCGACGAAGCCGTCGCGGCTGCCGGCCGCGCGCTCGGCGCGGCGCTCGGGGAACGCCTCGCCGCGAACGCGGGCAGCGGGTGGGCGCTTGCGCCTGCCGACGAGGCGCTCGCGTCGGCGGCGCTCGAGCGCGACCCACAGCCCCGGCTCGTCACCAACGTCGATTTCTCGGGTCAGCGGGTCGGCGGGCTCGCCACGGACGTCGCCTCGACGTTCCTCCAGGAGCTCGCGATCGCCGCCGGCCTGAACCTGCACGTGCGGCTCGTCGAGGGCACCGACCCGCAGCACGTGCTCGCAGCAATCTTCAAAGCGGTCGGCGCCGCGCTGGGTCAGGCTTGCCGTCCGGTTCCCGATGACAAGGAGGGCTCGTGAGCAAGGACGTCGTTCGCACCGAAGCAGCGCCGGCACCGTTCCAAGGCGCGCCGTACTCGCAGGCGATCAAGGCAGGCGGCTTCGTCTTCGTCTCGGGCCAGCTCGCGCTGGTCCCCGGTCAGAAGGATCTGATGGGCGGCGAGATCGGCGCGCAGACCGAGCAGGTGTTCGCGAACCTGCGCGCGATCCTCGAGGAGGCCGGAAGCTCACTCGGCCAGCTCGTCAAGACGACCGTGTTCCTGCAGAACCTCGACGACTTCGCCGGGATGAACGAGGTGTACGCGAAGCACGTCGGCTCCACGCCGCCGGCACGCTCGACCGTCGAGGTCGCCAAGTTGCCCTCGGGCGCGCTGGTCGAGATCGAGGCGATCGCTCTCGTCTAGGGGCTCTATCGTCCAGGACTACGTCCGGTCGCTCGGGCTGGACGCCTATGTCGTCGGCGGTGCCGTGCGCGACGAACTGCTCGGGCATGAGTCGAAGGACGCGGATTTCCTCGTCCGCGGCGTCGACATCGAGGGCCTGCGCACTGCCCTCGAGCCGCACGGGCGTGCCGAGGAGCTGGTCGTCGCGGGCAGGCCGGTGGGCGTCCGGTTCTTTCCGCGTGACCCGGACGTGCGGAAGCAGGTGCGGGCGGGGATCGAGCTCGCGCCGCCGCGCCGCGAGGTTTCGACCGGTCCCGGCCGCCACGATTTCGAGATTGTCGTCGATCCGTCCGCATCGGTCGAGGATGACCTGAGCCGGCGCGACTTCACGATCAACGCGATCGCACGGCACCTTTCCGACGGGACGATCATCGACCCGCACAACGGTCGCGCAGACCTCGAGCGCCGTGTCTTGCGCACGGTGACGCCGAACAGCTTCGCGGAGGACCCGCTCCGGCTCGTGCGCGGCTTGCGCTTCGTGTCGCAGTTCGACCTCGACCCGGACGAGCAGACGCTCGCGCAGATGCGCGAGGAGGCGGAGAGCGTGAGCCACGTCTCGGGCGAGCGGATCGGCGGCGGCCTCGCGGCCGACGGAATGGGGGAGCTGTCGAAGCTGCTGATGGGCAAGCATCCGGCGAAGGCGCTTCGCCTCGCGCGGGACACCGGGGTGCTCGTCCACCTGCTCCCGGAGTTCGGGCCGGCGATCGGTTTCGAGCAGGAGAGCCGCTACCACGACATGACCGTCGACGAGCACACGTTCGAGGTCGTCCAGGCTGCGGCCAAGTCAGGCGCGCCCCTGCGGGTGCGGCTCGCCGCGCTCTTCCACGATCTCGGCAAGCCGCACGTCGCGTGGCGGGGCACGGACGACCGCCTGCACTACTACGCGAAGCCTGGGTACGCGGCGCACAGTCACGAGCAGGTGAGCGCGCAGCTTGCGAACGCGGCGCTCGAGCGCTTGCGCTACCCGGCCGATCTTCGCCAGCGCGTCGTACGCATCGTGCGCGCGCACATGCTCGACCCGGGTCGCGCGGACGAGGTACGCGCACGCCGGCTGCTGCAACGCTATGGCGCGGGTTTGACCTTTGACCTGCTCGACCACAAGCGGGCGGACCTGCTCGGCAAGGGGCCCGCGAACGAAAAGGATCTCGAACGGCTGCGTGAGTTCCGGCGTGTCGTCGAGCGCGAGAAGACGAGCGCGCACCGGTTGCGCGACCTGGCGATCGGCGGCGATGACCTGATCGAGATTGGCTACAAGCCCGGGCCTGCCATCGGTCGCACGCTACGGGCGCTGCTCGACGATGTCGTCAAGCAACCGGAGCTGAACAGTCGCGAGAAGCTGCTCGCGCGCGCAAAGGAGCTGGCGTGATCTTCTGGGACGAACCAGGCTACGTCGTCGCATTCACCACGCGGATCGGCGGCGTCAGCGACGGGGTCTACGCGTCGCTCAACCTGACGCACGGGACCGGTGACGACGCGGAGAACGTCGAAGAGAACCGTCGGCTCGCCTGCGAGGCGCTCGACCTGCCCTACGAGCGGCTTGCGTTCAACCGCCAGGTGCACTCACCGACGGTGCACCGCGCCGGCCCGGGCACACGAGGTGAGCCCGGCGACGGCTTGTGGACCGACGAGCCGCGCGTACCGCTGCTCGCCATGTCTGCCGACTGCCTGCCGATCGCGATCACGCGGTCCGAAAGCCCGCGGGCGATTGCGGTCCTCCATGCGGGTTGGCGCGGGCTTTCGGAGGGGGTAGTCGCCGCGGGTGTGCACGCGCTTGGCAGCGGCTCCCTTGCGGCGGTCATTGGGCCGGCGATCGGCCCGTGCTGCTACGAGGTCGGGCCGGAGGTGTCCGGACTGTTCGACCACGACCTGACCGTGGACGGGAAGCTCGATCTCTGGAGCGCCGCCGAGCGTGCCCTTCGTGCAGCCGGCGTCGAGCGCGTCGAGCGCGTCGACCTCTGCACACGCGACTACCCGCAGCTGTTCTTCTCGCACCGGCGTGACGGTCGCGCCCGCGGTGTCCAGGGAGTGATCGGTGCAGTCGCCTGAGGTGATCCGCGAGCGGCTCGCGCGCATCCAGGAGGAGGTCGGCCCGAGCGTGACCATCGTCGCGGCGACGAAGTACGTCGCGCTCGCCGATATGGCTGCGCTCGTCGAGGCCGGGATCACCGTCGTGGGGGAGAACCGCGCACAGGACCTCGAGGCGAAACATGCGGAGTACGGCGACGCGTTCCGCTGGCACTTCATCGGCCAGTTGCAGTCGAACAAGGTGAAGATCGTCAACCGCATCTGCGAGCTCGTCCACTCGCTCGACTCGGACTCTGCGGCGCGGCGGCTCGAAGTGCCGGCCCTCGTCCAGCTGAACCTCGCGAGCGAGGAGTCCAAGGGCGGCGTCGACCCTGAGGAGATCCCGGCATACCTCGGCTACGACGTGCGGGGGCTTTCGACCATGCCGCCGGCCGCCTCGACGCCCGAGCAGTCCCGCGCGTGGTTCGCGCGGCTGCGCGAATTGGCGGCCGAGCACGGATTGCGGGAGCTCTCGATGGGGACGACGCAGGACTACGCCGTTGCCGCCGAAGAGGGGGCAACGCACATCCGCGTCGGTTCAATCCTGTTTCGCGATTAAGATTCCCTGCAAATGGCTCTCGGAGATCTCTGGTCACGCACGCTCGTCTACTTCGGCATCGCCGAGGAGGATGACGACTGGGAGGACGAGGACGGCTACATCGCCGAGGAGAGCCTCGAGCAGAGCTACAGCGAACGGCCGAACGTCAGACGCCTCACACCGCGCCGGCGCCAGCAGGATTTCGACGACTGGACCGAATCCGAGGCCGACCAGCCGACGACGCGGGTGCCGGCTGTCCGGGCTGCCGCCCGCACCGAGCGGGAGCGGGGCCGCGTGCGCGAGATGCGCCCGCAGATCGAGGCGGTGCCGAACCCGTCGAGCGTCAAGGTGCACCTCGTCCTGCCGCGCAGCTTCAACGACGCGCAGCAGATCGCCGACAAGTACAAGCAGGGGATCCCCGTGATCCTCAACCTGCAGAGCGCCGACACCGAGCTGTCGAAGCGCCTGATCGACTTCACGAGCGGGCTGACCTACGCGCTGAACGGCGGCATGCAGCGCGTCGCAGACAAGGTCTTCCTCCTCACCCCGCGCAACGTCGAGGTCTCCGCCGAGCAGCGCGCCGCGCTGCTCGAGCGCGGCGGCTTCTTCAACCAGGCGTAGGAAAAACCGCCTCCGGCCAGAAGGGAGCGCCATGGTGCTCGACGCCATCACTCAAGTCGAGCTGTTCGTGAACGTCTTCGTCGGCGTTTACGTCCTGGCGATTTTGGCGTACATCCTCACGTCCTGGGTGCAGCTGCCGTATTCCCTGAAACCCGTCCAGCGCTTCCTCTACGACGTGTGCGACCCCTACCTGCGGTTCTGGCGACGCATCCTGCCGTTCTCCGCGGGCCCGTTCGACTTCTCGCCGATGGTCGCCGTCCTCGCACTGATCCTGCTCGAGCGGATCCTGTTCGCGATCCTCGGGCGCCTGCACTAGGGAGGGAGAGGGACATGCGGTACACACCAGTTGAGCTGAGGCACGTGAAGATCGGACGTTCGACGTTCGGCGGCTATCGGAAGCTCGAGACCGAGAAGCTGATCGAGGACATTGCCGACAGCTTCGAAGAGGTCTGGCGTGATCGTGGTGAGCTCACCGACAAGCTCGAAGACGTCGAGAAGACCCTGGCCGAGGTGAAGCAGCGCGAGTCGCTCCTCGCATCGACACTCGTCGCAGCTGAGAAAGCGTCGACCGAGATTCGCGAAGCCGCCAAGCGGGAGGCCGAATTGATCATCGCCGAGGCGCACCAGGAAGCCCGGTCCGTGACGCGTGGTGCCCAGAGCGAGCGCGAGCGGCTGTTCACCGAGGTGCGCCGGGTCGAGACGCTGCTCCGGGCCGCGCTCGGGATGGTCGAGGAGACGCGGAATGAGCTGCCGGCGTCGCCCGTGGCGGAGCCCCCGCCCGAGCACTGGCCGAAGCGTCACGACACCCGGGAGTTCCAGGCCGTTCAGCCGGCGCAGGCCCAGGAGCCGCCGAAGCTCCCGCCCGTGCAGTCGGTCCCGGACGAGCCTGACGAAGGCCCCAGCACGGCCCGCGACTTCGCTTGGGGGTAGTGACAAGTCGGCGCTGAGGCCGCAGCGCTACCCTTGAGCGCGTGAGCGCTCGCCTGACATTGCGGGTTTCGCCGGGTGCTGCGCGCTCGGTCGTTGTCGGCCGGTACGGCGCCGGCTGGAAGGTGCGCGTTGCGGCGGCACCGGAGGACGGCAAGGCCAACGACGCCGTCGTCCGGTTGCTCGTGGACACGCTCTCGCTCCCTGCCCAGGACGTTCAGATCGTTTCCGGACGCTCCTCACGGGACAAGATTGTCGCGCTGGAGGGCATGCGGCCCGCAGAGATCGAGCGGCGGCTCGCAGAGGCGAGCGGCGCGAGAGAGGAGCCGAAGTGAGCACGATCGACACCGCGGAGTACCGCAAGAAGCTGGAGGAAGAAAAGGCGCGGCTGCTGCATGCCGTCGACTTCCTCGTGCGCGAGAACCCGGGGAGCATCTCGGACGAGCTGGGCGAGGTCGCCGAAGGCGGCACGGACAATCACCTCGGTGACACGGCGACGGCGATGTACGACCGCGAGCTCGACGACGGCCTCGAGGAAGGCGCGCGGGAGACGCTCGTGGAGATCGACGCTGCGCTTCAGCGCATCGAGGATGGGGTGTACGGCATCTGTGAGGTGTGCGGCAAGCCGATCGGTGCCGAGCGCTTGTCCGCGATCCCGTGGACACGCCTCTGTATCGACGATCAGCGCCGCACTTCCAGTTGATCGAAGCAGGCTCGACGGAGTCGTCGTGACCGACGTTCGTGTCGGCTCCAAAACGAACGGTCTGGCGCCGGTCTCGGTCGCCGAGCGCTCGCTCGGCGCGGGAGCATGGCAATGGGCCGGCCTCACGACGGTTGCGATCGCGGCGGTGGCCGCCGACCAACTGACGAAGCACGTCGTCACGCGGACGCTCCCGCTCGACGACTCGGTGCACGTCGTGGGCCCGCTGTCGATCCATCACGTGCAGAACTCGGGCATCGCCTTCGGCCTCTTCTCGAGCGCAACGGCCGTCGTCACGGTGATCACCAGCATCGCGGTCGTCTGGATGCTCGTCTTCTTCGCACGCTCGGGCTCGCGCCATCCGGTGCTTCCCGCGGCACTCGGGCTCCTGATCGGCGGCAGTGTCTCGAACCTCGTCGACCGCATCCGGCTGCATCATGTGACGGACTTCATCGACCTGAAGTGGTGGCCGGCGTTCAACCTTGCCGACAGCTTCATCGTCATCGGCGTCGTGATCCTGCTCGCGGCGCTGATCGCTGCGGACCGCAAACCGCGGCCGCCGCAGCGCACGCTCGACGTCGCCGCGCGATGACGGGCGTAGGCTCGACGGAGCCGTCCAAAATGACTGTTCCTGCTGAGGCGATTGGCGAGCGGCTCGATCGCTTCCTCGCGACGCACCTCGGCTCGCGCTCGGCGGCGGAGCGCGCCGTCGAGGCGGGTGCGCTCGTCGACGGGATCGCGCGGCCGAAGAGCTTTCGCCTCGAAGGAGGGGAGGAGGTCGAGGTGCCGGCCGTCGCACCTCCCGTCGAGGTCGCGCCGCCGCCCGAGCCGGCCATCGCGTGGCAGGACGAGCACTTGCTGGTCGTCGACAAGCCCGCGGGCCTCGTTGTGCACCCCGGGCACGGTCACGCGCAGGGGACGCTTGTGCACGCGCTCGCAGGGAAGATCGCCGGCGGTGATCCCGACCGCCCCGGCATCGTGCACCGGCTCGACCGCGGCACATCGGGACTGATGGTGGTCGCCCGTACGGAGTCGGCACATGCCCGGCTGCAGGAGCTCGTCCGCGAGCGGGCGCTCGAGCGCACCTATCTCGCGCTCGTCCGCGGCCGCCCGCGCTCGCGTACCGGTCGCATCGAGGCGCAGATCGGCCGCGACCGTGGCGATCCGACGCGGGTCTCCATGGACACGGACTCACCGCGGGATGCGATCACGCATTTCGAGGTCGAGCGGCTGTGGCCGGGCCACGCGCTGCTGCGCGTGAAGCTCGAGACGGGCCGCATGCACCAGATCCGCGTGCACCTCGCGGCGATCGACCTGCCGGTCGTCGGCGATCAGACGTACGGCGTCCCCGGCGCTGAGTTGTCGCGGCAGTTCCTGCACGCGGCAGAGCTGTCGTTCCCGCATCCGTTCAGCGGCGAGCGTATCGAAGCGCGTTCGGAGCTCCCACCGGACCTCGCCGCGGCTCTCGAGCGCCTCGGCTAATTCGGACATGTCCTAGGGACTGTCCCTGGGACATGTCCCTTCTGGCCTAGTCGCGCTTGGCGCTTCGTCTCGTACTGGCGCGCGTCGGCGAGGCGGAGGAGCGCGTCCGGGTCGGCCGCGTTTGTCGGGAAGTGCGCGCAGCCGGCGCTGAGGGCGAAGTCCGCGGGCAGTTCCTTGCGCGTGATCATGTCGATGACGCCAGCCGCGAGGCGGCGCCGGAAGCGCTCGCCCGCGTGCCGGTCCGTCTCGAGCAGGAGCACCGCAAACTCGTCGCCGCCCATGCGGCTCGCGACATCCGACCCACGGAGCATCGACGACGCGAGGTCTCCGACCCGGTGCAGCACGCGGTCACCTTCCATGTGCCCGAAGGTGTCGTTGATCTCCTTGAACCGGTCGAGGTCGAAGAAGACGATCGTCAGCCCGTGGTCGTAGCGGCGCGCACGCTCGAGCTCGAGCGCGAGCACGTCCGAGAACGCCTGATGGTTCAGCAGGCCGGTCAGCGGATCGCGCCGCGCCTGGTCTGCGAGCTCGGCGGTCGCCCGGTCGAAGTAGGCGACGACGCACTCGACGACGAGCCGGTCGATCGTGTCGTTGATCCGGCGCTCGATCTCGATCACGTCGCCGCTCCCGAGCCCGGTCAGGTGCCCGGCGACGAAGCGCCACAGCACACGCCGCAGGAGCAGGAACTCCGTGACGACCTCGCGCGGCGCGAACCCGAGGGCCTCGCGCTGGCGAGCGTGGTCGCGCGCGATCGCCGCCAGCGGCCCGCCGACGCGCATTCGCTCCGGCATCGGCCGCTGGACCTCGCGACCGAGCTCGGTGATGAATGTCGGCATATCTCCGAGCTGGGCGACGCGGCCGAGCCGCATCAGCGACGGGATGACGTCGTCGGTCAGGCCCTCCTCGATCGCTTCGAGGGCCAGCTCCCACCCGTTTGCGCGTAGCTCGGCTCCCAGCTCCGAGAGCGCACCCGGCAGCTCGACGAGGACGTCTCCCACGTCCCCACAACGGGAAAGCGCGGAAAAAAGACACGGGCCGGTACCATTCCGGAGCTTTCCATCCCTCCGACCCGGTGGGAAACCCACGGTGGACGGTGGCCGGGACTAACCCGGCTTCCACCCTGGCGCCGCCGGTGCTTCGCAATCGAAACCGCAGAAAGGGGCTCCCATGCCCGTCGTTTCCATGAAGGAATTGCTGGAGGCCGGCGTTCATTTCGGCCACCAGACCCGCCGCTGGAACCCGAAGATGAAGCGTTTCATCTTCAC
>JAOPYY010000198.1 GCA_025964395.1 Actinomycetes bacterium | reverse complement strand
GTTCAGACGCTCGATCGCGACACCGAGCTCGAGCGACCGGGCGCTGTCTGCGTGCGCAGTGTCGGGCGCCTCGGACTTCAAGTCCTCGATCAGGTCGGCGACCATGCTCTCGCCGTCGCCGACGGGGGTCTCGAGCGAAACGGGATCCTCGACGAGGCTGAAGAGCTCGCGGACGCGCTCGACCGGGAAACCTGAGTCCTTCGCGATCTCCTCGACCGTCGGGTCGCGGTTGAACTTCTGGGTGAGCTGGCGGCGCGAGCGCATCGCGCGGCGCACCTGCTCGGCGACGTGTACCGGGAGCCGGATCGTGCGGCCCTGGTCGGCGAGCGCGCGCGTCACCGCCTGGCGGATCCACCACGTCGCGTACGTCGAAAGCTTGTAGCCCATCTTGTAATCGAACTTCTCGACCGCCCGGATCAGGCCCATGTTCCCCTCTTGGATCAGGTCGAGCAGCGGGACGCCGGCCTTCGTGTAGTTACGCGTGATCGACATCACGAGGCGCAGGTTGCACTCGATCAGGCGGCGCTTGGCGGCTTCGTCCCCGAGATCCTTGCGGCGGGCGAGCTCGCGCTCCTCCGCCGGCGTGAGGAGCCGGCCGTCGCCGATCTGGCGGACGTACAGCTTCAGCGGGTCGGATGTCTGCAGCCGGTCCGCCTCGCTCAGGAACGCGTTGTCGGGCTCTTCCTCGACGTCGACCTCGTCCACCACGTCGAGCGCCGGCAGCAGCTCGAGCACAGGCTCGGACGCATCGACGTCCACGACCGCTTCGGTGACGGGCTGTTCCACCCCCTCCCTATCGGCTGCAGGAGGCGCTGCCTTGAGGTGAAACACCTTGAGATGTAAAGACTCCTTGTCGATAACCAACAAAAGGGCCGGAGCGTCCGTCTTTGACCCTACGATCAATCTATGTGTGGGATTGCCGGATACAGCCTCCTTCCCAGCTCTGAGCTAGAGCGGACGCTGGCCGCGCAGGCCCTCCTGGCAGCGATCGCCGAACGGGGCGCCGACGCCGTCGGCTATGCCTATCGCGGCCCGAGCGATACCTACGCCACCGTCGTCAAGCAGCGCACGCCCGCGTCGCAGCTGCTCGACCGCGTCTCGGTCCCCCAGGAGGTCAACCAGCTCCTCGTCCACGTCCGGGACTACACCAAGGGCCACCCGTCGATCGCCGCCAACAACCACCCGGTACGCCACGGCCCGGTGGTCGGGATCCACAACGGGATCATCACGAACGACGACGAGATCCTCGCTCCCCACTCTTGCGCGCGCGCCGAACCGCGGATGACCGTGGACTCGGAAGCGATCTTCGCGATCGCCGCCCACTCCCGGAACGATGCGCGCGCACTCGAGCACCTGCGTGGCGCGATGGCGACGGGCTGGCTCGACGAGCGCGAGCCCGGGGTTGTCTTTGTCGCGCGCGGCAGCGGCCGGCCCCTTTGGATCGGCGAGGCCCGTCAGGGCGTCTTCTTCGCCTCGACCAAGGTGGCCCTCGAAGTGCTGGAGCGCTACCTGCCCGTGAAGCTTCGGAAGCGGGAGCTGCGCGCGGGCATGCTGCTCGCGCTGAAGGACGGCAGGATCGTTCGCAAGGAGCGCTTCCGCCCCGACCTCGAGTACGTCGAGCTCGACCCGCTGCCGACGGTGCGCGCCCCGCAGGAGCGCGAGGTCTGCCTCAGCCGGCTCGCCGCGCTGGCTGCCTAAAGCACTGAACCGTCTGCCTCGACGCTCGCGCCCTCGTCGAGCAGGCGCTCGCGGACGAGGTACTGGAACGTCGCCCACGCGCCGCGGCGCGCCTCGAACATGCGGTAGACCTGCCATTCGGTGAGCAGCGAGGTGTCGGCCCGCCGCGCGGCCTGCCAGTCGCCGAACTTCGGCAGCCGGCCGAGCTGACGAGCAAGCGCCGCGCCCTGCGCGATCGCACGCTCGAGCCGCTCCTCCCCCACCGCGACGTCGAAGCCCGCCTCACGGAGCGCCGTCGACAGCGAACCGAACGTGTGCCAGTAGAGCGACTTCGACGGCATCGTCCCGCGCCGGTCGTCGAGGTCGCGGGCGGTCGGGATGCGTCCTAGCTCCTCGCCGAGGCGGCGCAGCTGGTCGACCAGCTCCTCACGCGTCGCAAAGCGACGGGGCATCAGCCCGGCGGCGCGCTTGGCCGCGTTCCATGTCCCGAAGTGCTCGATCACCGTCTGCGGGTGCATCCCCGCCTCGGGATCGGCGCCGAACTCCTTCATCGTCGGTGAGCGCCCGAGCCGGGTCGCCGATGCGCGGAGCGCCTCGAGGATCTGCTCGTCGGTGTACCGCCGTCTGATCCCCGCCTGGAACTCGGCGAGGGCCTGCGGGTTGATGCCGGCAACTGCCCGGTAGGGCTGCTTCCGTGCCACAACAAGAATGGTAGAGCGAGCTAGAAAAAGCGCAAGTACGCGCTAGTCGACGAGCGACGGCTGGTGAACCGTAAGGTCGCCCATCTCCGTCTCGACGATCGCGTCGAGCGCGCCCACGCAGCGCGGGCAGATCTGGGATCCGGTCATCCGCCGCAGCTCCTGGAGCGCGTCCTGCGCCGGGCGGGCCGGGCGGTAGACGCGGGTCGTGAGCATCGAGTCGAACGCGTCCGCCACGTGGATGATCCGCGCGCCGAGCGGGATGTCCTCGCCGGAGATACCGTCGGGGTAGCCCTGGCCGTCGAATCGCTCGTGGTGGTGGCGGATCGCGGGGACGGCGTCGCTCAGGAACCCGAGCCGGTTGATGATTGACGCGCCCTCGGCGGCGTGGCTCGCCATCACGACCCACTCCTCCTCCGTCAGACTCGACGGTTTCAGGAGGATCGCGTCCGGGATGCCGAGCTTGCCGATGTCGTGGAAGAGCGCGGCGTGCCCGAGCAGGTCCTGCTCGGCGTGCGAGAGCCCGAGCTCGCGGCCGATCGCCAGCGCGAGCTGCTGCACGCGCCGTGAATGACCCGCGGTGTAGGCGTCGCGTGCGTCGACCGTCGCCGACAGAGACTCCATCGCCGCGGTCGAGCGCTCCTTGAGCAGCCGGTTCGCCTGCTCGAGCGACACGTTCTGCGTCTGGATCGTCTCGGCCGCCTCGCGCAGCTTGTGCGCGGAGCGCTGCGTGTGCTTGAGGTAGGCCTCCTGCGTCTTGCGCATCAGGAAGAGCGGCAGCGCGAAGACCACGATCGCCCAGGCGCCGATCGGCTTGTACGCCTCGTAGATGACGGCCGCGATGAAGCCGTAGACCGCGTAGTGCGGGAGCAGCCACGCAAAGCGCTCGCGCCACACGCGCATCGGGCTCTCGCGTCCCTCGACCGCGACGGCGATCGAGACGAGGCCCATGTTCACGACCATGTACACGAGCCCGGCGAGCAGACCGGACGCGACGAAGACGCCGGTGGCGAGCGAGCCGGAGAAGAGGTGAACGGAGAAGATGGCCGCCGCCGCGAGGGAGGCGAGCGAGAGGGCGCCGACGTTGAAGAGCAGCTGGTGGAAGACGGCCCGGCGGGCGCTCCACTCGACCGCCGACATGGTGATCGCAAGCGCGATCGCTGCACGGGGGCCGATGATCGCCGCGGCCGCAAGCGCACCGACGGCGCTGACAGAGATCGATCCCGTCTCCTCGACCTCGAGCGAGAGCACCTGACCGAGGCCGACCAGGATGATGATCGTCACGAGACCGACGATGTCCTGCGAGTGGCCGAAGATCGCCGCGAGCAGGCCGGCGGCGGTCCCGAGCAGGCCGACGAGCCCGACGAGCAGTGCGAGGCGCTTCGGCACCGAGAAGAAGCGCGGGGCCGGAACGTTGTGCGGCCGAGCAGCCTGGCGGCGCTCGACCTCGGGGATCATCTCCGTCGCCGCCGGCAGCGGGCGGACGGGGTCGCTCTGCTGCACCGGCAGCGAGACGAGGCGCGGGCCCCGCTTCTCGGGCTGGGCGAGCAGCGGCTCGTCCGAGGCGTCCAGGACGCGGTTGCGGCCCTGCAGCTTCGCCCGGTAGACGGCCAGGTCTGCCTGGTGGACGAGCTCGTTCATGTCGTTGCCGTCGCGGGGGAAGCCGGCCACGCCCATCGAGATCGTGGCGCGGATCGGCTCGCTCGAGGTCTCGACCTCGAAGAGGCGTGCAGCGACCGCTCTGCGGATGCGGTCGGCGATCTCGTAGGCCTGGTCGGGCGGCGTCTCCGGAAGGAGGATAGAAAACTCCTCGCCGCCGAACCGTGCGGGGACGTCGTAGTGGCGGAGCTGCTGGCGGAAGACTTCCGAGATGCCGCGCAGGACGGCGTCCCCCGCGAGGTGCCCGTAGGTGTTGTTGATGTCGCGCAGCAGGTCAAGGTCGGCCATGATCAGCGAGAGCGGACGCTGGAAGCGCTGCGCGCGTCCGAGCTCCTCCTGCATCACGACCGCGAAGTGCCTCGCGTTGTAGAGGCCGGTCTTCGGATCGACGCGCGCCTCGGCCTGCAGCTGCGGGATCGCAAGCGAGCGATGGATCAGGAGCAGCGGCGCAACCGCAAACGGGATCAGCCACGGGTTGAGGTTCCAGAACGCGGCGACGGCGAGCCCGAGGGTCGCGAGGATGAAGTCGGTCGAGAGGCTCTCGAAGGAGAAGACGCCGGCCTCGCGCAACGAGTGGCCGCGGGCGAGCGTGACCATCGGCGCGAGCACGACATGGTTCGCGGCGACGGCGACGACGCACGCGATGAGGCCGGCGGCGGCCCAGCGAAGGTGCTCGTCGGGGATCAGGCCGTTCGCGTCGATCAGGAGCTTCGCCGCGCCCCACGTCGCCAGGTTGCCGAGCGTGTAGTTGCAGATGTTGAAGGTCTGGATGTACCAGGCGAAGCGCTCTTTCAGCCATTCCGGGATGTGCATGACCACACCGAGCAGCGCGACGAGCTCCGGGGGCAGCAGGATCGCGGCCGGGATCAGGAAGACCCACGACGTGTGGAATGACGAGTCCTTCGCCGTGCGCACCGTGTAGGTGTGGCTTGCGGCTGCGCCGGCGGCAAGGATGCCGAACGTCGTCCACCCTGCCGTGTGGCCGTTCAGGCGAAGGAGAAACGGGACGGCGGCGGCGAGCGCCGCGACTGCGATGACGAATTCGTAGATGGTCGCCGACAGAGGCAAGCCATGGCGGCGCTCGCCCGTCCGGTCGACCGGTTCGGTCTCGAGCTGCAGATCGCTCGGGATCGCACTCATTCAGAACTCTCCTTCCGCGCCGCAGGCGCGGGGCCGCAGAACATCACTCACATAGGACGTTACGGCTGCTGGGGCCAAGGTCTCATCCCCCATTTGGGGAACGGCCCGGAGTTCCCCCATTCGGGTGATGCCTCGAGAACGACCGAGGGCCCGCTTGCGCGGGCCCTCGGGTCGATCTTGATCGTTCCCTTCGCTACGGCAGCAGTGCCGGGGGCGCGGGGACCGAATCGGTCGTGCTCGTCGTGTCCGTGGTGCCGGTCGTCGTGTCCGTGGTGGCGGTCGTCGTGTCCACCACCGAGCCCGCAGCCGTGTCCGTCGAGGTGACGTCCACGAGCGCCGGCACGGTCAGCGGAGCGACGCCGGGATCGACCGGGACCGCGAGGTCGGGGTCGGTCACGGCAGCTGCCAGTTCGGCTGCGGAGACGGTGACGTCGCTCGCAGCGTCCCCTTCGGCAGCGTCCTCCGACGACAGGTCTGCCCAGGACATGTCAGCCCAGGACATGTCAGACCACGACATGTCACTCCAGGACTGATCCGCCCAGGACATGCTCGCCCAGGACTGGTCGGCCCAGGACATGTCGCTCCAGGACTGGTCGGCCCAGGACATGGAGTTCCAGGACATGCTCGCCTGGGCTGCGCTGGCCCAGCTCATCGCGTCGAACGCGGGGAGCGTGGAGCCGGCCGCCGTTGTGACGAACCTGTTCAGGCCGGCGTTCGGGTTCGGTGTGATGGCCGAGGTCACTGCACGGCTGGCAGTGATCTCGCCGAGCCCGGCCGACTTCGGATTCTTCGACACCTTCCGGGCGGTGCGCATGAGCGCGCCCTTGACCTGGTCCGGCGACCAGTTCGGATGGCGCGCAAGCATCTGCGCCACCGTTCCGGAGACCACCGGCGCGGCGAAGGACGTGCCCGACAGCTGGATGCGGTCGGAGCCCACCATGTTCCCGGCCTTTAGGGACGTGATCGTGGAGCCCGGTGCGATCGGCCCGACCAAATAGCGGCCCGGGGCAGCGATCTCCGGCTTGTAGAACCCGTCGTAGGTGTACCCGTAGGCCGACCAGGACGGGACCGTGTCGTCGTTCGGCCTCGAGGAGTTGCCGAGGTCGACTGCGCCGACGGTGATCACGAACGGGTCGTTGCCCGGCGAGTACTTGACACCAGACGGACCCGTCGCAACACCGTAGTTGCCCGCCGCAGCGACGACGACCACACCGCTGAACCACAGCTTCTCGACTGCACGGTCGAGCGGGTCACGATAGAAGTTCGTGCCGTAGCTCGAGTGGAGCGAGAAGTTCGCGACGCGGATGTTGTACTGCGCCTTGTTGTCGAGGATCCACTTGCAGGCGTCGATGATGTCCGACGTCTTCGCCTGGCCGTTCTGGTCGAGGACCTTGATCGAGACGATCGGAGCCACGGGTGCGGCGCCGGTCAGGTCACTCGCGGCGCCCGCGGCGATGCCTGCCACGAAGGTTCCGTGGCCACGCTCGTCGTTCGGGTTGCTCGTGAGAGTCGACTTGTTGACGCTCGCGATAATGCGGTCGCCGAAGTCCGCGCGGGTCTGCACGCCTGAGTCGACGATTGCGATCGCAGGGGTCTTCCCCTTGTAGAGCGCGAGGTCGCCGGCCCACAGTTGACTGTTGCCGGACTCGTAGGGCCAGAGCTGGCTCGAGGCCTGGGTCGCAGCGGCGGTCGGCGTCGCCTGCAGCCGGATGAGGGCGTCAGGAGTCACCGTGAGGCCGGGGACCTGCTTGAGCTTGTCGAGCCACTTCGCCGGAACCGAGACCTTGATCCCGCCGATCAGGTCGAGCGACTTCTGGTTATTGCCCTGGAAGTCACCCTGCTCGTTAGACTTGGCCGCCAGCTTGGCGAGCCACTTCATCGCGTTGTCGGCGCCGGAAGCACCGTCTGCGCTCTGGATGATGACGTCGACGCGGTCGTTCGGCTTGCTCTTGGCCTTGTCGAGCAGGCCCTTCGCAACCCAGGTCTTCCCGCCCGGAGCGTTCGCCGGAGCACCGGACGGCGCCGCGGGTGCGGACGCGATCGTGGGAAGAGGAGCGACAACCGGGTTCTTGCCGGGCGATGCCGTGGCAGCGAGCGGAGCCGCGAGTGCGACCACCATCGTTGCAACGAGCATGCCGCGGCCGCCCTTGCCCCAGAGCACGCTGGAGCGGTCACCGCCCCGACCGCCGGTGCCCCACAAAGCGCTGTTGCGCTCCGAGTTGGCACCGCGCTCGTTCAACTGAGACATTCACTCTCCTTTTCGCGCGCCGTAGCGCGTAGCCGCAGAAACATTTTTCGACGGGCCACCCTGATTGCCGCAGGGGAATCGCCCGAACGGTCGGAAACTACGCACAGAACGGGTCGCGTCCCTCCCCCCGAAGGGTGAGTGCGTTCCAAGTTCCCTCGAACGAGGGACAGGCGGCTACGGTTCGCAATCGTGCGCTTTCCGATCCCGCTCAACCTCGAATCCGCGGCCCTTCGCGCCGCCGGGAAGGTCTCCCGCCTCACCGGCCGCGGCGGCGGCACGACCCTGCCGGGAAAGCTGCTCTGGAAGCTCGACCCGGATGCGATCGACCTGCTTGCGGGCAGGCTGCCGCAAGGATCGGTGCTGATCTCGGCGACGAACGGCAAGACGACGACGACGGCGATGGTCGCCGAGATCCTGCGCCCGCGAATGCGCGTGGCGCACAACAACTCCGGCGCGAACCTCGTCTCCGGGGTCGCCTCCACCCTCCTCCGGGCGGGCGGCGCCGAGCTCGGCCTCTTCGAGGTCGACGAGGGCGCGCTCCCGGAGGTGGCGCGCCGGGTCCGGCCGAAAGCCCTGCTGCTCGGCAACCTCTTCCGCGACCAGCTCGACCGCTACGGCGAGCTCGAGATCGTCGCCGTACGCTGGCGCGACGCCGTCGCCGAAATGCCGGACGCCAAGCTTGTCCTGAACGGCGACGACCCGCAAGTCGGCGACCTCGCGCGCCTGCACGGCGGCGCGCGGCTGTTCGGCCTCGACGATCCGCGGCGCGCTCGACCCGCCCTACAGCACGCGGCGGACTCCAAGTACTGCCTGCGCTGCGGCACGCCGTACGACTACGCCGCTGCCTACGTCGGCCATCTCGGCGACTACACGTGCCCGAACTGTGGCCACGCAAGGCCGGCGCTCGACGTCGTCGCCCGCGACATCGAGCTGCAGGGCCTCGACGGCGCGTCCTTCACACTGCATGCGCCGGAGGGCGAGACGCGTGTGCAACTCGCGCTTCCGGGGCTCTACAACGTCTACAACGCGGTCGGGGCCGGTGCACTCGCGCTGGCGCTCGGAGTGCCGATCGACGAAGTCGCGGCCGGACTGGAACGGTTCTCCGCCGCGTTCGGCCGCTTCGAGCGGATCACCATCGGCGACCGTCAGCTCCTGATGCTGCTGATCAAGAACCCCGCGGGCGCGAACGAGGTCGTGCGGACACTCGTCGAGGGCAGCACGCCACGTGTTGCGGTGATCGCGCTGAACGACGAGATCGCCGACGGCCGCGACGTCTCGTGGATCTGGGACGTCGACTTCGAACCGTTGCTGGAGGGGCTCGACACACTCGTCGCGACCGGCGAGCGCGCCGCCGAGCTGGCGCTTCGCTTCGCCTACGGAGGCCTTCCGCGCGACCGGATCGAGGTCGTGCCGTCACTCGAGAAGGCGCTCGACCGCGGCCTCGAGCTGACGCCGTCGGGTGGCGACCTGGCCGTCCTCCCCACGTACACGGCAATGCTCGCGCTGCGGAAGATCGTCGCGTCGCGCGGCCACGTCACCAACTACTGGGAGACGGCGGCGTGAAGATCCGCGTCGGGCACCTGTATCCGGACTACCTCAACATCTATGCCGACCGCGGCAACATCGCGGTGCTGTCCGAGCGCGCGCGGTTGCGCGGCCACGAGCTCGCCGTCCAGGCAATCGGCATCCACGACGCCGTGCCGGTCGGTGAGATCGACCTCTTCTACATCGGCGGCGGCCAGGATCGCGAGCAGGCACTCGTCGCGCACGACCTGGCCGGCAAGGCCTCGGCGCTGCGCGAAGCGGTCGAGTCCGATGCTGCGTTCCTCGCCGTGTGTGGCGGCTACCAGCTGCTCGGGCGGTACTACCGCGACGTTGCGGGTCACGAGCAGCCGGGGATCGGGCTGCTTCCGCTGCACACGATCGCCGACAAGCGGCGGATGATCGGCGACGTCCTCCTCGACTGTGCCTGGGCCGGTCAGACGCTCGCCGGGTTCGAGAACCACGCGGGACGCACGATCCTCGACGAGGGAGCAGAGCCGCTCGGCCGGGTCGTCTCAGGCTTCGGCAATGACGGCGAATCGGGCCACGAGGGCGCCCGGTACAGGCGGGCCTACGGCACGTACCTACATGGGCCGCTGCTCCCGCGCAACCCGTGGTTCGCCGATCACCTGCTCTCGGAAGCGCTCGCCCACGCCGGCGGGCCGACCGAGCTCAGGCCGCTGCGGGACGAGCTCGAACACGATGCCCACACGATCTCTGCGGCCCGCGCCCGCGCGCGCGGTGGCAAGTTCTGATCGATCCAATATCGACTCCGTCAGGAGCCTGTAGAACAATTGATTGACATCGAGAGAGTAAGGAGGGTCCGTGGGACGGACTGTGTTGGCAATTGGAACGCGCAAGGGATGCTTTGTCATGGAGAGCGACGAGGATCGCCGCGCCTGGTCGATGCGAGGCCCCCTCTGCGAGGGGTGGCCCGTCTACCACGCGGTGTTCGACCAGAGCGACGGGACGCTCTACGCCGCGGCGGCGAGTGAGTGGCACGGCTCGGCGATCTGGCGATCGACCGACCTCGGCGAGACCTGGACGCACTCGAGCGAGGGTCTTGCGTACGCGGACGGCGGCAAGAAGCTGTCGAAGGTGTCCACCCTCTCCGTCGCGCACGGGCGCGTGCTCGTCGGCGTCGAAGCGCCCGGCATCTTCGAGAGCCAGGACCGCGGCGACACCTGGTCGTTGCTGACGAACCTCGAGGGACAGCCCGGCAGCGAGCTCTGGGACGACCCTGCGAACCAGCCGCCCGGTCACCTCGGGATCTCCGGTCTCTCGCACGACCCGGATAACGCAGACCGGTTCTGGGCAATCGTGCAAGGCATGGGGCTCTTCGAGACCACCGACGGCGGGAGCTCGTGGGCTCCTCGGAACCGCGGGCTCCGCGCCGACTGGCCGCGCGAGCACGAGGAGGTCGGCTTCTGCGTGCACAAGGTCGTACGCTCGCGCACTGACGGCGATCGCATGTACCAGCAGAACCACGTCGGGATGCACCGCAGCGATGACGCAGGGCTGACCTGGACCGAGATCACCGAGGGTCTCCCCACGGAATTCGGTTTCGCGGCCGCGGCACATCCGCACGACCGCGACACCTTCTTCGTGATCCCGCTCGACCCCGGCCACGGACGGACGATGCCGGACGGCAAGGCGGCCGTCTGGCGCACGCAGGACGCAGGCTCCAGCTGGCAGCGGTCCGACAGCGGCCTCCCGCAGCAGGAAGCGCACCTTGGCGTGCTGCGTCAAGGCATGGCTGCCGACACCTACGACGTGCCGGGCTACTACTTCGGTACGAGCACCGGTCAGGTCTTCGCGAGCGCGGACGACGGCGAGTCATGGACGGAGATCGCCAGCTACCTGCCCGCAATCTCCTCCGTCGACGTGGCGATCATCGACTGAGATGCCCGCCCTGCACCTCCCGATGACGTTGCTTCCGCTCTTCCCGGGCCTGCAGCGCCACGTCGACGTGGAAGCAGCGACGGTCGTCGCCGCGATCGACGAATTGGATGCACGCTGGCCCGGCTTGCGCGATCGTCTCTGCGAGCCGGGCCCCGTCATCCGCCCCCACATTCACTTCTACGTCGATGGTGAGCGGGCGCAGCTCGACACGCCGATCGCCGCCAAGGCGCGGGTGGACGTGATTGCCGCGATCAGCGGCGGCTAGGACGTGCATGCGCTTCACGCGACGGGTTGGCCGCCCGCCTTCTCCATCAGCCGCCCGTCGCGGATCGTCTGCTCCATGTCCTTCGACTCCTCGCGGTACCAGCTGCCGTCCTCGAACTCGATCGCGGGATACGACGTTTG
>JAOPYY010000160.1 GCA_025964395.1 Actinomycetes bacterium | reverse complement strand
CCCGAATGGAGAGCTGGCAGGTGCGGTGGCCGCAGATCGGCGACGTGCGCGGCGTCGGGGCGATGCTCGCGATCGAGCTCGTCGGCGACGGCAAGGAACCGGCGACGGAGCTGGCCTCGCAGGTCGTTACGGAGGCGCTCAATCGCGGCCTCCTGCTCCTGAAGGCGGGGGTGCATGGGAACTGCATCCGCGTGCTGTCGCCGCTCGTGATCACGGACGCCGAGCTCGAGGAAGCGCTCGACGTCTGGGAATCCGCTCTCGAAGCCGCGTTGTAATCAGACCTCTCAGGGGTACGCTCCTCCCGCATGGTCGGTGAAGTCCTTTCTGACCGGTACGAGGTCGAAGAGCTCGTCGGTACCGGTGGCATGTCCAGCGTCTTTCGCGCGCATGACCGCCTGCTCGACCGCAAAGTCGCGCTGAAGGTCCTCCACCAGCAGTTCACCGACGACGCCGACTACGTCGAGCGCTTCCGGCGGGAGGCGCGCGCAGTCGCGGCGCTCTCGCACCCGAACATCGTCACGGTGATCGACCGCGGCGAGCACGGGAACCGCCAGTTCATCGTCTTCGAATACATCGACGGCGAGAACCTGAAGGCGCTGATCCAGCGCCGGGGGCCGGCGCCGGTGATCACGGCGCTCGAGCTCGCGCTACAGATCGCGCGCGGCCTCTCGTTCGCGCACCAGCGGGGCCTCGTCCACCGCGACGTGAAGCCGCAGAACGTGCTGCTGAACGGGGATGGCCAGGCGAAGGTGACCGACTTCGGCATCGCGCGCTCGCTCGACGTGCAGCACGGGATGACGCAGACAGGGACCGTTCTCGGCACGTCGGACTACATCGCGCCCGAGCAGGCGCAGGGACAACGCGTCGACGAGCACACCGACGTGTACTCGCTCGGCGTCGTGCTCTACGAGATGCTGACGAACGAGGTCCCGTTCCCCGGCGAAAACTTCGTCGCCGTCGCGATGCGCCACATCAACGAGGCTCCGCCGCCGGTCCGCGACAAACGGCCCGACGTGTCGCCGCGCCTCGAGGCGGCCGTGCAGCGCGCGATGGCGAAGCGGCCGGAAGACCGCTTCCAGACGATGACCGACTTCTGCCATGAGCTGGAGGCGAACCTCGCCGAGGCCCAGGGCGAGACGGTCGTGGCGCCGGCGCTTCCCCGCAAGGCCCGCGCGCCCCGCCGCCAGGGCGCGAACCCCTGGCCGATCGTGCTCGCGCTGGTGACGCTGATCGTGATCGGCGCGGTGATCGCCTACCTGCTCGTGCATCGCAACAACGGCAACGCCGGTGCGACGGCGGGCGGTGGTACCGGCGGCGTGCCCACGCTGTTCGCGACGGGCGCGTACGACCCTTGGGGCACCGGGGGCGAGAACGACGCACGCGCGAAGTACGCGACCGACAACAACGGCGCGACTTACTGGGAGACCGAGCAGTACTACGACCACCCGAGCCTGAACAAGCCCGGCGTCGGGCTCGTGCTCGATGCGAAGAGGGTCGTGCAACTGCACGAGCTCGGCGTCGCAACCGGGACGCCCGGGTTCACCGCCGTGATCCGCGCGGGCGACTCACCGACCAACTTCCCGGACACGGTCTCGACGTCGCAGACTGTTGACGGGACGGCGCCCTTCACGATCGTCGGCAAGCCGCACCGCTACTACCTGCTTTGGATCACGCGCCTCGGGCCGTACAACACGGCGCAGATCAACGAGGTCAAGGCCTCGTGACGCGGCGCACGCACACCGCATCCCATACATAGAAGAACCTGGTTCGTTCTTTGAACCAGGTTCACGAGTCTCCGCATTCGGGTGCCAGGTTCGAGACTCAAAAGCGCAGCTGCCGCCGGCGCTCGAAGCGCTCGACGGCGAGGTCGGCGAGCCGCTGCAAAAGCTCGGCGTAGCCGATCCCGGACGCCTCGAAGAGGCGCGCATAGACGCTCGTCGACGTGAAGCCGGGGATGGTGTTCAGCTCGTTGACGAGCACCTCGCCGTCTGCGCGGACGAACAGGTCGGCACGCGCCATGCCCTCGCAGTCGGTCGCGACGAACGCGCGCACTGCGAGCTCTTGCGCCCGCTCCAGTTGCGCCTCGCTGAGCCGCGCGGGAACGACGAGGTCCATCTCGCCCTGGTCGTACTTTGCTTCGTAGTCGTACCACTCGTTGTGCGTGACGACGATCTCGCCCGGAAGGGACGCGATCGGCTGCAGGTTCCCGAGCACCCCCACCTCGACCTCGATGCCCGGGACGAACTGCTCGACGAGCACCTTCTCGTCGTGCTCGAACGCGAGGGAAACGCCCTGGCGCAGCTCGTCTTCGTCGTGCGCCTTCGTGATGCCGACGCTTGATCCGAGGCGCGCGGGCTTCACGAATACCGGATAGCCGAACGGGTTGCGCGCTTCGTCGCCGAGGCGCAGCGTGATGTTCGGCGTCACCGGCACGCCGTGGTCGCGCAGCACCGCCTTGAAGATGTCCTTGTCCATGCAGAGCGCGGAGCCGAGGACGCCTGCGCCGACGTACGGCACGTTCGCGAGCTCCAGCAGCCCCTGCACCGTTCCGTCCTCGCCGAACGGCCCGTGCAGAACGGGGAAGACGACGTCGACCCCGGTCAGTGCCGATGCGACGTCCTTTCCCGGCAGGCGCTCGAGCTCGCCGGAGCGCACAAGCTCCGAACCTGGTTCGCACGGCATTTCGAGACTCGGTGAACCAGGTTCGAGAGTTTCGATTGTTGAACCAGTTTCGAGTTGCCATTGCCCGTCGCGATCGATCTCGATCGCGACAACTTCGTTGCCACTGGACTCCAGCGCAGCCACGACGCTCGCGGCCGAGGCGAGAGAGATCGCATTCTCGCTCGAGCGGCCGCCGAGGATGACGGCGATACGCCGGGTCAAGCAACCACCGGTGTCACTGCCCTGGGATCGTGGTGGTCGTCGAGCCGTCGCCGCTCGGCGAGCCGTTCTGGAGCTGGCCGACAGTGATGATCACCACGTCACCGGTCTTGGCGCCCGCGAAGGGGTCGGGGTTCTGGCCGATGACGATCCCGTCCTGGCTCGGGTCGGTGACGGGCTGGTAGGCGACCGACGGGGTCAGCCCGGCGTCGGTGACCAGCTGCTCCGCCTCCGCCTGGTTCAGGTTGAGGACGGCGGGGACCTGCGTCGTCGACGGCCCCTTCGAGACCGAAAGCGTGATCGTCGCGCCCTTCTGGCTGGGCGTCCCCGGCGACGGCGACTCCGAGACAACGACGCCTTGCGCCTCCGTGTCCGATTTCACGTCGACGCGCTTCACGACGAAGCCCTGGCCCTCGAGCGCGGACTTCGCGTTCAGATACGGCTGGCCGGTCACGTCAGGCACAGGCACCGGCTTAGCGCCGCGCGAGACGTTGATGCGCACGTTCGAGCCCTTGAGAACCGTCGCGAGCGGCGGCGGGAACTGGCCCGTGACGATGTCTGCCGGCTGCGGCGAGTAGACGTGATGGATGGTCGGGTTCAGTCCGAGGCTCGCGAGCGCCTGGACCGCATCAGTGAGGCTGCGCCCGCGCACCTCGGGCACCTGCACCTTCGGTTTGCCGCTGGAAACGGTCAGGGTGACAACGGAGCCCTTCGGGAATTTGGTACCTCCGGAAGGATCCTCGGTCGCAACTTGACCCTTGGCCACGGTGTCGTTCGGCGCGTACTGGACACGCGTCTTGAGCCCGGCCTGTTGGATCTTCTGCACCGCGAGATCCTTGGCCAGTAGCGTCACGTCGGGAACCGCGACCGGCCGGCTGTTGTCCAGTTGCTGCTGGATCTTCGAGTAGAGGAACCAGCCGCCGATCCCGCCGGCGATGATCAGGCCGAGCGCAAGCAGCCACGGCCAGATCGAGCGGCCGCGCGGCGGCTCTTCGTAGTCGTAGTACGGGCTCGGCGAGCGGTAGCTCGGCGGTGCGGGCGGCGGAGCGACGGCGCGCGGGCGCGTGATCATCGTCTGGGCCGTCGTCGCGCCGACGCCCGAGAGCACCTGCGTCATCGCGTCCTCGGTCTCAGGCGCGACGGCGACGCCGCGCGCGACGCGCGCGAGGTCGGCGTCCATCTCCTCCGTCGAGCCGTAGCGCTGGTCCGGTTCCTTCGAGAGCGCGCGCATCACGACTGCATCGAGGTCGTGCGGCACCTCGGCGCGCAGCTTCGAGGGCGGCTCCGGGACCTGCGAGAGGTGCTTCATCGCGATCTCGACCGGCGTGTCGCCGGTGAACGGCACGTTTCCGGTGAGCATCTCGTAGAGCACGATCCCGAGCGAGTAGAGATCCGAGCGCGGGTCGACGGGCGCGCCGCGCGCCTGCTCCGGCGAGAGGTACTGCGCGGTGCCGACGATCGACCCGGCTTCCGTCATCTGCGATGCGCCGGAGCGCGCGATGCCGAAGTCCGTCACCTTCAGCCGGCCGTCGCCGCCGACGACGATGTTGTGCGGCTTGATGTCGCGGTGGATGATCCCGTTGCGGTGCGCGAACGACAGCGCGCCGAGGATCTGGCGCGCGTAGTCGATCGCGATCGGGATCGGCGTCGGGCCGTTGCGAACGAGCAGCTCCTTGAGCGTGCGCCCGTCGAGGTACTCCATCGCGATGTAGTAGGTGCCCTCGGCGCGACCGCGGTCGAAGATCGAGACGATGTTCGGATGGTTCAAGCCCGCCGCGCTCTGCGCCTCGCGCCGGAAGCGCTCGACGAACTGGTCGTCCGCCGCATGCCGGTCGTTGAGCAGCTTCAGAGCGACGCGGCGCCCGAGCTCCTGGTCCTCCGCGAGGTAGACGTCCGCCATTCCGCCCGAGCCGAGCTTGCGCTTGATCACGTAGCGCTTGTCGAAGACGCGATCGATCAGGGTGTCGGTGGTGGTCATCTGGGGGCCAACGTCACGGTTTCGACGCCTGGGGCAAGAGTGCCTGCATCAACTGCTTGGCGATCGGCGCTGCAATTGCCCCGCCGAACCCGTTCAGCTGGTGCTCAACGGCAATTGCCCCTGCAATTGTGGGGTTATCGGCCGGTGCGAAGAAGATGAACCAGGCCGTGTAAACGTTGTGTTCGGCCGTCTCCGCGGTTCCCGTCTTGCCCGCCACCTTGACGCCCGGGATCTGGGCCGCCGTGCCGGTGCCAGACTGCACGACGCCCTGCATCATCAGGTTGATCGCGGCCGCGGTCTCCGGTTTCGTGGCGTGCTTCCAAACCTGGGGCTTGATCTTCACGACCGTGCCGCCGCTCGCGTTCGTCACCCGGTTCACGAGGTGGGGAGCCATGATCGTGCCGTTGTTCGCGATCCCGGCCGCGACGAGCGCCATCTGCAGCGGCGTCACGAGCATGTCGAACTGGCCGAACGCCAGGCGGCCCGGGTCGACACGCCCCGGCGTGTCGTAGAGAACGGCGCCGTGCTTGAGGTCGTAGAGGCCGCTCGGGGCCACCTCGCTCGGCGGCAGTTCGATCGGCGGCTTCGAGTAGAAGCCGAACTTCTTCGCCTCGTCGAGGAGCCGCGTCGGGCCGAGCTTGATCCCGAGCTCGCAGAAGACGGCGTTGATCGAGTGGATGAACGCCTGCACGAGGTCGACGTTGCCGAACGTCTCGACCCCGCCCTGGTCGAGCGCGTTGTGGATCGGCTTGCCGTACTCGGTGCAGTACCCCGGGTCGTAGAACGTCGACTTCGGCGTGTAGATCCCGGAGTCGAGCGCCGCGGCCGCCGTGACGGACTTGAACGTGGAGCCCGGCGGGTACAGGCCCTGCGTCGCGCGGTTGTAGAGCGCGGACGACGAGCCCGGACAGGCGTTCGGCGAATGGATGATGCTCGCGTAGCCGTTGGGCGATTCGATCTTGTTCGGGTCGTAGCCCGGCTGGGAGGCCATCACGTACACCTGGCCGGTCTTCGGGTTGAGCACGACCGCGGCGCCGCACTTCCCCTGCAGTGCGGTCTCCGCGATCTTCTGCGCGTTCACGCGCAGGTTGAGGACGAGGTTGTTGCCGCGGATCGTCACGCCCTTCAGCGTGTCGGTCAGCTTCTGGATGATCGTGCCGACGTTCGCGTTGCTGCCGGTCAGGAAGGTGTTCTCCTGCCGCTCGATGCCGGCGCGTGAACGGCCGACTGTCGAGTAGCCGATCACCTGCGACGCCAGCCCGTGCGTCGGATACGTGCGGTAGTAGAGCGTCTGGCCGCCCGCCGCCTTCTTCTTGACGTTCTGCGCGAGCACCGTCTTGCCGTCGGACGCATAGATCTTGCCGCGGTCGATGCGGAACTGCGCGACGCGCTGGATCGCGTTGTCCTGCTTCGCGGC
>JAOPYY010000142.1 GCA_025964395.1 Actinomycetes bacterium | reverse complement strand
GGCTTCGGGCCCGCGCACGAGATCAAGCGCAAGCTGCTCACGTTCTGGAACTCGGTGAAGTTCCTCGTCGACTATTCAAATATCGAGGGCTTCACGCCGTCGTGGGAGCGCCTCGAGCCGGCTGGTTCAAAGAACACAGTGGAGCTGCGGCCGCTCGACTTGTGGCTCGTCGAGCGCACGAAGCAACTCGTCGCCGAGGCGACCGACGCGTACGAAGCGACGCTGACGGTCGACGTGATCCGCGCCTTCGAGTCGTTCGTCGACGACGTCTCCAACTGGTACATCCGCCGCTCGCGCCGCCGCTTCTACTCGTTCGACGAGGCTGCGTTCAGAACGCTCTGGTACGCGCTCGTCCAGTCGCTGCGCGTTGTCTCGCCCGTGATGCCGTTCCTGGCCGAGCACCTCTGGCGCAACCTCGTGCCCGACGGCCCGAGCTCCGTGCATCTGGCGACGTGGCCTGACCCGGTGGAGCCCGACCGCGAGCTGCTCGCGGAGATCGCAGAGGTCCGCCGCGTCGTCGAGCTCGGCCGGCAGGCGCGTTCTGCGTCGCAGCTCAAGCTGCGCCAGCCCCTGCGCCGGCTCGTCGTTGGCGGCGCATCCGACCGTGCGCAGGCGCACACGGCCGAGATCGCCGAGGAGCTCCGCGTCAAGGACGTCGAGTTCGGCGAGGTCGAGGCCTCGGAGCTGCGCGTGAAGCCGAACCTCCCGGTGCTCGGCCCGAAGCTCGGCGCGGCGCTGCGCGACGTGCGCGAGCGGCTGCAGCGCGGTGAGTTCGAGGAGCTCGAGGGAGGTCGCTTCCAGGTCGACGGCCACGTGCTCGAGCCCGACGAGGTGCTCGTGGAGCGCGTCGGCCGCGAGGGGTGGGCCGTCGCGAGCGAGGACGGCGTGACGGTTGCGCTTGACACTGCGCTCGACGACGAGTTGCTGCTGGAAGCGCGCCTGCTCGACCGCGTCCACGAGGTGAACGTGCTGCGCAAGGAGACGGGACTGCTGATCACGGACCGCATCAAGCTCTGGATCCCCGACGGGGACCTGCTCGACCGCTACTCGGACAGGCTCGCCTCGGAGACGCTCGCCGTCTCGGTCGAGGCCGGCGAGCTGCGGATCGAGAAGGCGTGACCGAGCTCGGCCCCGCCGCCTCGCAGTCCTGATCGAAACTCGCGAATCTGGTTCCCTGTCGGGAATCAGGTTCGGGTGTGAACCCAGGTTCTTCTACGTATGGATCGGGCCCCGCGCGCAGCCCGCGCCTCAGCGCTGCGCGTCTGCGAGCGCGAGCTCGCGGCGGAGCTCGACCGGCAGGCGGAACTCGACGTCTTCGTCGACGAGCCGGTACGGCTCGATCTCCGTCGTGCCGCGCGCGCGGAACCAGTCGCAGACGCGGTCGACGAGCTTCTCCGGCGCGGACGCACCGGACGTGACGCCGACGACCTCGACGCCTTCGACCCAAGCTTCGTCGATCTCGGTCTCGTCGTCGATCAGGTGGGACGCGACGCCGTTGGCGCGTGCGACTTCGACCAGGCGGTTCGAGTTCGATGAGTTGCGCGAGCCGATCACGAGCAGCAACTGGATCTCGCCGAGCATCTCCTTGACCGCCCACTGGCGGTTGGAGGTCGCGTAACAGATGTCTTCCTTCTTCGGCGCGTGGATGTCGGGGAAGCGGCGGCGAAGCGCGGTGATGATCTCGCCGGTCTCGGCCACCGACAGCGTCGTCTGCGTGACGTAGGCGAGCCGCGTTCCTTCCGGGAAGCTCAGCGCTTGGGCGTCGGCGATGGACTCGACGAGCACGATCGAGTCGGGCGCCTCGCCCATCGTCCCGACCACCTCCTCGTGCCCCTCGTGGCCGATCAGGAGGACCGTGTAGCCGCTCGCGGCGTAGCGACGCGCCTGCACGTGCACCTTGGTGACGAGCGGGCAGGTCGCATCGATCGTATTCAGCTGCCGCGCGGCCGCGTTCGCGTGCACCGACGGCGCGACACCGTGCGCGGAGAAGACGACGGTCGCGCCCTCCGGCACCTCGGTCTCCTCGTCGACGAAGACCGCGCCGCGAGCCTCGAGGTCGCGGACGACGTGCAGATTGTGGACGATCTGCTTGCGCACATAGACGGGCGGGCCGTAGAGCTCGAGGGCCTTCTCGACCGTGTCGACGGCGCGCTCGACCCCGGCGCAATAGCCGCGAGGCGATGCCAAAAGCACTTTTCTGACCACAAACTCATCGTAGCCTTGGGGCTCTCAGACGGCCCGCAGGGCGTGCGGCGCCGGAGGGGACAGTGCTTTGCACGGCCCCGGAAGGCGACGTACGGCCAGCGGGGCGAGCCGCGAAGCGGCGGTCTGTGAGTCCCAGAAACGAAGAGGCCCGCTGCTTCGGGGGGTCGTCGCAGCGGGCCTCTCGTGAATGCTTGCCGCGGCTATGACCAGGAATGGCGCGCCGCGGTTCGCATCGCCCAGTGGTGTCCACGCTAGCTCCCGCCTGGGCCGGAGGGAATAGGCCGGGAGGCCCATCTTTGCAAGGTGGGCGCGTATCGATCCGTCGGCGTACCATTTGGCCGCTCAGTGAGCCAGGCAACCGAAGCAGTTCTATTCAACGGCTTGCCGTTGCTTCTGCTTGCCGCCGCGTACGCGGCGGTGACGGGCGCGGTGCTGCCTCTGCTTTGGCGCGACCGGGCCCGCGCTCACCCGCTCGACTGGGCGATCGTGCTCGTCTTCGCGGGGTTCGCAATGGCCTCCGGCATCTTCGGCGTGCTCGTCCTGCGCGAGCAACGGCCGTTCGGCGGGCACATCTGGCTCTCGTTCGCCGCGGATCTGCTCGCGCTGATGCCGGCGCTGCTCCTGCTCGCGCGCTGGCGTGACCGCGCGCTCGTCGTCGGCGGGATCGGCCGGACGAGGGAGGCGGAAGAGCTGGTCTCAACGAGGGACCGCGAGCTCGGTGCGGTGGCCGAGCTGTCGAATGCGCTCGGGCGCGCGCACGACCTGGTCGGCGTGGGGCGACCGCTCGTGCGGCAGGTCACCTCCTTGCTCGAGGTCGGGTTCGCGGGCGTCGCCCTCGTGCGCGCGAACAACGACGAGAGCATCGGCGTGTACGGCGAGCTGAACGGCGAGACGGCGGAGTGGTGGGCGGACATGCGTGTGGATCTGCGCAGCGAGCCCTCAGGCATCGCGAGCGCGGTCTTCGACGCGGCGCCTGTGACGGTGTACGACGTCGGGAGCTCGACGCTCGTCAGCCCGCGCCTCGTCAAGCAGGTCGGCGCCCAGAGCGGTGCGTGGATCCCGATGATCGCCGAGGAGCGCGTGATTGGCGTGCTGGCCGTCGCGTCGACGCACGCCAAGCGCGCGTTCTCGACCGAGGAGCTCGCGCTGTTGCAGGCAATCGCAGCCGAGGCCGCGCTCGCCTTCGATCGACTGCGGTCGGCCTCCGCGCTCTCGGACGCCCTCGAGCGCGAGCAGCGCATCGCGGACATCGTCCGCCACGTCCGCGCGGAGCTCGACCCGGACGAGGTCGTGCGCGTCGCGCGCGAGGAGCTCCAGCGTGCCTTGCGGCTGGATTCGATCGAGATCACCGCCGACGGCGTGAAGGCCGTTCGCGCCGCTCCGCTGTCGCCCGGCGAGCAGTTTCTCGTCGACACGGTCGAGCACGAGATCGGGTCGGCGCTGCAGACCGCGCGGTTGCTGTCGGAGAACGACCGGCGGCTACAGCAGCAGGCCGCGCTCTTGCACGCGGCGCAGGTCGTGACGAGCGAGCTCGAAATCGAGACGGTGCTGCAGCGCCTCGTCGAGGAGGTCACGAAGCTCCTCGAGGCGGACGCGGCCGACTGTTACCTGCTGGACACAGAGCGGAACGTGTTGCGCTGCGCAGCGGTGCACGGGTTCGATCCCGAGCTCGTCGGGTTCGAGTTCACGCCGGAGCTCGGCGTCGCCGGCGCCGCGCTCTCGGAAGCGCGGCCGGTCTCGGTCGACGCTTACGAAGCGATCGCCGCACCGGTTCCTCACGACTCGTATCAGGGCTTCTCGCGCGCGCTCGTCGCGCCGATGGTGTGGGCCGGCGAGACGCGCGGCGTGCTCGGCATCGGCATCCGCGGCGGCGACCGCACGTTCTCGGACTCCGACGTCGAGCTGCTCGAGGCGTTCGCGTCGCTCGCCTCGCTGGCGCTGCGCAACGCCGAGAGCTATGCGGAGCGCACGCGGCAGGCCCGGGTGCAGCGCGGCTTCTACCAAATCGCCTCGCTGCTCGGCGAGCCGCTCTCGCTCGCCGAGACGTACGACGCCGCTGCGCTGGCGGCGGCCGAGGCGCTCGGCGGTGACTTCGCGGCGGTGCTCGTGCAATCCGCCTCCGGGCTCGCGCTCGTCGGCGGTCATGCGCTGCCCGACGCGGTGCGTGCGCTCGAACTCCCACGCGCGCTGAGTGAGGCGGCAGCCGACGGACAGGTGCTCGCCGCGAGCAGCATCGACGACGACGATCACTTCGACCAGCCGTGGCGCGACGCTGCATTCGCGTCACTGCTCGCCATTCCCGTGCCGGGCGACGGCGGCCTTGTGCTCGTGTTCTTCCTCGACGAGCGCGCGTTCGTCCGTGACGATCTCGAGCTGGCCCAGCAGGTCGCCGGCGCGGCCCACGGCGCCCTCGACCGGAGCCGGCTCTTCGAGGCGGAGCGCAGCGCCCGGTCGCTGTCCCAGCAGCTCGCGCGCACCGGCAGCCTGCTCGCGACAGAGCTCGACCCGGTCGCCGTGCTCGAGGCCGTGGTCGGCGAGTCGCTGACGCTCCTCGACGTCGACGCGGCCTCGCTCGCGGCGCTCGAGGGGGACGAGTTGGTCGTCACCGCGGCGGTCGGCGACGGGGCAGAGGTCGCGCTGGGCGCCCGCTCGCCGTCGACCGGGTGGGTGGCCGGGGACGTCGTGCAGTCCCGCGCGCCGGTCGCGTACGAGGACGCAGCAGCCAAGGACGGGCTCGCCGAGTCGGATGTGCTGCTCGGGTTCGGGCACCGGGCGTACCTCGGAGTTCCGCTCTCGGGCCGTGAGGGCGCGTTGCACGGCGTGCTGTCGGTCTACGCCGCCGAGCCGCGTGCCTGGCGCGAGGAAGAGGTACAGGCGCTCTCGGCGCTGGCCGCCAACGCGTCGATCGCGCTCTCGAACGCCGAGCTGTACCAGCGCGTCGCGGTCGAGCGCGAGCAGAGCGTCGCGATCCTCGCCAACATCGCGGACGGGATCGTCGCCGTCGATCGTGACGGGCATGTCGTGCTCTGGAACCAAGCGGCCGAGGAGATCACCGGCGTCCCTGCCTCCGAGGCGGTGGGCCGCACGCCGGCCCAGGTGCTGCAGCGCGACCTCGAATCGGACAGCGGTGGCACGAACCGGCTGATCGCGATCCCGCGGGGCGACCAGGACGTGTGGCTCTCGCTGTCGGAGGCCGTGATGCGCGACCCGTCGGGTGCCGTCTCGGGCCGGATTTTCGCGTTCCGCGACATCTCGGCCGAGCACGTCGTCGAGCAGATGAAGTCCGACTTCGTCTCGACCGTCTCGGTCGAGCTCCGTACGCCGCTGACATCGATCTACGGCTTCGCGCAGACGCTGCTGCGTGAGGACGTCACGTTCGGAGAGGTGGAGCGGCGAACGTTCCTCGAGTTCATCGCGCGGGAGTCCGAGCGGCTGACGGCGATCGTCGATGCGCTGCTCAACGTCGCGCGTCTCGACACGGGCGACCTGACGGTCTCCCTCGTGCCGACCGACGTCAGCTCCGTCGTCAGCGAGGTCGTGTCGAGCCCGCCGCCGAGCGGGAACGGCCACCGCTTCGTGGCCGACGTCGAGGTCGAAGGCGTCGTCGTGCAGGCGGATCCGGACAAATTGCGGCAAGTGCTCGACCAGCTCGTCTCCAACGCGGTGAAGTACTCGCCCGACGGCGGTACCGTCACGGTCTCTGCCCGCCGCCGCGACGAAGCCGTCGAGCTTGCCGTCGCGGACGAGGGGATCGGGATCCCGCAATCGGAGCGCGAGCGGATCTTTTCGAAGTTCTACAAGGCCGGTGGGGCGCAGGGAACCGGCCTCGGGCTCTTCATCGCGCAGGGTCTCGTGCGAGAGATGGGCGGCAGGATGTGGGTCGATTCCGAGGAAGGACGCGGATCCCGGTTCGCGTTCGAACTGCCCTTGACCCGGCGCGATGGGTGAAATCCGACGAAGAAGGGATAACCGCACGGTGGCTACACGTGTTCTGGTGATCGACGACGAAGCGCCGATCCGGCTGCTCTGCCGGGTCAACCTCGAAGCAGAGGGGATGGAGGTGCTCGAGGCAGCAGACGGGCCCAGCGGCCTGGCGACGGCGCGCGCGGAGACGCCCGACGTGATTCTCCTGGACGTGATGATGCCGGGGCTTGACGGTTGGCGTGTCGCGGAAGAGCTGCTCGACGACGAGAGCACGCAGACAATTCCGATCGTCTTCCTCACCGCGCGCGCCGAGCTGCGTGACCGCGCACGCGGAATCGATCTCGGCGGTGTCGACTACGTGACGAAGCCGTTCAACCCGGTCGAGCTGGCGCCGCTCGTGCGCAGCCTGCTTGCGCGGATGGGCCGCGGCGAGCGCGATGACGTCCGCCGCGAGAAGCTCACCGAGCTGCGTTCATTGCTGGAACGCGACTAGGCCCGCCTAGCCCGCGAAGTCGGCAGTGACGACGTGCGCGCCGCTGTGACCGCGGAACGAGCCGACGAGATCACTGATGCCGACGCGCGTGAACGACGGCCGCAGTAGGTTCGCGCGGTGCTCCGGGCTGGCCAGCCAAGCGAGGACGATCCCCCGTGCCGTCCCCTTGACGCCGGTGCCCCACGCGAGGTTCTCGCCTGCGAGCTTGCCGGTCACGTCGAACTGGGCCATGCGGCTGCCGAACGCGCCGTGCTGGAAGACGTTCGCGCCGAGCATCTCCCTGCTGTGCGAGCGCGCCGCGCGGATCAGTCGCGTATCGCCGGTGAGCCGGCCGAGGCCGTGCTCGGCACGAACGCGATTCATCTCGCGGAGCAGCGACGTTTCGGCGCGGGTCGAGCCCCCCAGGGCGGCGGCGGGCAGGATGAGCACGAGGGCGGCGATGACCGCGAGAACGTGTTTGAACATGCCGCCAAAATTGCAGCGATATCTCTTTCAAACCACCCCCAAATGGGGGATCTATCCCTGCGATCTTGTGCGAATCTGCTCTATCGCGCGGTCTGGGCCAGGCCGATCGCTGCCAGGACGACGCCGGCGCCGACGAGCTGGACCCCGCCGAGGGACTCCGAAAGCCAGGCCCAGCCGACCACGGCGCCGACCACCGGCTCCAGCATCGCGACGATCCCGACGCGGGTCGCAGGCAGGTGACGCAGCGCGCTGATCAGAAGGAAGAACGGCGCGACGGTGCCGACCACGATCATCAGCAGCGCCAGCACCCAGACCGGCAGGTGCCAGGCGTGGAGGTTCCCGTGGAGCGACGTCGTCGCGGTCAGCAGATGGCCCGGGAACGACCACCACGGGTCGAGCAGCGCCCAGAAGATCGACGCGAACAGGAAGCCCCACGCAAGCAGCGACACCGGGTCGCGGTTGCCGACGACGTGCTCGGCGAGCAGCACGTAGGTCGCGTACGCAAGTGAGCCGCCGAGCGCGAACAGGACACCCGCCGTCGACAGCGAGGTTCCGCCGCCGAACACGTTCACGATCAGCGCCAGCCCGGTCAGCGCAAGACCGAGCGCGATCCAGATGCGGCGCCGCACCGTCTCCTTGTAGAAGAAGCGCGCCCAGAGGGCGACGAGGAGCGGCGCGAGGTACTCGATCAGCAGCGCCACGCCGATCGCCAGCCGGTGGATCGCGAGGAAGTAGAACCACTGGACGAACGCCAGGCCCGCGACGCCGAACGTGACGATGAACGGCAGTTCGCGGCGCGTCAGCCGCAAGCGGCCGGGGGCAACGACGGCGAGGATCGCGACGAGTGCGAGCGCGGCGCCCAGCGACCGCACCTGGGCGAGCCGTTCCGACGAGAGGCCCGTCGAGAGGATCGTCTTCGAGATCCCGCCGTTGATCCCCCAGAGCACCGCGGCGGTCGCCGCCATCAGGTAGCCGAGGCGCGGGCGCCGCCGGGGGGCGGGCGGGACCGGAAAGGGGGCTTCGCTCATCGACCGGCGAACGTACCTTTTGGCGATGAAGCCGCGGCGGGATGTCGGTGGCGTCCTCTCGGGCGGCGGCGTGTACGGCGTGATGATGGAGCTCGGGTTCCTCCAGCGCCTGCGCGAGAGCGTGCTCTGGCCGCGCGTCGCGGCGATCTTCGGGACGTCGTCCGGCGCGCTTAGCGGCTCGCTGGCCGCGCTCGACCGGCTGGATGACCTCGAGCGGTTCCTGATGGCGTTGCAGCCCGAGCAGACGTTCCGGCCGAACCGGCTCTGGCGCCTGCCATTCCTCGGGCTCCACGACTACGCACTGCCGCAGACGATCGACATCTGGTTCGGCGGAATGACGCGCGTGGTGGAGGACCTCGCGGCCGCGCCGATCGAGCTCGTTGTCGTGGCGACGGATCTTACCGACGCTTCCTTCACGGACACCGGCTTCGAGCTCGTCTACTCGTCCCGCGTCACCCCGCCGGCCGAGCTGGCGCAGGCGATCCTCGCGTCGGCCGCCGTATCGGCGCTCGTCATGCCGCTGCGCGTCGGGGACCGCATCGCGACCGACGGAGCGTGGGTCCGCAACTTTCCTCTCGCGCACGCGTACAGCCACCAGGAGGTGGAGTTGATCGTCGGCTTCCGCTACCTCGCGCAGTACCCGCGGCTCGGCGTCGAAGCGCTGCAACCGCTGCGCAAGCGGCTGATGCGTTTTCGGAAGATCCCCCCGATCCGCGCGTTCATCGCGGAGATCGATGAGGCGGAGGCGCGCGCGGCGCGCGGCGAGCCCGCGCACCTCGCCGACGTGATCGTGCGGCTCGCGCGCGTGACGATCCGCCGCAACACGCAGAGCGAGGAGCGCGTGGCCGAGGCGACCGACCAGTCATTGCGCGAGCTGCGGTCCTTGCGGCACGACGTGCTCGGCCTCGTCGACGAGCCGGGCCTGCACGAAGCGGTCGCCGCGCGCTTCGCTGCCGCGAACTTCCCGTTCGGACAGAACCGGATCGTTCCCCGAATCATTGTCCACGGCACGACCAACAGCCCCGGGCTCGAGCCGGGGTTGCGGACCCAGCCGCGCTGGTCGGAAGACGACAAGCGGCGGTTGATTCGCCGCGGGTGGGAGCTCGCAGACAAGGAGCTCAACCGGCGCCTACACTGAGCCGGGCGGGACGTAGCTCAGCCTGGTAGAGCGCTGCCTTTGGGAGGCAGAAGCCGTCGGTTCGAATCCGACCGTCCCGACTGCCAAACAGTCCGACTGACTGGAGCTACAGCTGCCAGTCGCCGTTGCGCAGGATGGGCACGGCTTCGCCGTCCGCCGTGACGCCGTCGACCTCGAGCTCATTCGAGCCGATCATGAAGTCCGTATGGATCGACGAGTGGTTGACACCGCGTTCGACACGCTCGTCGGGCGAGAGCTCGTGCGCCCACGGCAGCGCCTGCACGATCGAAGCCCCGAGCGCGATGTGTGACGCGGCGTTCTCGTCGAACAGCGTGTCGTAGAAGACGAGCCCGGTGTTGCCGACGGCCGAGTGCCCGTCGACGAGCGCGACCTCGCCGAGACGCGCGGCGCCGTCGTCGGTCGCGATGTGCGTGCGCATGACCTCCTCGCCGCTCGTTGCCTTCACCTCGACGGCGCGTCCACCCTCGAACCGCACCTCGAGGTCGCGCACGATGTTGCCCTGGATCTGCAGCGGCAGGGTCGAGCGAACCGTGCCCTCGGTGCGGCGCCAGTCGGGTGTCGTGAAGACCTCTTCGGTCGGCATGTTCGCGACGTGCTTGATGCCGTTCGACTCGTCGAGCGCGGCGAGCCAGTCGGAGTCGGGGTGGAGCCCGATCGTCAGGTCGGTGCCGGGACCGCGGTAGCGCAGGTGATCGAAGCGGCGCTCGTTCAGCGAGTGCGCGCGCTGCTGCAGGCGCTCGATGTGCTCGCGCCAGGCGGCGACGGGATCGGGCTGGTCGAGGCGGACCGCCTGTCCGACCGCTTCCCAGAGCCGCTCGACATCGGGCTCCCCGAGAACCGTGGTCGCCCAGCCTTCGTTCGGGTACGCGACGATCGTCCAGTTGCAGAGGCCGTCGGTCAGCTCGAGCGACGCTTCGGCGACCTCGCGCATGCGCGCCTTGCCGACGCGCTCGCCGTCGAGGTCGGCGAAGAGCTCGGGCTCCGGGTTGCCGGTGATCGCGCAGAGCGCGCCTCCGATCTCGCTGAACTCCTTCAGCCGGCGCACGAGCCACGGCGGCGAGAAGCCGAGCTGGTCCTCGTCTGCTTGCTCGATGTGAGCCCGGCGGACGTGCTGGTCCGAGTAGAGGACGTCCACGTAGCGGGCGCCGGCCGCATAGGCCTCCCGGGTGATCGCCCGCACGAGTGGTGCGTGCTCGATCAGCGCGTTGATTCCGAGGGTTTGCCCGGGCTGCAGGTTCAGGCCCACCTGGACGGCGAGCTTGGCATAGGACTCGAGGCGCTGATCGGGTACCGGCACGGCGCGGACGATAGCGACGGAGGGCGACCGGCTAGATCCGTACACTGACGCGCCGTGAAGCCCTTCGCCCTCGTTGCGCTGGTCGCGTTCATCGTCGCGGGATGCGGCGGCGGCTCTTCGGGCTCCGGCCTTTACACGCTCCCGGCAACGAAAAAGTGCCTCCGGACCACAGCCAAGATCACCAACTTCGCGTCGGTCGGTGCCGACGACTTCGTCGCGTCGACCGCGTCGAAAGGGGCGCTACGGGTCACGTTGCCGGACAGCGATGCCGTGACCATGCTCTTCGGCCAGAGTGCGCAAGAGGCGAGCAACCTCGCGGACGCCTACCGGCGCTTCCACGCGAAGAACGTCGGGGTCGAAGACGTCCTGAGGACGGACAACAACGTGGTGCTGCTCTGGCAGCTTCACCCGTCCTCGGGCGACGAGAACACGATCCACGACTGCCTCAAGTAGCGCCTTCCTCGGCGAGGAAACGCCGGAACCAGTAAAGGAAGACGACGAACAGCACGATCGCCTGTTCGCTCGCCATCGTCACCCCCGCGATCTGCTGGTCGGCGAGCGCCGAGAGCCCCCACACACGTGGGCGCGCGTCGACGTAGAAGTCGTAGGCCGGCTTCGGCACGAGCGCGAGCAGCAGGCCGAGCGGGGAGGCGAGCAGGAACGCCGCGAACGCGTACGCGGCGCGGGCGCCCGACGGGAGCCGGCGCGGCACGTCCTGGACGAGCGGCCACCACATCAGGGTCCCTGTCGCGAAGTAACACGCATGCTCGACGTGGACGAGCCAGGTGTGCGGTCCGAGCGCCGCCTCGTAGATGAACGGCACGTGCCACGTGAAGTAGTTGACGAGCCAGACCGGCAATGCGACCGCCGGCTGCGTCAGGAGGCGCCACACGCGAAGGCGCGCCAGGCGGGTCGCCATTCGGGCAGAAATGCCGAGGACCGCAAAGAACGGCGCCCACTCGGCGAGGATCACGTTCTGGAGCAGGTGGGCGGTCAGGAGGTAGTGCAGCCCGAGGTGGTGCAGAGGCGTCCAGAACGCGATCGCCAGGAGCAGCATCGACGCCGCGTAGCACCCGATCTGGCGGCGCGACGCCCCGAAGCGCCCGACCGCATAGAGGTAGAGCAGCGAGAGCGCCGGGATGACGACCGTCGTGTCGACGTCCGCCTGCCACGCGTACACCGAGTGCGTGTGGGCGAGAAGCACGGCGGCTACGCTATGCGTCGCGCGCGGGTGTAGCTCAATGGTAGAGCTCCAGCCTTCCAAGCTGATCACGCGGGTTCGATTCCCGCCACCCGCTTGATGGAAGTTCGCCGAGTGCGTCCCGAGGAGTGGCAGAGCCTGCGGGACGTGAGACTTCGTGCGCTGAAAGATGCTCCGTCTGCGTTCGCGACGCGGTTCGAGGAGGCGCGCGAGCGGCCCGACGCGTTGTGGATCGACTGGGCGGCGAAATCGGCGGAGGGCGACGGGCGGGCGATGTTCCTCGCCTGGGACGGCGCGGCCGTCGTCGGGATGGTCGGCACGTTCGTGGAGGACGGGCGCCCCTGGTTGATCGCGATGTGGACCGACCCGGACGCACGTGGCCGCGGCGTCGGTCGGGCGCTCGTCGAGGCGACGGCGGCGTTCGCGCGCGAAGCCGGTTCGGGCGAGCTCTTCCTCCAGGTGCTCGAGGGAAACGACATTGCTGCCTCGCTCTACCGCTCGTGCGGGTTTGAAGACGACGGCATCGGCGAGCCGCACGAGGAACGTCCGACGCGCACCATGAGGCGCGTGCTCTGAAGGAGCTCGATGAACGCATCGAGCGTGCAGTGGGGTCGGCGCCCGTGCGCTACGAGCAGCGGCCCGGCGGCTACTCGACGGCCGATCGGTTCGCGGTGATGCTCGCCGACGGGCGCTCGGTCTTCGTGAAATCGGCGGAGGCCCCGAACCTGGCGGGCTGGTTGCGTCGTGAGCACGAGGTGTATGCGGCACTCGCCGGCAGCTTCATCCCGTCGCTCGAGGGGTGGGACGACGACGGCGTCCGCCCGGTGCTCGCGATCGAGGACCTGAGCGATGCGGACTGGACGCTGCGGTGGGACGCAAGACGCGTCGCGGCTGTCCTCGAAGCGCTCGAGGAGCTGGCCGACGCGACGCCACCACCGAACACGCCGCCCGTTCGGGAGTCGTTCGCAGAGCTCTTCGATCGCTGGCGCGTCGTCGAGTCGGACCCCGCGGCATTTCTCTCCGTGGGCCTGCGCGATGCGGCGTGGCTCGACCGCGCGCTGCCGGTGATCCTGGCTGCCGTCGATTCGGCGCCCGTGTCAGGCGACTGCCTCTGTCACCTCGACGTGCGCAGCGACAACCTCTGCTTCCGCGACGGGCGCGCGGTACTCGTCGACTGGAACTGGACGTCGCTCGCGAACCCGGCGATCGACATCGCGGGCTGGTTGCCGAGTCTGCGCGTGGAAGGCGGGCCGCCGCCCTGGGACGTCCTGCCCGAAGGCGGTGTGCTGGGCGCGTGGATCGCCGGCGTCTGGGCGGCCGTCGTCGGCCTTCCGCCGCCAGCGACGGCGCCGCACGTGCGCGACCTGCAGCGGCGACAGCTCGCCGTTGCGCTCGACTGGATTGACCTCGACTTGCTCTAGCGGAGGCGGTCGGCGAACGGCTCGAGCTCGGACGCGTGCAGTCCGATCTCGCCGGCTTCGAGCGCTGCCTTCACTTCGCGTGCCAGCTGGAGCCCCTCGCTGACCTGGTCCGGGTCGAGCACCGTCGAGAGCGACGCGATGACGGCGTTGCCCTCGCGCAGCTGAATGTCGACCGTCGTCAGGTCCTTCTTGTTGTCGAAGTACCGGTCGTCCGGAACGCCGACCCACACCGTGATCGTGCCGCCCCCGGGAAGGGCGGCGTGTTCGACAATAGGAGTGCCGCGCAGCGTCACCGGCGCACCGTACAACGTCCGACGGGTTGGCGATGCTGACAACCGTGACGCCTGAGCGCGTGGTCGACTTTCGCACCCGCACGGTCTTGCGGGTGCTGCTGATCGTGCTCTGTGTCGCGATCACCCTGGAGGTCGTCTGGATCGCGCGCCACGTCCTGGCGTGGGTGGTGATCGCGCTGTTCCTCGCGCTGGCGCTGAACCCGCTCGTCAGCTGGATCCAGCGCCGCACGCCACTCTCGCGCGGCCTGGCGATCGGGGTCGCCTATTTGATCGTGCTGATCGTGATCGTCGGTGTCGGCGCGTCGTTCCTGCCGAAGCTGATCGACGAGGTGAATGGGTTCGTCGACGCCCTGCCGAGCTACGTCCATGACCTGACGCACGGCCGCGGTCGACTTGGTTTCCTCGAGACCAAGTACCACGTCGTGGAGAAGGTCCGCGAGGCGGTCCAGAGTGGCGGTGCGGCGAAGGTACTCGGACTTTCGGGCGCGGCGCTCAGCGTGACGAAGAGCATCATCAGCCTGATCGCCGCCACGGTCACGATCGTCTTCCTGACGTTCTTCATGCTGCTCGAAGGTGGCGGGTGGATGGAGCGCATCTACTCGTTGTTCTCGGACAACTCGCAGGCGCGCGTGCGCAAGATCGGCGACGACATCTACAAGACCGTGGGCGGTTACGTCACGGGCAACATTCTGATCAGCCTCGTCGCGGGCGCGTCGTCGACGATCGTGCTGCTGATCATGGGCGTGCCGTACGCGGTCGCGCTCGGGCTCCTCGTTGCGGTGCTCGACCTGATCCCGCTCGCGGGCGCGACGGTGGCCGGCGTCGTCGTCTCGCTCGTCGCGTTTCTGCACTCGATTCCCGCCGGTGTCGTGGTCGTGATCTTCGTGATCGTCTACCAGCAGATCGAGAACCACTTCCTGCAGCCGGTGATCTACGGACGGACGGTGCAGCTCTCGGCGCTCGCGGTGCTCGTTTCGGTCCTCGTGGGTGCGGAGCTGGCCGGGATCCTCGGTGCGCTCGCGGCGATCCCGGTGGCCGGCACGCTGCAGGTGCTGATTCGCGACCAGTTGGCGTACCGCCGCGCGTCCGGGCCTCAGCCGGCGCTTGCCGGCGGCGCCCAACCTCCGGGGTAGCCGTTTACCCGTTTGGGTAGGCCGAATACAACTTGTAAATGTGGGTCTTCTTGTCCGGGAAGATGCCTCCTCTGGCCGATGCCTAGGAAGGCGTGTTTGCCGATGCTCGTTGCATGGACGTCAGGGGGGCCAAGACTGTCATCGCCGTAGCGCTGGTCGCGCTCCTGGGCGCCCTTGCCGCGCCGACCGCGCACTCCGGCAAGGTCGCGAACCGCGTCGCGCTCTCGAGCCTCGACAGCGGCATCCTCTCCGATCTGAACAAGATTCGCAGGCAGCACGGCCTCCAGCCGGTGAAGATCAGCGCGCGCCTCACGGCATCCGCGGCACAGCATACGAAGGAGATGGGCGCGGACGGGTACTTCGAGCACAGCTCGCACGACGGCACCTCGTTCTGGAAGCGCATCGACCGCTGGTATGCCCAGAACGGCTTCAGCTACTGGTCGGTCGGCGAGAACCTGCTCTGGTCCTCGCCGGACGTCGATCCCGGCGGTGCGATGCAACTCTGGATGAACTCGCCCGAGCATCGCGCGAACATCCTCACCGCACGCTGGCGTGAGATCGGGATCTCCGCCGTGCACTTCGCGGCCGCGCCCGGCACGTACAAGGGCCTCGAGGTCACGATCATCACGACGGATTTCGGCGTCCGCCGCTAACAGGGCTCTGAACCGGGAGTACCCTTGCGGGGCGCGCCCGTAGCTCAGTGGAAGAGCGGCGGCCTTCTAAGCCGTTGGTCGGAGGTTCGAATCCTCCCGGGCGCATGCCCTAGGTTTCGCAGGTCGCACGTCCGGTATCCGACTCGGGAGCAATCTCTCCGAGGAGGAACGGATGGCAGACAAGAGTCTCAAGGGCAAGCGGGTCGCGATCGTCGCGGCCGACATGGTCGAGCGGGTCGAGCTGATCGAGCCGCGCAGGGCCTTGGAAGAGGCGGGTGCAACGACCGAGCTGATCTCACTGAAGCCGGGTGAGATCCGGACGTTCAATCACTTCGACCCTGCCGAGTCGGAGCCCGTCGACAAGTCGGTCGAGGAAGTCGATGCGTCCGACTACGACGCGCTGCTGATCCCCGGCGGCGTCGGGAATCCCGACCAGCTGCGCGGCGACGAGAACATGGTTGCGTTCGTCCGCGAGTTCTTCGAACAAGGGAAGCCTGTCGCGGCGATCTGTCACGCACCGTGGGTCCTGATCGACGCGGGCGTTGTCCGCGGCAGGACGCTGACGTCATGGCCGACGGTCGGGACCGATCTGCGCAACGCCGGCGCAACCTGGGTCGACAAGGAAGTCGTCGTCGACTCCGGGCTCGTCACGAGCCGCAAGCCCGAGGACATACCCGCGTTCAACAAGAAGATGATCGAGGAGTTCGCCGAGGGGAAGCACGCAGAACAAGCGCAGAAGGCGCAGAAGGCACGTGCATCGTCCTGACGCGCGGCGCGCTGCTCGATCTCGACGGCACGCTCGTCGACTCGAACTACGAGCATGCGTTCGCGTGGTACCGCGCGTTCCGTCGCCGTGACATCGTCGTGCCGATGTGGCGGGTGCACCGCCACATCGGCATGGGCGGCGATCGGATCGTCAAGGCCATCGCCGGCGAGGATGTCGAGCGCGACCACGGCGACGCGCTGCGTGCCGCTCAGCCGGAGGAGTTCAAGCGGTTGCGCGACGAGTGCGTGCCGCTCGAAGGCGCACACGACCTCATCGTCGAGTTGAAGCGCCGCGGCCTGGTCGTCGCGCTCGCCTCGTCGTCCAACCAGGACGATCTCGATCACTTCCTCGATGCGCTCGAGGTGCGCGACGTCGTGGACGCCTGGACGACTTCGGATGACGTCGAGCGCACGAAACCTTATCCGGACGTGATCCAGGTGGCGCTCGAGAAGGCGGGAACCTCCGACGCCGTGATGGTGGGCGACTCGCGCTGGGACATCGAGGCGGCCGCGCGCGCCGGTCTCGAGACGGTCTGCGTCATCACCGGCGGCTGGTCGGAGCAGGAACTGTGCGACCACGGCGCGGTCGCCGTCTTCGAGTCGCTCGTCAGCCTGAGAGAGCACCTGGACGAGACGCCGCTCGGCCGCGACTGAGCGCCGATACCATGGGCGCCGCACGGTGGCGGTAGCTCAGTTGGTAGAGCCCCGGGTTGTGGTCCCGGTGGTCGCGGGTTCGAGTCCCGTTCGCCACCCCTCCTGAATCGTCGCGCGGTACCTCGGCCCGCCGCGTCCCGCGCTACGCTCTGGTGGCTCGGCCCCGTAGCTCAGAGGACAGAGCGGGAGCCTTCGAAGCTCCGTGCGGTGGTTCGATTCCACCCGGGGCCGCTGTTGAACTACGAGCGACACGCGGCGGAACGCGAACGGGATCGTCGCGCCGGCCCGCAAGTAGAGCGGAGCTGCAGGCCCGGGCACGCGGCTGTCGTACCATCCTCCGACGCGCCCGCCGCCAATCGGCCGCGCGTCGTTCTCGGTCTGAGCACGCGGCGATCTTAGGGGTACCGCTACGAGGCGCTCCTACTCGTTCGTCGGAGCGGGCACGTCGCTCACGACCTCCGCCGCTTCGTGACGCTCGTCTTCCTCTGCCTTGCGGAGCTGTTCGAACTTCGTTTCCTCGTCCGCGCGGCTCTCGGCCTCGCGCACCGCAGCCTCGGCCGCGCGGCGCCGCTCCAGCTCGGGGTCGTCCACCGTGCCGGGGCTCGTCAGTTCATCGGGATCGATCGTGTTTTCGCTCATGACCGCCTGCTACCCGGAGGGTTACGCTGTCTAACTACCGCGCGGGCGTGGCGGAACTGGCAGACGCGCCGGGCTTAGGACCCGGTGGGCTTTAGGGCCCTTGGAGGTTCGATCCCTCTCGCCCGCATCGAACCGTCGCCTAGATCAGCTGGCAGACGCGGCTGAGCACCTGGGACCCGGTGGGCTTTAGGGCCTGTGGAGGTTCGGTCCCTCTCGCCCGCATCGAATCGTCGCCTAGATCAGCTGGCAGACGCGGCTGAGCACCTGGGACCCGGTGGGCTTTAGGGCCTGTGGAGGTTCGGTCCCTCTCGCCCGCATCGAATCGTCGCCTAGGTCGGCTGGCAGACGCGGCTGAGCACCTGGGACCCGGTGGGCTTTAGGGCCTTTGGAGGTTCGACCCCTTTCGCCCGCATCGGACCCTCGGCACACCTTTGTGACATTTCAGGCGCGTTTTGGTGCGTGTGTCTGACACCGGACCTGACGTTACGGGTCACGGCGCGAATGGAGGGGCTCCGACCCCGCTAGCCGCATGGATTGACCCGCATCGAGCAAGCTCCAGGCCCCGGCACACCTTTGTGACATTTCAGGCGCACTTTTGTGCGTGTGTCTGACACCGGACATGACGCTATGAGCCGTGGCGCGAGTTTGCCTGGCTTGGGGAAACCCGAACTCCGTTAGACGAGTGAGTCACGGTTAGACGAGTGAGTCACGGCAGAAACGTCAAAACATCAGCAAGCGGCAGGCGTTCCCTGCCAGGGGGATCGCTCACCGGGGGGCCGAGATGGATCAACGCGACGACCCGTTCGTTCGCGCCGAGGCCGAGCACCTCGCGCACGGCGGGCTCACCGAAGCAGGCCGGCGTGCGCCAGTACGAGGCCAGCCCGCGCTCGGTGGCGCCGAGCAGCACGGCGTAGACCGCCGCAGCGGTCGCGTGTAGGTCTTCCTCGTCCGTGAGCGGATCGCCCGAGAGCGTGGTCGTGGCGAGCACGAGCGTGGGGGCGCGCCTCAGCTTCATCGCCTCTTTCGCCCCTGCAGCCCCCTCGATCCGCGCCCGCGTCTCCGGGCCGAGCGCGCGAAACCGCCACGGCTGGGTCAGATGATGGTTCGGCGCATAGCGCGCGAGGTCGATCAGATCGCGCAGCGAGTCCTCACCTAGAGGCTCGGCGCCGTACTGCTTGTGCGTCCTCCGAGAGCGGATGGCGTCTCCGACGTCCAAGTCCCGAGAAGGTACAGGTCTGGTTCAATGGCCTTCCCAATGGCAACTCAGGTCGAACAGCTCGCCGAAGACAAAGTCCGCCTCACGGTGGACGTCCCGGCACACGACGTGCACCACGCCGTCGAGCACGCGGCAAACGACCTCGCGCAGAGCGTCCGCATCCCCGGCTTCCGCCAGGGGAAGGTCCCGCGGCCGCTGCTCATGCAGCGCATCGGGAAAGAGCGTCTCTACGCGGAGGCCGTCGAGAGCCACATCGGTGGCTGGTTCTGGAACGCGGCGACGCGCGCGCGGCTGAATCCCGTCGCCCAGCCCGAGTTCGAGTACGACCTGCCCGCGAGCGAGAGCGACGACTGGACCTTCTCGGCGACCGTCGAGGTGCAGCCGAAGCCCGAGCCGGCCGACTGGACGACGCTCGAGGTGCCGAAGCACGAAGCGGAGGTGCCGCAGGACGCGATCGACGCGGAGCTCGAGATGCTGCAGAAGATCGCCGCGGAGATCGTCCCGGTCGAAGGGCGCCCCGCGCAGCACGGCGATACCGTCGTCGTCGACCTGATCGCAGAGGACGGCTCCGCGCAGCGCGACTACGTCGTCGAGCTCGGGTCGGAGCGCCTCGTCGAGGAGATCGAGAACGGCATCCGCGGGCTGTCCGCCGGCGAGGACCGCGAGATCGCCTACGAGCTCGCAGACGGCTCGCGCAGGAATGCGACCGTCGCCGTGAAGGAATTGAAGGAGCGCGTGCTGCCGCCGCTCGACGACGACCTCGCGAAGGCGGCGTCGGAGTTCGACACGCTCGACGACCTGCGCACCGACATCCAGGACCGTCTGCGCGCCCAGATCGACGACGAGCTCGAAGGGGTCTTCCGGGCCGCAGCCGTTGACGAGCTCGTGCGTGCGACCGAGTTCACGCCTGCCGGCCCGCTCGTCGAGCTGCGCACGCGTGAGTTGCTGAACGGCCTCGCGCGCAGCCTTCAGGAGCGCGGGATCGACGCGAACTCGTATCTGCAGCTGACCGGCCAGTCACCGGAGGCGCTCGAACAGCGTCTGCGCGGGGAGGCCACGATGTCCGTCGCACGTGAGCTCGTGCTCGAGGCCGTCGCCGACAAGCTCGGCATCGAGGTCACCGACGACGAGATTCGCGACGAGCTGCGCACCGCCGGCGAGACCGACGAAGACATCGAGGAGTTCGTTGCGCAAGGCGGCGCTGACCGCGTGCGCGACGACATTCGGTTGAAGAAGGCGCTCGACCGCATCGCGGCCGAGGTCAAGCCGATCGCGGCCGAGCTCCACGAGGCACGCGAAGCAATTTGGACGCCGGAGAAGGAGCAACCGGCAGAAACCCCGAAACTCTGGACCCCAGGCAGCAAGGAGTAACTGATGAGCCCGTTGATCCCCATGGTCGTTGAACAGACATCGCGCGGCGAGCGCGCCTTCGACATTTACTCGCGCTTGCTCGCCGAGCGCATCGTCTTTCTCGGGACCCCTGTCGACGACCAGATCGCGAACTTGATCATCGCTCAGCTTCTCCATCTGGAGTCCGAGGACCCCGACAAGGATATTTTCCTCTACATCAACTCGCCGGGCGGCTCGGTGTATGCCGGCCTCGCGATCTACGACACCATGCAGTTCGTCAAGCCGGACGTGCAGACGATCTGCGTCGGCATCGCGATGAGCATGGGCTCGCTGCTGCTTTCGGGCGGCGCGAAAGGGAAGCGTATGTCCCTGCCGAACTCACGGATCCTGATCCATCAGGTGTCCGGTGGGTTCCAGGGCCAGGGCACCGATATCGAGATTCAGGCTCGCGAGGTGATCGGCCTCAAGCGGCGCCTGGAGGAGATTTACGCCCACCACACCGGCAAGAGCCAGGAAGTGATTTCGCGCGATATGGAAAGGGACTTCTTCCTCAGTCCGGAAGAAGCGAAGGAGTACGGGATCATCGATTCGGTGATCACAAATCGTGATGCAGTGCGCGGCGAGGCAGCCGCTTAATACAGAACCCCTAGCCGTTTTTCGAAAATCGGGGTAAAAGGAGACTGGGATGGCGCGCGCAAGTGAAGGCAACGAGCAGCTTCTCTGCAGTTTCTGTGGGAAGTCACAGCGCCAGGTCAAGAAATTGATCGCAGGCCCAGGCGTCTATATCTGCGACGAGTGCATCGATCTCTGCAACGAGATCATCGATGAGGAGTTGACGACCCCGAGCACGCTCGACCTCGACAACCTGCCGCGCCCGCTCGAGATCTACGACTCGCTCAACGAGTACGTCGTCTCGCAGGAAGAGGCGAAGCGCACGCTGTCCGTCGCGGTTTACAACCACTACAAGCGCGTCCAGATGGGGACAGAGGACGGCGAGGTCGAGCTGCAGAAGTCGAACATCCTCCTCCTCGGCCCAACCGGGTGCGGGAAGACGCACCTCGCGCAAACGCTCGCGCGCATCCTCAACGTCCCGTTCGCGATCGCAGACGCGACCGCGCTCACTGAAGCCGGTTACGTCGGCGAGGACGTCGAGAACATCCTGCTCAAGCTGATCCAGGCCGCCGACTTCGACATCAAGAAGGCGGAGACCGGGATCATCTACATCGACGAGGTCGACAAGATCGCGCGCAAGGCGGACAACCCGTCGATCACGCGCGACGTGTCGGGTGAAGGCGTGCAGCAGGCGCTGCTCAAGATTCTCGAGGGAACGGTCGCGTCGGTGCCGCCGCAGGGCGGCCGCAAGCACCCGCACCAGGAGTTCCTCTCGATCGACACGACGAACATCCTCTTCATCTGCGGCGGCGCGTTCGCCGGCATCGACAAGATCATCGCGAAGCGCATCGGGAAGAACGCCGTCGGCTTCGGACGCGACATCTCGTCGAAGCGCGACGCGGAGAGCGCAGAGCTGCTCGCCGACGTCATGCCCGAGGACCTGCTCAACTTCGGTCTGATCCCTGAGTTCATCGGTCGCCTCCCGGTGCTGTCCGCCGTGCACCAGCTGAAGCGCGACGACCTCGTGCAGATCCTGACCGAGCCGAAGAACGCGCTGACGAAGCAGTACGAGCGCTTCTTCAACTACGACAACATCGACCTGCACTTCACCGAGGACGCGCTGTGGTCGATCGCCGACAAGGCGCTCCATCGTGAGACCGGCGCGCGCGGCCTGCGGTCGATCATCGAGAACGCGCTGCTCGACGTGATGTTCGAGCTGCCCTCGCGCAAGGACGTCTCCAAGTGCGTGATCACGAAAGAGACGATCGAGAAGGGCCTCAAGCCGACGCTCGTCACGAGCGCCGGGGCGGACCTCGTCGAGCCCGACGAGCTCGCAGAGGAATCCGCGTAAGCGGATTCCGATGTGTGTCTGACACCTAGGCGCAGATCGAAACGAGGCGCGGTACGGAGAGGTGTCAGAGACCTTTTCGGACTGCCAGTTCGCCGCGGCTCTAGCCGAGGGTGTCAGACACCAGCCGGCCTGGTTCGTTGCGCGTCGGCCCGGTCCCGCAGCGGTGGGCCTACTCCGGGCGCCAACCAAGTCCGACTTGACACGTCTCCCCAAATGGCACAAGCTCACACCTGAATCGGGTCTCAGGTTCGGGGACACTCACACGGGAGGATGGGTTCATGCGCCATCGCTTCACCAAGGTCCTGCTCGGGCTGGTGCTCTTCACCACGCTGGCCGGAACGACGACGGTCGCGGCGCGGTCACACAAGTCGACCGCCTCGTACAACGTCGGCATCGTCTACTCGCGCACCGGCCTGCTCTCGGCCTACGGGGCCGAGTACATTCAGGGTCTGAAGTACGGCATTCAGTACGCGACCAACGGCACCAACAAGGTCAACGGCAACGCGATCAACCTGACGTTGCAGGACGACAAGACGGACGCAGCCACGGCCGTCAACGCTGCCAAGGACCTGATCGGCCAGGGCTACAAGATCATCGCCGGCAGCACGTCGTCCGGCGTCGCCCTGCAGGTCGCTCCGCTCGCGGCCCAGAACAGGGTGCTCTTCATCTCAGGCCCCGCGGCCTCGGATGCGATCACGGGCGTCAACAAGTACACGTTCCGCTCGGGGCGTCAGACGCTGCAGGACATCGCGGCCGCGTCGTCGTACCTGACGGGATCGGGCAAGAAGGTCGTCGTGTTCGACCAGGACTCCGTGTTCGGCCACGGCAACTTCGCTGCCGTGAAGAACATCCTCGGCGGCAAGGGCCACTCGGTCAGCGAGGTTTCGGTACCGCTGACGGCAACGGACTTCACGCCGTTCGCCCAGCAGATCAAGAACGCGAACCCCGACCTCGTGTTCGTCGCGTGGGCAGGAACGTCGGCGAGCTCGATGTGGAAGGCGCTCGACCAACAGAACGTGTTCAACAGCACGACCGTTGCCACCGGCCTCCCAGAGCGGGCGACTTGGAAGTCATTTGGCGACCAGGCGACGAAGATCAAGTTCTTCACGCACTACGTCTACACGGCGCCCAAGAACAAGGCGAACGACTGGCTGGTCGCGCAGATGAAGAAGCGCAACCAGGTGCCGGATCTGTTCTCTCCGGACGGCTTCAACGCCGGCCTGATGATTGTGCACGCGCTTCAGGTCGGGAAGTACGATCCCGACAAGATGGTCACGGCGCTCGAGGGCTACAAGTTCCTCGGCCCGAAGGGCTACAACGCGGTTCGCCCGCAGGATCATGCGTTGCTGCAGCCGATGTTCCGCGTGCAGCTCGTGAAGAGCGGCAGCGGCCTCGTCGCCAAGATGCTCGGCACCGCGTCGTCCTACGCGACCGCGCCGCCCATCGTGGCGATGAAGGGTTAAGGAAAATACAGCGCGCGTGAGCGCATCCCCGATCCTCGCAACGAGGGACCTCGGGCTCGTCATCGGTGGCGCCACGATCGTCACCGGTGTCGGGCTCGAGGTCCGCGAGGGCGAACTGCTCGCTGTGATCGGCCCCAACGGGGCCGGAAAGACGACGCTGTTCAACCTCATCTCAGGCCTGCTCCGGCCGACGTCCGGCTCTGTAGAGCTCGACGGGGCTGACATCACGGGGCAGCCGCCGTTCCAGCGCACGCGCGCCGGGATCGGTCGTACGTTCCAGGTGTCGAACGTCTTCCCGCTGCTCGATGCACACGAGAACGTGCGCCTGGCGGCGGAGGCTGCGCTCGGCGGGACGATGCGGATCTGGCGCCGCGCGACGCACGTGCGCGAGGCGGTCGAACGCGCAAGGTGGGCGCTCGACCGTGTCGGCCTCGGCGCGCGCGGCGCCACTTCTGCAGGGCTGCTCTCACACGGCGACAAGCGGAAGCTCGAGCTCGCGATGCTGCTTGCCGGCCGGCCGCGCGTGATCCTGCTCGACGAGCCATTCGCGGGCGTCTCGATGGAGGACGTGCCCGAGCTCGTCGAGCTGATCCGCTCAGTGCACATCGACGAAGGCAAGACCGTGCTGATGGTCGAGCACCACATGGAGGTCGTCACCGGCCTCGCGCAGCGCATTGCGGTCCTGCATCACGGCAGCCTGCTCGCCGTCGATGCGCCCGACGCGATCATGCGCAACGAGACTGTGCAGCAGGCCTACCTCGGAGAAGCGCTGTGAGCCCCCTCCTCGCGGTCGGCGATCTGCACGTGTACCTCGGCGAGTCGCACATCCTCCAAGGGATCGACTTCGACGTCGCCGAAGGCGGCGTCACCGCGCTCCTCGGCCGCAACGGCGTCGGCAAGACGACAACGCTGCGCGCGCTGATGGGGCTCGTGGACCGTCGCGGCCGCATCACCCTCGACGGCCAAGATGTGACCGCGACGCCGACCCACAAGATCGTCCGTCGCGGCGTCGGCTACGTCCCCGAAGACCGCGATGTCTTCGCCGGCCTGACCGTGGACGAGAATCTGCGGCTCGCCGAGCGCGACCCCGAGCCGCGCTACGAGCTCGTCTACGACCTCTTCCCGGAGCTGAAGCAGCGCGGTAAGCAACTCGCCGGCACCCTTTCGGGCGGTCAGCAGCAGATGGTCGCGATTGCCCGCGCGCTCCTGAACGACAACCGCCTGCTGCTCGTCGACGAGCCGACGAAGGGGCTCGCGCCGCTCCTCGTCGCCGAGGTTGCGCGCGTCCTCGAGCGCGTCGCCGAGCTGGCGACTGTCCTGCTCGTCGAGCAGAACCTGGGCGTCGTGCAGCGGGTCGCGCGCGACGTCGTCGTGCTCGACACCGGTCGCGTTGTGCACGTCGGCCCCGCGCAGGAACTGCTCGCGGACAAGCCCATGGTCCACCGGCTACTCGGTGTCGGTCACGCATGAGCACCTTCGTCCTCCTCACCATTACAGGGCTCGGGCTCGGCGCGCTGTACTTCCTGATCGCCTCCGGCCTCTCGCTGATCTACGGCCTGATGGGCGTCCTCAACTTCGCACACGGCGCGTTCCTCACGGTCGGTGCGTACGCGATGTGGTTCACCGAGTCGAAGCTGACGGGAATCTCCGTGGTGCCGCGCTTCCTGCTCGGCGCGCTCGCGGGGCTCGTCGTTGGCGCCGTGTTCGCGGCCCTCGTCGAGCTCGTGCTGATCCGGCCGCTGTACAAGCGTCACATCGAGCAAGTGCTCGTCACGGTCGGGCTGGGCCTTGCGACAACCGCGCTCGTGGTCGCGATCTGGGGTAACGATGCGCGGACGGTCGACGCACCGGCCTGGCTCGGCAAGACCACCGCGGTGCTCGGGGCGCACATCCCGAACGACCGGTGGATCCTGATCATCGCCGCCGTCGTCGTGCTGATCGCCCTGAACGCGTTCCTGAAGCGGACGCGCTACGGACTGATCATCCGCGCCGGCGTCGAGAACCGCGCGATGGTCACCGCGCTCGGTATCGACGTTCGCCGCGCATTCACGCTCGTCTTTGCGATCGGCGGCGTGGCGGCGGCTCTCGCAGGTGTGCTGGGCAACGTGTACTTCAGCGCCGCCGATCCCGCGCGCGGCACGTCCCTGCTGATCTTCGCGTTCATCGTCGTCGTGATCGGCGGGCTCGGCTCGTTGCGTGGCACTGCGGCTGCGGCGGTCGTCGTCGGTCTCGTGCAGCAGTACGCGAACTACTACGCGTCGTCCGGTCTCGGCGACCTGAGCGTCGTGCTCCTGCTCGGGCTCGTGCTCTTGGCGCGGCCCGGCGGATTGTCACGGGCCTTCGCATGATCCCGCGTTCTTTCAAACAATGGACCGTGCCCGTCGCGCTGCTCGTCGTCCTGGCGCTCGTGCCGCAATTCTCGCTCGACATCCCGTACGTGTTCAACGGGCCGATCAACACGCCCGGGACGCTGCAGCTGCTCGCGCTGTGCCTCGTCTTCGGCGGCGTTGCGATGTCGTACGACTTGCTCTTCGGTTACACGGGCCTGCTCTCGTTCGGGCACGCGCTCTACTTCGCGGTCGGCGTCTACATCACCGCAATCGCGATTACGAAGTGGCATTGGAGCTTCTATGCGGCGATCGCGTTCACGGCGCTGATTGGGATCCTGCTGCCGCTCGTCCTCGGGGCGGTGTCGCTGCGCGTCGGCGGAATCGCCTTCGCGATGGTGACACTTGCGTTCGCCCAGGCCGGGTCGATCCTCGCGTTCAAGAACCCGCACCGCTGGACCGGCGGCGAGGAAGGTCTCGGCGCCGACTACACCAAGCTGCCGGCCGGCCTCGTCGGGATCTTCAATACGAAGCACCTCTACTGGGTCGCGCTCGGCTTCGTCACCGTTGCGTTCGTGATCGTGCAGTGGGCCGTGAGCTCCTCGCCGGGGCACATCTGGCAGGCGATCCGCGAGAACGAGCTGCGCGTCGAGGTGCTCGGCCTGCGCCCGTACGCGTACAAGTTGATGGTGTTCGTGCTCGCGTCGTTCATCGCGACGGCCGGCGGGGTCGTCTACCTGCTGTTGCTCGGCGGGGCGACGCCGGAAGTGACGTCCGCGAACTTCACGCTGACGCTGCTCGTGATGGTCGTGATCGGCGGAACCGGAACGCGCTGGGGCGCGCTGCTCGGCGGCGTCATCTACACGTGGGCAAACGAGCGGCTCGGCGACGCGTCGTCGTCGCACGCGATCTCATCCTTGCCGTCGGTCCTCCGCACGCCGTTGCAGCAGCCGCTCTTCGTGCTCGGGGTGCTCTTCATCCTCGTGGTCTTCTTCGTGCCCGGGGGCCTCGTCCGCATCGGGAAGGTGCGCCGGCCGCGCACGCTTCAGCGGCTGCAGGAGGCGATGCAGAAGTGAAGATCGCGTGGGAGGAGCAGGGGGACGGAGCTCCGCTGCTGCTGATCCAAGGCCTCGGGTACGGCCGCTGGAGCTGGGATCCCGTCGTGCCGGCGCTTGCCGAGCGCTACCGCGTCCTCTGGTTCGACAACCGGGGGATCGGCGACTCCGACAAGCCGGAAGGGCCGTACACGGCGAAGTTGATGGCGGATGACGCGTTGCAGGTGCTCGACGAGGCAGGAGTCACACGCGCGCACCTCCTCGGGGCAAGCCTCGGCGGGATGATCGCGCAGGAAATCGCCGCCGGAGCGCCCGGAAGGGTCGACAAACTGATCCTCTGCTGCACGACGCCGGGCGGCGAGGCGACGGTGCCGATGCCGACGGTGACCGTGCGGCTCTTCGACGAGGCGCCAAGCCTCCCACCCGAGGTCGCGCTGCGTCGGTTCGTCGAAAACGCGCTGGCGGCCGACGCGTCCGCGGAGCTCATCCAGGAACTCTACGACCGGCGCGTCGCCAATCCGCCGGATCCCCAGGGCTGGCACGCGCAGGCCGCCGCGGGTCGCGGCTTCGAGGGCGTAAACGGCGCGATCGCTGCCCCGACCCTGATCGTCACCGGCACGGAGGACAACGTCGTCGACCCGCACAACGCGGACGTGCTCGCGGAGCGGATCCGGGGTGCCGAGGTGCAGCGCATCGACAACGCCGGCCACCTCTTCTTCTGGGAGCAGCCCGACGCGTTCGTCAGGATCATCTCGGAGTTCCTGCAATGAGCCAGCTGACAATCGATCGGATGATTCGCGACCGCGCGCGCATCACGCCGCAGCGCGTTGCGATCGTCGAGCGCGACCGGCGCTGGACGTACGCAGAGCTCGACGCGCGCTCCGACGAGCTCGCCTTCGGGCTGACGCACGGCGCGCGGATCTCGACGCTCACCGGGAACTCGGGCGAGCACGCCGCCCTCATGTTCGCCTGCGCGAAGGCCGGCGCGATCCTGCACCCGATCTCGTGGCGGCTCGCTCCGGCGGAGGTCGCCTATCAGCTTGATGACGCCGAGCCGGACGTGTTCTTGGTCGTCGATGAACACCGCAAGCTGGGGGAGGCTGCGCTCGAGCTCGCGCACGTGCGGCCGGCGCGCGAGCTCGGGCGCCGCGGGAGCCCTGCGACGCCGGGCGCCGACGATCCGCTGTTCCTGATCTACACCTCGGGGACGACCGGCAAGCCGAAGGGGGCGGTGCTCACGCACGCGAACTGCTTCTGGACGAGCCTCTCCTTCGATCTCGCCACGGGCATCTGGCAAGACGACGTGATCCTGCAGGTGCTGCCGCAGTTCCACTGCGGCGGCTGGAACGTGCAGTCCATTTTGGGCTGGTGGAAGGGTGCGACGGTGGTGATCGAGCCGGGGTTCGACGCGGCTTACGTCCTCGACCTGATCGAGCGCGAGCGGGTGACCACGATGATGGGCGTGCCCGCGAACTACCTCTTCATGTCACACGAGCCGCGGTTCGCGTCCGTCGATCTCTCGACCTTGCGGCTCGCGGTCGTCGGCGGCGCGCCGATGCCCGAAGCGCTGCTCGAGGTGTGGGCGGACCGCGGCGTCGCGATCGTGCAGGGCTACGGACTGACCGAGGCCGCGCCGAACGTTCTCTGCCTCGCGCCGGAAGATGCGACGCGCAAGGCGGGGTACGCGGGCAAGCCGTATCCGTACGTGACCTGTGACCTCTCCGACGAGAGCGAGCTCCTCGTGCGCGGCCCCAACGTCTTCCCCGGCTACTGGCGGAACGAGGAAGCCACCGCCAACGCCTTCCGCGACGGCTGGCTGCTGACCGGTGACGTCGCCGAGCGCGACGACGAGGGGAACTACCGCATTCGCGGCCGGCTGAAGGACATGGTCGTCTCCGGCGGCGAGAACATCTACCCCGCGGAGGTCGAGGCGGTGCTGCACGAGCACCCCGCGGTCGCCGACGCGGCGGTCGTCGGCGTTCCCGACGAACGCTGGGGCGAGGTCTGCGTCGCGTTCGTCGTCCTCGACACGCCCGTCCCCGCCGAAGAGCTGCGCCGGCACTGCGTCGACCGCCTCGCGCGGTTCAAGGTGCCGAAGTCGTTCCACGTCGTCGACGAGCTGCCGCGCAACTCGATGGGAAAGATCCGGAAGTCCCAGCTACATCGCTCCAGCGCCGGCAAGCCGGCGCTTCCGCTGGCCGGCTCCGTCGAGCCTACGCCAGAGGCGACCGCGTGACCGACATTCTCACCAACGTCGACGGCCGGCCGCTCTCGAAGCGCGGCATCGACACACGCCGCCGGCTGCTCGACGCGGCCGAGCGCGTCTTCGGTGAGCTCGGCTATCACGATGCGTCGATCGTGAAGGTCGCCGACGCCGCCGGTGTTGCAGCCGGGACGTTTTACCTCTACTTCGACTCGAAGAAGGCGATCTTCGACGAGCTCGTGCGCGACCTGAACCGTCGCGTGCGGCATGCGATGAAGGAAGGGTCGTCGAGGGGCACGACGCGCTTGCAGGCAGAGCTCGCCGGCTTCGACGCGTACTTCCGCTTCACGGCGGAGCACCCGACGCTCTACCGCATCATCCGGCAGGCGGAGTTCGTGTCGCCGGAGATGCTGCGCTACCACTACGACCGCCTCTCGGCCGGCTACATCGAGGCGCTCGAGGAGGCCTCCGCATCGGGCGAGATCGGCAAGCTCGACGCCGAGGTCGCTGCGTACGCGCTGATGGGCCTCGGCGAGCTGATCGGCATGCGCTGGATCCTCTGGGGCGATGGCCCGATGCCGAAGCGCGTCATGGTCGAGCTCGAGCGGCTGATCCGCTGCATCCTCGAGGCCGACGAGTGAGAAGGGTCGGGCTGGTCGCGACCGCTTCGTACCTTCCGGAGCGGTGGCTGACCGCTGCCGAAGTAGGCGAGCGCTCCGGGATCCCTGAGCAGGTGATCGTCGAGAAGTTCGGGCTGCGCGGCAAGCACATCGCCGCGGAGGACGAGCATGTCTCCGACCTCTCGGTGCGTGCGGCGGAGAACCTGCTCGCCGAGACCGGGTTCGATCCGAAGGAGATCGACGTCGTCATGTACTACGGCTCGATGTGGCGCGACTACGCGGTCTGGCAGTCGGCGCCGCA
>JAOPYY010000131.1 GCA_025964395.1 Actinomycetes bacterium | reverse complement strand
CGGGTGAGCTGGGCCTGCGGATGGTCAAGAAGACCGTCAACCAGGACGACCCGACCGTCTATCACCTCTTCTATGCCGACGAGAAGGGCTCGGCGGGCTCCGACATCACGTTCTTCGAATACCCCGGTGCTCCGAAGGGCCGCGCGGGCGACGGGATGGTGCACCTCGTCTCGTTCCGCGTCGGCTCCGACAAGTCGCTCGACTTCTGGCAGAAGCGCGTCGGCGGCGAGATCGGTGAGCGGTCACTGGTCTTCAACGACCCCGAAGGGCTCACGCTCGAGCTGGTGGTCGACGACACGGGCGAGGAGCCGCTTACGGCGACCGCGCCGGACATTCCGGAGGAGCACCGCATTCGCGGCTTCGCGGGCGTGCGTGCGTACTCCGCGCAGCCGGAGCGCAGCGAGCGGATGCTCGAGTCGCTCGGCTTCGAGCACGCCGTACAAGAACACAGTTGGGTTGCGCGCGGCGACCGGCGCAGTGGCTTCTACATCTACGACCCGCCGCCGGACGAGCGCGGGCTGCAGGCAGCGGGCACGGTGCACCACGTCGCGTGGGCCTCGACGATCGACCAGCACGAAGCATGGCGCGACAAGGTGATTGAGGGCGGCGGGCAACCGACGCCGGTGATCGACCGCTTTTACTTCAAGTCGATCTACTTCCGTGAGCCGAGCGGCGTGCTGTTCGAGATCGCGACGATCGGCCCGGGATTCACCGCCGACGAGCCGTTCGAGACGCTCGGCGAATCGCTCTCACTCCCGCCGAACTACGAGCAGTACCGCGCACAGGTCGAACAGATCCTCGCGCCGCTGCCGAACCCGCGTCTCACGCGCTCGCGGTGATCGTTCGCGAGCGGCCGGCCGACGGGAAGGCCGAGGGTGCGCTTGTGTTGTTCCACGGGCGCGGAGCCGACGAGCACGATCTCTTTCCGCTGCTCGACATGCTCGACCCCGAGCGGAAGCGTCACGGCTATTGCCCGCGCGGCCCGCTCTCACTGCCGCCGGGCGGCGCGCACTGGTACGCCGTCTACGAGATCGGACATCCCGATCCTGTGACGTTCGCGGCGAGCTTCGCCGCTGCCGCCGCGTGGCTCGACTCGCTGCCGCACAGCAGCATCTGGCTCGGCGGGTTCTCGCAGGGCGCGGTGATGTCGTACGCGCTCGGGCTGGGACTGGACCGGCCGCGGCCCGACGCAATCGTCGCGATGTCGGGCTTCATCCCGGAGACCGAGGCGTGGGAGGCCGACCTGTCGCCCCCGCTCCCGCCGATCGCAATCGCGCACGGGATCTACGACCCGCTGATCTCCGTCGAGTACGCGCGCGTGGCGCACCGCGTGCTGCAAGACGCGGGCGCCGAAGTGCTCTACCGCGAGTATCCGATCGACCACACGATCGATCCGAGCTTCCTTGTTGAGGCTCGGGAGTGGCTGAAGTCGATCTGAACCAGGTTCAAGAGTGAGACCTGAACCTGGTTCGCTCTTTGAACCAGGTTCAAGAGTTTCAGTCTTGTTGCAAACAACGCCGGCGGTAGGTGCATCCTTGAACGATGCGCCCTGAGCACGCCGGCCTGTTCCATGTCACCACTCGCTCGATCGCCGAGGAACACATCTTCCGCGACCACCGCGACTACCACGCGGGCGTGCAGATCATCGCGGAGCTCGTGACGGACAAGTTCCTTGTCTGCCATGACTTCTGCCTGATGCCGACGCACTACCACCTCCTCGCATCATTCGAGGAGAACATGCTGAAGCTCGCGATCCACAGGTTGAACCGTCGCTACGCGAGTGGCTTCAACCGTCGACACGGAAGACGCGGGCATGTCTTCGACTCGCCCTACACGTCGGTAGAGGTCGCGACCGAAGCCCATGCGTTCCGGCTCCCGGATTACCTCGCGGAGAACCCACCGCGCAGACCGTGGCCATGGAGCAGTCGCGACGTGGACTTCGCCTTCGTCGAGCGTCTGCCTTGGCTCGAGACTCTCGAACCTGGTTAAAGAGCGAACCAGGTTCGGAACCACGAGAGCCGCCGCTTTGCAGCTCGCAACTCTCGAACCTGGTTCAAAGAGCGAACCAGGTTCGGAACTAAGAGGGGCCGTCGGACATGAGACCTGAACCTGGTTCGGTTTTGTGAACCAGGTTCATGAGTTCCGGACCGGCGTCGCCCTCCCGAGAGACTCTCGAACCTGGTTCAAAGAGCGAACCAGGTTCGGAACTAAGAGGCGCCGCCGCCCGGTGAGAATCGAAACTCTCGAACCTGGTTAAAAGGCGAACCAGGTTCGGGGCGGGTTCGGCTACGCCGAATCAGGTTCGAGCCCGAACCTGATTCGGCGTAGCTGTGAGGTCAGACGACCGCCGGCTCGCGCCGTGCAGTGAGCAGCCAGATCCCGAGCACGACGCCCCCGAGCAGGAGCACGAAGAACGGGAACCACGCGGCAGACGCGAGCGCGATTACGCCCACGACGCCCGCGAACCACCGCACCCAGCCACGGAGTGCCACCGCGGTCACGAGCAACGACAGACCGAGCAGCACGCCGCCCGCTCCGCAGAGCACGACGAAGCCGCCCTCGCAGATCGTGTAGGCGACGCTTGGTTCGATCGATGCGCCGCCGGCACCCCCGTACGCGAGCGCGAGCGAAGGCGTGCAGATGAGCCCCCAGCCGATCGCGATCGACGCGGCGCTTGCGATACCGAGCCCCCAGGCGAGCGAGTCTCGAGCGAGCTCGCGCAGCAGCGCCAGCAACCCGAGCACTGCCAGGAGCACGAGGTACAGCGAGGCGATCACCGACGTGCGATGACCCTTCGCGACGAAGTCGGCGACGCTCGACGCCGTGTAGTTCCCGCCGGGAGGCGAGGCGAGCACAAACGCGACGAACATCAGAACGCCGAAGGCGATCCCGCCGATCCCGCCGGTGCGCGAGTTGCCGTTCACTTGCACGTTGACCTCCTCTGAGTGTTGAACAGTGCGCCGACCCGTTCCTCGAAGTCGAGTGCAGGCCGGATCTCGCAGACGAACTGGGCCGGCCGGGATCCCGTGCTGCGCAGGCAGTAGTCCGACCCGGCAGGAACCATGAGCCGCTCGCCCGCGCCGACGACGTGCGTCCCGTCGTCGAGCCTGAACGAGAGCTCGCCGTGCACGACCTCGAACCGACGCTCCTGTGAGGCGCTCTCGCCGAGTGTGCGCCACGGCCCCTCGGGCAGGAACACCTCGACGACGACGGCTTCGCCGCCGGTCTCTTCGGTCGTACAGCGGATGACCACTCCCAGTCCCGTCATGTGCTGGTGACGATCCGCGGGCGCGCTTAAGATCGGCTTAAGGGCTTGACCGGGGTCGAAACGACATTCCAGGTGCTTGGGCCGCTTGCCGTGCTCGCGAACGGCGCTCCGGTCGAGCTTGGCGCGCCGAAACAGCGCTCGCTCCTCGCGACGCTGCTGCTGTGCGCGGGCGAGACGGTGCCGAGGCACCGGCTCGTCGAAGCTGTCTGGGGCGAGGCCCCTCCCTCCTCTGCCGCGCAGTCGCTCCAGGTGTACGCGCACAACCTCCGCCGCGCGCTGGGGGCCGAGCGCATCAAGACCGTCGGCACGGGTTACCGCTTCGTGCTCGATGCCGATGAGCTCGACCTCGCGCAGTTCCAGCGCCTGCTCGAGCGCGCCCGCGCGGCGATCGACGGCGGACGGCCGGCGGATGCGGCAGACGATGCGCGCCGAGCACTCGAGCTCTGGCGCGGCCAGGCCCTCGCCGACCTCGGCGAGGAGCCGATCGCAGCCGAGGCGGCGCGGCTCGACGACTTGCGCCTCGATGCGAACGAGCTGTCCGTCGACGCGCAGCTGGCGCTCGGCGCGCACGTCGAGGTCCTGCCGGAGCTCGAGCGGCTGATCACCGCGGAGCCGTATCGCGAGCGGTTCCGCGAGCAGCAGATCGTCGCGCTCTACCGCTCGGGACGACAGACCGATGCGCTCGCCGCCTACCGCGACGCACGCCGCACACTCGTCGACGAGCTCGGTGTCGAGCCGGGCCCGGCGCTCCAGGAGCTCGAGCGCGCAGTCCTCCGCCAGGATGCGTCGCTGGCCGCCCCTGCGCGACCCGGGACGGGACCGCTCCAGCTCCCGCGCCCGGCCACTCCGCTCCTCGGCCGCCGGCTCGAGGTTGCGGCGGCGGCCGCTCTGCTGCGGCGCGAGGACGTCCGGCTGCTCACACTCACAGGCCCCGGCGGCACGGGAAAGACGCGGCTCGCGCTCGCACTCGCGGAAGAGCTCGCGCCGGAATTCCGTGGCGGCGCCGTCTTCGTCGAGCTTGCACCGATTCGCGACCCGGCCTTCGCTCTGCCGACGATTGCGGAAGCGCTCGGGGTGGCGCCCGACGAGGTCGCGGCGCGCCTGCGCGACACGAGCACGCTCCTCGTGCTCGACAACGTCGAGCAGCTCCTGCCCGACGTCGCCTTCGTGACCGAGCTGCTTGAGTCGCCACGCGTGCACGTGCTCGTCACGAGCCGGTCCCCGCTGCGCCTGACGGGTGAGCACGAGTACCCGGTGCCGTCGATCGAGATCACGGACGCCGTCGCGCTCTTCGAAGCACGGGCTCGCGCCGTCGATCCGGGTTTTCACGCGCCGGTCGACGAGCTCGCGGAGATCTGCCGGCGCCTGGACGGGCTGCCCCTGGCGATCGAGCTCGCAGCTGCGCGCGTCAAAGTGCTTTCGACCGGCGCGATCGCCACGCGTCTCGGGCGCGCGCTCGACCTCCTCACGGGCGGCGCTCGCGATCTGCCCGAGCGCCAGCAGACGCTGCGCTCGACGCTCGACTGGAGCCACGACCTTCTCGACGAGCACGAACGGACTGCGTTTGCGCGGTTCGCAGTGTTCCCGGCGGTGTTCGACGTAGATGCGGCGGAGCACGTCGTCGACCTCGACGGTTCGCTCGACGTGCTTACCGCTCTCATCGATGAGAGCCTCGTCCGGCGAACCGCCGACGGCCGGTTCACGCTGCTCGCGACGATCCGCGAATACGCCTCCGAGCGGCTTGCCGAGCGGGGTGAGGAGTCAGACGCCCGGCGGCGCCATGCGCTGTACTTCGTGGAGCGCGCCGAACGGGCCGCGCCCGTGCTCATCAGCGGCGGCACCGAGCTCGCGGCGGTGCTCGACGAGCTCGAGAGCGCCCACGACGATTTTCGGGCTGCACTCGGTTGGGCCGCTGAGGTCGGCGAGCTCGAGCTCGAAGTTCGGCTGGCGGTCGCGTTGCGTCAGTTTTGGCAGGTGCGTGGTGAGCTGCGCGAGGGCCGTCGCTATTTCGACTCGCTGACCGAGCGGTGCGCCGAGCCTCGCCTGCGCGCGCTGGTGCTCGGCCATGGTGGGATGTTCCACTTCCGCCTTGGGCACGCCGCGTCCGCCAAGACGCTGTGGGAGGAAGCGCTTGCGCTGAACCGTATGCTCGGCGACCGCGACGAGCTCGGGCGTTGCCTCGGCGAGCTCGGCGGCGTCGCGATCGCAACGGGTGACCTCGACCAGGCCGTCGCACTTTACGACGAGGGCACGGCGATCTACCGGGAGCTCGACCAGCAGCAGCGGCTCGCCCAGGCGCTCTCGAATCTCGGCATGGTCGCGATGATGAGAGGCGACCTGGAGCAGTCGATCAGCTACGGCGACGAGGCGATCGCCATCCAACGCGCGCGAGACGACCTCGATGCGCTCGCTATCTCGCTGCACAACCGCGGCCACACGAAGGTCGCGCTCTCCGACCTGACCGGCGCGCAGACCGATCTTGCCGAGAGCTTCGCTGTCGCACGGTCGCTCGGCTACCGCGAGGTGATCGCGCACTGCCTGGGCACCGCGGCCGAGCTCGCACTTGCCCGCGACGACGCGCTGCGCGCCGCGCAGCTTGTCGGCGCTTCCGACGAGGAGTTCGCTGCGCTCGGCGTCACGCCGGCAGGCGAGGAGCTGGAGACACGCGAGCGGGTCCTCGTCGCGTTGGCCGAGGCGCTCGGCGCCGAGCAACTTGAAGCGTCGCGACGCGAAGGAGCAGCGCTCCCCCACGAGGAGCTCGTCGAGCCGGTGCTCGGCACGAACAAGGGCTGAGCCGCTGCCTTGGCTCGAAACTCTCGAATCTGGTTCGGCTGACACCGAATCAGGTTCGGGTCTGAACCTGAACGGCGAACCGCTAGAGCTGGCGCACCATGACGAGCCCGCCTTCGGACTCGCCGGCGGCGGTGAAGCCGTTGCGCTCGTAGAAGGCAACTGCGGGGGAGTCCTTCTCCACCGACAACGAGACCTGCGTGTTGCCTTCGGCACGCGCCTTCCCGAGCAGCGCGTCCAGTAGCTCCTGGCCGAGGCCGTGCTTGCGTCGGGACGGCACGACCGAGATCGAGAGCTCCGGCGTCTGCTCGTCGACGAACCCGTAGCCGGGCTCGGACTCGCGGAACAGGCGGAACCACGCCGCGCCGACGCGGTTGCCGGTCTCGTGCGCGATCAACGCCACATCGCCTTCGCGGCCCCAGTTGTCGACGTAGCGCGTCAGCGGGATGTCTGCGTGGAGTGCATTCACGCGCCAGCCGTAGGCGTGCGGCAGCATCGAGCGCATGAACGGGACGTCCGCGGCCGAGCCATTACGAATCATCAATCACTCGCCTATTGGTTGCGCCAGCTGGACGCGATTTCCGTCTGGGTCAAAGACATCCACGATTCTCATCTGCCCCGCAAGCTCGAGCACGACGCCAACTTCGACACCTGCTCCCCGAAGCCTGTCGGCGTCCGCCTTCACGTCATTGACATCGACGGTGGCCACGCCGCAGTCGACCGGCTCGCCCTCGGCGAGCGCGATGCGCATTGTGCCGTTCTCCAGCTTCGACCACCTGTCGTCCCAGTCGACGTAGGTCTCATCGAAGCCGAGCATCTGCTTGTAGAACGCGCGGCCGCGATCGAAGTCGCGGACGATGTACCAGACCCGCGGAGGGGTCACAGCGACAGCGCGGGCTCTTCCACGAACTGTTTCACCGTGCGCAGGAAGTCCGCGCCGGCGGCGCCGTCGACCGCGCGGTGATCGACCGTCAGCGTGATCGTCATCATCGGCCGGACCTCGACCGCCCCGTTGCGGGCGACCGGCGTGTCGAGCGTGGCGCCGACAGCGAGGATCGCAGCCTGCGGCGGGTTGATCACGGCGACAAACTGCTCGATGCCGTACATGCCGAGGTTCGAGATCGTGAACGTGCCGTCCTCGAGATCCTGCGTCGTCAGCTTGTTCTCGCGGGCGCGGCCGACGACATCGACGCGCGCGGTGCCGACCTCGGCCAGCGAGAGGCGCTCGACCGAGCGGATGACCGGGACGATCAGCCCTTGCGGCGCAGCGACGGCGATGCCGATGTTCGCCGTCGGGAACTTCAAGATCGCGTCCTCCGTGTACTGCACGTTGACGTCGCGGTGGCGCATCAGCGCCTGCGCGCACACCTTCGCAAGCAGGTCGGTGACCGTGACGCGCACGTCCGGGTTCAGCTCCCGGTTGCGCGCGACGAGCTCGTTGGCGCGCGTCATGTCGGCGCTCACCGTCAGCTGGAAGACGGGCGCCTGCCACGCCGCGGTCAGGCGGCGCGCGATCGTCTTGCGAATGTTCGTCAGCGG
>JAOPYY010000119.1 GCA_025964395.1 Actinomycetes bacterium | reverse complement strand
TGCGCGTCGTGGCGGAGGGGCTCGAGACGGACTTCCCGCCGCTGCCCGGTTCCGTGCCCGCCGTGGCCGCGCTGCGCGTGGCGCTTGCCGACGACTCGGTGCTGCTGCGCGAAGGTGTCGCGGCCCTGCTCGAAGAGGAAGGGTTCGAGGTCGTTGGTCAGGCCGGGACCGGGGAGGACCTGCTCGCGCTCGTGGACGAGGCGCTGCCGGACGTCGCGATCGTCGACATCCGCATGCCACCGACCAAGACGGATGAGGGCATCCGCGCGACGCGAGAGATCAAGCGGCGCCATCCGCGGACCGGCGTGCTGCTTCTTTCGTCGTACCTGGACGTGAAGAGCGCGGTCGAGCTCTTCGACGCGCAGCTCGACGGCATCGGCTACCTGTTGAAGGAGCGCGTCGCCGATGTCGACGACTTCACCGAGGCCGTCCGCAGGGTGGCAGGCGGCGGCACCGTTCTCGACGTGGCGATTCTGGAGGTCCTGCGCGCCGGCGAGCCGACGGAACGCGAGCTCGCGATCCTCGAGCTCGCAGCCGGCGAATTGCAACGCTAGCGCGGGCGACGGAAGCGACCGTCGGCGCTTGACCGCAAGTTTGAACTCTCAGCCGGGTCTACTCGATGCCTGCGCTCAGGTGGATCGCGGCCGATCCCGCCTTGAGCGCGGGCTTAGTCAACCGACGGCGCAGGGCTCACGACCGGCACATCCGTCTTCATGGTCGCCCGGTACCCTAGGGCCGTGGCCAGCGAGCGTTCAGTAACCGTCGGCGGCGTCAAGATCGGAGGAGGGGACCCTCCGATCATCCAGTCGATGACGCTGACGAAGACGCACGACGTCGAGGCGACGACCGCGCAGATCGCGGCCCTGGCGAGCGCCGGGTGCGAGATCGTGCGCGTCGCGGTTCCGAAGTCGGAGGATGCCGACGCGCTCTCGAAGATCGTGCGTTTTTCACCGATCCCCGTGATCGCCGACATCCACTTCAACGCCAGCCTCGCCCTGCGCGCAATCGACGCCGGTGTTGCAGCGGTGCGCATCAACCCTGGCAACATCGGCGGCCCCGACAAGGTCTCCGAGGTCGTGCGCGCGGCGAAGGCGAAGGGCATCCCGATGCGGATCGGCGCGAACTCCGGCTCGCTGCCGAAGCACCTCGCAGCGCTCGCGCAGCAGGATCAAGCGGCGGCCCTCGTCGAGGCGGCGCTCGAGGAAGTGCGCCTGCTCGAGAGCCTCGACTACCGCGACTTCAAGATCTCGGTCAAGTCGAGCCACGTGCCGACGATGATCCGCGCCTACCGGCTCCTTGCCGAGAAGGTTCCGTACCCGCTGCACCTCGGCGTCACCGAAGCGGGCACGCCGTTCTCGGGCTCGATCAAGAGCGCCGTTGGCATGGGCGCGCTGCTCGCAGACGGCATCGGCGACACGATCCGTGTCTCGCTGACGGCCGATCCCGTCGAGGAGATCAAGACGGCGTTCGAGATCCTCAAGGCGCTCGGCCTGCGCGAGCGCGGGCCGATCATGATCGCGTGCCCGAGTTGCGGCCGCGACAACGTCGGCGTGCAGGATCTCGCCGAACGCGTCGAGGAGCGGCTGCGCACGTACCCGGAGGCCTTCGAGGTCGCGGTGCTCGGCTGTGCGGTGAACGGGCCGGGTGAGGCAGGAGACGCCGACTTCGGCATCGCCGGCGGCCGCGAGGTGGGCTTCGTCTACGCACACGGCCGCGTGCTGAAGAAGGTCTCGAGCGACATCCTCGTCGACGAGCTCTTCCATGAGATCGACAAGTGGATCGCCGACGGCATGTTCCGCCCGAAGCGCCTGAAAATGGCCAAGCCGGCAGCGCTGGCGATGGCCGAAGCCTCTGCGATCCCGCTCGAGTAGCCTGGGGGGACAACAATGATTGCCCGGGCCTCCAAGCTGTTCCTGCCGACGCTGCGCGACGACCCCGCCGATGCGGAGGCCGTCAACCACAAGCTGCTCGTGCGCGGCGGTTTTGTCCGTCAGGTGACCGGCGGCGTCTGGACGTTCCTGCCGCTCGGCTGGCGCGTGCACCGGAAGGTCGAGCAGATCATCCGCGAGGAGATGGATGCGATCGGCACGCAGGAGATGCTGATGCCGGTGCTCACCCCGTTCGAGCTGTGGCAGCAGACCGGCCGCGACTACATCCCGGAGCTCTTCCGCCTCAAGGACCGGAAGGGCGCCGAGTACGTGCTGCCGATGACGCACGAGGAGACCGTGGCGTTCCACGCGCGCGAGCTACAGAGCTACCGGCAGCTGCCGCAGATGCTCTACCACTTCTCGATCAAGGAGCGCGACGAGCCCCGCCCCGGCAAGGGCCTGATCCGGTTGCGCGAGTTCATCATGAAGGACGCCTACTCGTTCGACCGCGACGAGGAAGGTCTCGCGAAGAGCTTCGACCTGCAGCGCGGCGCGTACAACCGCATCTTCGATCGCCTCGGGCTCGAGGTGTACGGGGTCGAAGCGGAGTCCGGAATGATGGGCGGCAAGGAGTCGTTCGACTTCCTGGCGCCTACCGGCGCCGGGGAGAACACGCTCGTCAGGTGCGAGAATGGCGACTTCGCAGCCGATCTCGAAATTGCGCGCGGCGTCGCGCGCCCGCCGGTGTTCCCGGAGACGCTTCTGTCGACCGAAGAGGTCGAGACACCCGATGTGAGGACCTGCGAGGCGCTCGCGGACTTCCTGTCGATCGACGTCGCGGCGACGTCCAAGGCGATGCCGGTCACGACGGACGACGGAATGGTCGTCCTCGCGCTGGTCCGCGGTGACGACCGCATCGAGCCGGCCAAGCTCGACGCGGCGCTCGGCAAGCCCTCCCGTCCTGCGACCGACGATGAGATCCGTGCTGCGTTCGGCGCGTCCGGCGGCTCGCTCGGCCCGGTCGGGTTCAAGGGCGAGGTCGTCGCGGACGAGACACTGCGTCATGGCCAGTTCGTGGCCGGCGCCAACAAGGACGGGTGGCACCTCCTCGGCGTCGAGGCCGGCCGCGACTTCCAGCCGCGCTTCGCCGATCTGCGCGCATCGCACGAGGGCGACATTTGTCCCGTCTGCGGCGGCAAGCTGCAGTTCGAGACGGCGATCGAGGTCGGCCACATCTTCAAGCTGGGCACGCGGTACTCCGCGCCGCTCGGTGCGAACTTCGTCGACGAGGACGGCCAGGAGAAGCCTCTGATCATGGGCAGCTACGGGATCGGCCCGGCGCGCGTGATCGCCGCGACGGTCGAGCAGCGCAACGACGAGAACGGGATCATCTGGCCCGCGTCGATCGCGCCGTACGACGTTCATATCGTCGTCGTCAAGGGCGCGGAGGAGGTCGGCGAGCAGGCCGCCGCTGTGCTCGACGCGGCGGGCTTCGACGTGCTGCTGGACGACCGCGACCAGCGCCCGGGCGAGAAATTCGCGGACGCCGACCTGATCGGCATCCCGATCCGCATCACTGCTGGGAAGAAGAGCCTCGAGGATGAGGCCGTGGACGTGAAGGATCGCGCCACGGGCGCCGAGCGGCGTGTCAATGTTGCCGACCTGGGCAAGGAACTCGGGTAATGGCGAAGCGCAGGCGTTACGCAACGGAGTTGTTCGGACCGGCGGTCGAGCGGCTGATGAACGAGACAGGTGTCACGTACCGCGCCCTCGCGTCGAAGACGGGGCTCTCGGCGGGATATCTGAACCACCTCGTGCACGGAAACCGGCCCGTTCCGTCCAACGATGTCGTCGAGACGCTGGCCGAGGCGCTGGATGTCGAGCCCGAGCATTTTCGGGAGTATCGGCTCCGCGTGATCACCGAAAAGCTCGAAGCCATGCCGGAACTCGTGGATCGCCTTTATAAGCGTTTGAACGGCTAACCACCTCGTTCAAAATGCGTCTTACTCCCTGGTCGGTGGGGTCCCGGCAAGCGACCACTGGGGGGTTAGGGGCCCCACCGCACCGTTCTCTGTAGCCCCTCGTGGCTAACTTGGGCGTTGTGGAAATCGGCGTCTACACCTTCGCGGAGCTGAACGATCAGGACGCGGCAGGACGCATGCGCGACCTGCTCGAGGAGGTCGAGCTCGCCGAGCAGGTCGGCCTCGACGTTTTCGGGATCGGCGAGCATCACCGCCCCGACTTCGTCGTCTCGGCGCCGGCAGTCGTCCTGGCCGCCGCTGCCGCCCGCACCGAGCGCATTCGCCTGACGAGCGCCGTCACCGTGCTCAGCTCGGACGACCCGGTGCGCGTCTTCCAGCAGTTCGCCGAGGTGGATCTGGTCTCGAACGGCCGCGCAGAGATCATGGCCGGCCGCGGCTCGTTCATCGAGTCGTTCCCGCTCTTCGGATACGACCTCGACGACTACGACGCGCTGTTCGAAGAGAAGCTCGAGTTGCTGCTCGCAATCCGCGACTCGACGCGCGTCACGTGGTCGGGCAACCATCGTGCGCCGCTCGAAGATCTCGCGATCTACCCGCGGCCGGTCCAGGACCCGCTGCCGGTCTGGCTCGCGGTCGGCGGCACTCCGACGTCAGCCGTGCGCGCGGGAACGCTTGGCCTACCGATGGCGCTCGCGATCATCGGTGGCCAGCCGGAGCGCTTCAAACCGTTCGTCGAGCTGTTTCGCCGGTCCGCCGAGCAGGCGGGGAACCCAGGCCTCCCGGTGAGCATCAACTCGCACGCGTACGTCGCAGACACGCCGGAGCGCGCGGCCGACGAGTTCTTCCCGGGCTACGCGACGATGATGAACCGCATCGGCCGGGAGCGCGGCTGGGCGCCGATGGAGCGGCAGAGCTTCGATGCGCTGCGCACCTTGCGCGGCGCGCTCGTCGTCGGGAGCCCGGAGGAGGTGGTGGAGAAGATCCTCTACCAGCACGAGCTCTTCGGGCACCAGCGGTTCATGGCGCAGATGAGCGTGGGCACGATGCCCCACGCGCAGGTGATGCGATCGATCGAGCTGATGGGCACGGAAGTCGCACCGGTGGTGCGCAAGGAGCTTGCAGGCTCCACGCAGAACGCTGCAATGTGATCGGAACGCTCAACGAGGGAGCGCTGCACGCGCAGCTGAAGCAGTGGTACCGGCAGCCGGGCGACTTGCTCGAGCAGAACGTCGGCGGCTACGTGATCGACCTCGTACGCGGAGACCAGCTCGTGGAGTTCCAGACGGGCGGGTTCGCACCGCTCCGCAAGAAGCTCGACGCGCTCGCGCACGAGCACCCGGTGCGGCTCGTCGCGCCGGTTGCGGTCAACCGCCGGATCGTGCGCCTCTCGGACGACGGCGAGATCCTCTCGTCGCGCCGGTCTCCGCGGCATGGCTGTCTGCATGACGTGTTCGACCGCTTGGTGAGCATCCCGGCGCTCGTGGCGCACCCGAACTTCGAGCTCGAGGTGCTGCTTACGCACCAGGACGAGCTGCGGATGTTCAAGCCGGGTCGCGCGTACCGTCGCCGCGGCTGGGTCGTGCAAGGGCGGTCGCTCGTGAGCGTCGAGGAGTCGGTGCTGATCTCGGGGCCTGAGGACGTAGCGCGCCTGCTGCCGCCGCTCGAGTCGGAGTTCGACACAGCCGAGCTCGCTGCGGCGAGCTGCATCACCCGCCGACTCGCGCAGCGCATGGCGTACTGCCTCCGGGCGCTCGACGTGATCGCGCCGGTCGGCAAGCGTGGCGGTGCAGTGCTCTACGCCCGAACATAGAGGCTTGATGTGAAACGCACGCGCAGCCGCGGATGGTGGCTCAGACACGGCGCATCTCGCCCGGGTCGGGCTTGAACGTAGGCACCGCTATGCCCTGCGCCCGACCCGAACGACCTGCTTGGTCTGAGCCATCCCCGCGACCACGCAGTTCCACATCAAGCCTCTAGCCGGCGGCTGTCACGGGGCCGGCCTGCTTCGGAAGGCTGTTTTGACCGGGCTGCGACAGGCAAACGGCGAGCATCCGTGCCACACGTTTCTCCCGACGGGGGAGTGGCACAACCGAAGTAGGAGTAACTAGACGAAGGGAGGATTCGTGGCGCAGGAAGATACCGTGAACGATGCGATGATCGGAGGTGCGCTCACGACGACCGCCGACGTGCGCATCGCCGACGCCGCCCGCATGATGCGGGACGCAGACGTGGCGATCATCGCGGTCGTTGACGACGACGAGGAACTCATCGGCGTGATCACCGACCGCGACATCACGATTGTCGTGGCCGACGAGCTGGACCCGAGCACGACGAGGGTCGGTGAGCGCATGTCGGACAGCCCCGTAAGCGTCGGTCAGAACGACGATCTCGACGCAGCGTTCGAGCGGATGCTCGAAGGGGACGTCCATCGCGCCCCGGTCACGGACGAGGTGGGTCACGTCTGGGGCGTGCTCGAGCAATCAGATGCCGCTCGGCATGGCGAGGGGCGGCGCGTCGCCGACTCAGGCGGTCAGCACCCGCGCTAGTCGGAAGCCGGGCCGTGCCCGTTCAACGGGCGCGGCCCGCTCGCTGCCGTGTGCCTCCGAGCTGATAGTTCGGCCACGGAGGCGAAGGAGCGGTGGCAGACCTCACTCGTCACGGGATGTGTCGTGTGCGTCGGTGTTGAGGTCGTCGAAGATGGCTCGGAGGCGGTCGAGAACCGCGGCTGCGGTGGCGAGATCGTGGGTGCTGAACTCGCCGAGTGATGCTCGCCAGGATTGCTCTAAGCGCGCGTGCCGCTCCGCCTGAAGCTCGCGTCCGTGCGTGGTGAGGGTGCAGGTCACGACGCGACGGTCGCGTTCGGAGCGGTTGCGCTCGACAAGGCCCATCTCGGCGAGGCTGTCGAGCATCTGAGTGACGGTCGCGGGGGAGAGGTCGGCGGCGAGGGCGAGTTCGCCGGCCGAAAGCCCGTCGCGTTCGGCGAGGCCGCACAGAAGGTGGTACTGGGCCAGGCTGAGCTCGCCGTGGCGGTGGGTTTCTCGGCCGCGTAGCCGCCGGGTCGCGGCCATCACACCCCGGAAGGCGAAGCGGAGCTGGGCGAGCGCCTCCTCGCGTGGGCGTGCGCGCTGTTTCGTCGGTGTGTTCATGCGACTGCTTCCGCGAGCAACTCCGCCTCGGCGGACGGGGACAGCCGTTCGTTCCCGCCGGCTGCACGAGCGGCGCGCTCGGCGCGTACGAGGACGATGCAGGGGATGATCGCGAGTGCGGTCAGGCCGAGCGACCACCAGAAGGCGGTGCCGTAGGCACCTGCGGCGGCAGCGATTCCATGCGTGCCGGTGAGTGCGCGAGAGAGCACGACGGCGAGCACGGCGGTGCCGATCGAGCCGCCGACGCGCTGGAGCACGTTGAGCTGCGGCGTCGCGTCGGCGAGCTCGGACGGGCGCAGCGAGGCAAATGCCGCGGACATCGCCGGCATGAACGCAAGGCCGACGCCCAGTCCGCGCACGAACATCGCGATCGAGAGACCGACGATCGAGGTGTGGGCGCCGATGAAGCCGAACGGAATCGTCGCGACTGTCGTCACGATGACTCCGGCGAGCGCCAACGGCCCTCCCCCGACGCGGTCTGCGAGGCGTCCCGCGAACGGCATGACAAGCGCCATCCCGAGACCCAGCGGCGCGGTCAGGAGGCCGGTCTTGACGACGCTCTCGAAGCGGATCTGCTGCCAGTAGAGCGGCATCAGGATCATCGCGCCGAAGAGGGCGGCGCCCAGGCAGAACATCGTGACCGACGCGGAGGCGAAGGTCGCCCGCCGGTAGAGGCGGAGATCGAGGAGCGGCTGGGGAATGCGGAGCGCGTAAACGGCGAACAGGGCGACCAGCGCGATGCCTGCGAGCCCCGGCAAGAGGACACGTGTCGCCGTGAAGCTGCCGGTCGTGCCGATCTCCGCCAGACCGTAGGTGAACAGCGGCAGCCCCGTGGCCATCAGCAGGAGGCCGCGCAGGTCGAGACGGTGGGTCGGCGCCCGCTCGACACGCGGCAGCGTCCGCAGCGAAAGGAGGAAGGCGATCAGGCCGATCGGGAGGTTGATGTAGAAGATCCAGCGCCAGCTCGCGTTGTCGAGGATCAGCCCGCCGAGAGTCGGACCGAGGATCGGCCCGAGCATGGCCGGTATTGCGACGATGCTCATCACGCGGCCCATCCGCTTCGGGCCGGCAGCGGTCGCCATCATCAGTTGCCCGAGCGGCAGGATCATGCCGCCGCCGATGCCCTGGATGACCCGGAAGACGATCAACTGATCGAGCGACTGCGCGAGGCCACAGAGTGCCGAGCCCGCGATGAAAAGCACGAGCGAGAGCAGGTAGACGGGCTTCGCGCCGAAGCGTCGCGCGGCCCAGCCGGTGACCGGGATCACCGCAGCGAGCGAGAGCATGTAACCGGTGATCACCCACTGCGTATTGGCGATCGACTTGTGCAGGTCGGTCCCGAGCTTCTCCAACGCGACGTTGACGATCGTCGTGTCGAGGATCGACATGATCGACCCGATGATCACGACGAACGAGATCCGCCAGACATGGGCCTCGATCCGATCAGACACAGCTGCGCTCATTGGCAAAAACTCCTTCGGCACCGGGTTGTCATGTACCTAAAGATTAGGTGCCGACACACTACCGCCAGCACCCACTTCACCTTCCGGCCAGCTGGAAACCGTGGCCGAGCCACGCGCTCGATATACCCTAGTGGGGTATAGTGTCGCGACGTTGGGACTTCGACAGAAAGGGGGCGGGAAATGAGCGAGACGGTCAGCTATTCGGTTCCAGGTGTCCACCGCGGCCACTGCGAGGCCGCGTTGAAGCGGGAGCTGGAGCCCGTCTCCGGCGTCGAGTCAGTCGAGGTGGATCTCGAGCAGAAGCTCGTCTCGGTGCGGGGCACGGCCCTCGATGACGGGGCATTGCGCGCGGCCATTGACGAAGCGGGATACGACATCGCGTCGTGAGCGTCACGCTCGCCAAGCAGGGGGAGCGGGTTGAGCTTGCGCTCGAGGGAATGACGTGCGCGTCGTGCGCCGCGAGGATCGAGCGCAGGCTGAACAAGATCGGAGGGGTTGAAGCGACCGTGAACTTCGCGACTGAGCGGGCGTCGGTGAGCTACGACCCTGACGCTGTCGATGTTGCGCGCTTGATCTCGATCGTTGAACAGACCGGCTATAGAGCAGCTTTGCCGCAGGCAACCTCGGCGGTGGTGAGCGAGACGCTCCGCTCCCGGCTTGTGCTTGCAAGTGCCGTCACGGTTCCACTTGTTGTCCTGACGGCGGTGTCGGCGCTGCACTTCTCCGGCTGGAATTGGCTCGCTTTCGCGTTCGCAACTCCGGTCGTGTTCTGGAGTGGAGCGCAGTTCCACCGTGCGGCGCTTCAGAACGCCCGTCATGGTGCGGCGACGATGGACACGCTTGTCTCGGTCGGGACGGTTTCTGCGTGGCTTTGGTCGACGGTCGTGCTGGTTGGTGGGGTGCGAGCTGACGTCTATTTCGAGGTGGCCTCGGTGATCGTGACGCTGATTCTCGTCGGGCGTTCTCTCGAGTTGCGCGCCCGCCGCAGCTCCGGGTCGGCAATTCAGGCACTTCTCGAGCTCGGTGCGAAAGAGGCGTGCGTTCTGCGCGATGGCGCCGAAGTCCTGGTGGCTGTTGAGGAGCTGCGGGTAGGCGATCTGTTCGTCGTGCGGCCCGGAGAGAAGTTGCCGGCGGATGGGGTTGTCGTCGAGGGTGCGTCAGCGGTCGACCAGGCGCTCGTGACCGGCGAGTCGGTTCCTGTAGAGGTCGCGCCTGGCTCGTCGGTCGCCGGCGCCGGCATCAACACCTACGGTCGCCTAGTCGTGCGTGCGTCCCGCGTCGGCGCTGACACCGCACTCGCTCAGATCGCACGCCTGGTGGCACGGGCGCAGACCGGGAAGGCACCAGTGCAGCGTCTCGCTGATCGAGTGTCCGCCGTATTCGTCCCTGCGGTTCTCGTGATCGCAGCGGCAACGCTTGCCGGTTGGCTTGCGACGGGACATACGGCTTCGACGGCCTTCACCGCTGCCGTCGCCGTGTTGATCATCGCGTGCCCGTGCGCTCTTGGTCTTGCGACGCCGACCGCGCTGATGGTGGGGACTGGGCGCGGCGCGCAGCTCGGGGTGCTGATCAAAGGTCCCGAGATCCTCGAACAGACCCGGAAGATCGACACGATCGTGCTCGACAAGACCGGCACGGTCACCGAGGGACGGATGGTGCTCGCCGACGTTGCGCTTCTCAATGGGGCGACACGTGGCGATGTTCTGCGGCTCGCCGGCGCGGTCGAGGCGGCAAGCGAGCATCCGATTGGACAAGCGGTGGCGGCAGCCGCGCGCGCCGAGTTCGGCTCGTTGCAGGAGGTGAGCGAGTTCCGCAACCTCCCCGGCATCGGGGTTGAAGGAGTCGTCGACCGGAGACTCGTTCGTGTCGGGCGAGGCGATGGCCCGGTGACGGTCAGCTGGGACGATGGCACCCGTGCAACCCTGACGATCAGCGACACGGTCAAGGCATCGAGCGGGGAGGCGGTTCGCCAACTCAAGCAGCTCGGTTTGACACCGATCCTGCTCACCGGCGACGCCGGCGACACCGCTGAGCGCGTAGCCGCCGAAGTTGGGATCGAGCGCGTTCTTGCCGAGGTGTATCCGGAAGACAAGGTGGCGGAGATACGTCGGCTGCAAGCCGAAGGGCACGTCGTCGCGATGGTCGGCGACGGTGTGAATGACGCGCCGGCACTCGCGCAGGCGGATCTGGGGCTCGCGATCGGCACCGGAACTGACGTTGCAATCGAAGCGAGCGACCTCACGCTTGTCTCTGGCGATCTGCGCGCCGCCGTCGATGCGATCAGGCTTTCACGGCGAACGCTTGCGACCATCAAGGGCAACCTTTTCTGGGCCTTCGCCTACAACGTCGCAGCGATCCCGCTCGCAGTCGCCGGATTCCTGAATCCGATGATCGCTGCCGGCGCGATGGCGTTCTCAAGCGTCTTCGTTGTCGGCAATAGCTTGCGGCTTCGCCGCTTCAAGAGCACGAGAATCGAAGGAGCATCAGCATGACCACCAAAACCAATGCCGCACCGAAACACGGGTACAGCGCGGACAAGGAGACGCTTGTCAAGCGTCTGCACCGAATCGAAGGACAGGTGCGCGGAATCGAGCGCATGGTCGACGACGACCGCTACTGCATCGACATCCTCACCCAGATCTCCGCGGTGAACACCGCGCTTGAGTCGCTCGCATTCCAGGTTCTCGACCAGCACGTCAATCATTGCGTGGCGGGCGCGTTCCGTTCCGGCGACAAAGCGGACGCCGAAGAGAAGACCGAGGAGCTTTTGGCCGCGGTACGGCGCTTCGCAAAGATGCGCTGATGCTTGCCGCCGCTGTGGGGCACCAGATTGTCCGTGCGCTCTCGTTCGCGGGCGGGATGACCTGGGAGATCCTGTGGGCGCTGATCCTTGGCTTCCTGATCAGCGCGATGGTGCAGGCGCTTGTCTCGAAGAGCGAGATGCGCCGCCTGCTTCCGGATGACTCTCCGAAGACGCTTGCTGTTGCGACTGTCCTCGGCGCGGCAAGCTCGAGCTGCAGCTACGCCTCGGTCGCTCTCGCACGTTCCTTGTTCGTCAAAGGCGCGAACTTCACCGCAGCGATGGTGTTCGAGATCGCGTCGACGAATCTCGTCGTCGAGCTCGGGGTCATCATGGCTCTGATCCTTGGCTGGCAGTTCACCTTGGCGGAATTTGTCGGCGCCCCGATCATGATCGTGCTGCTTGCGCTCATCTTCCGGCTACTGCTGACACAGCGGCTTGTTGACGAAGCTCGTGCCGAGGCCGAGAAGGGTCGGCGTGGATCCATGGAAGGTCACGCAACGATGGACATGGCGGTGACGAAAGAGGGGCCGATACTGCGCCGCCTTGCATCGCCTGAGGGCTTCACGGCAACGGCGAACGTGTTCGTCATGGAGTGGGCGGCAATTCTGCGCGACATCGTGCTTGGTCTCTTGATCGCGGGGGCGCTCGCTGCCTGGGTGCCGAATTCCTGGTGGCAAAACCTTTTCTTCGAGGGCCATGCCACGTTCGCCAAGTTCTGGGGACCACTGGTGGGGCCGCTCGTCGCGGTTCTCAGCTTCGTCTGTTCGATCGGGAACGTTCCGCTCGCCGCTGTTCTGTGGAACGGCGGTATCTCGTTCGGCGGCGTGCTCGCCTTCATCTTTGCCGACCTGATCATTCTTCCGATCCTCGACATCTACCGGCGCTACTACGGCTGGCGCATGGCGTGGTTCCTGTTCGGAACGTTCTACGTCACGATGGCGATCGCAGGCCTGATCGTGGAGTTCGTGTTCCAGGGCGCAGGTCTCATCCCGCATGCGCGCCACGCGAAGATCGAGATGGCATCGGTCAACTGGAACTACACGACGTTTCTCAATGTCGTGTTTCTCGTCGTCGCCGCGGCGCTGGTCGGGCGCTACTTCCAACGGGGCGGGGGGTGGAAGATGCTGCGCATGATGAACAAGCCGATGGAAGATCATGGCGCACATACCGGACAAGAAGCCCACGGCCACGCCTGACAAGACGGGCGGCTCCCGCCTACGGTTCCGCGCCGGACTCCGAGGCGGTGCGCGCTGGCGATATCGCGCTGTTCGACGATCGGCGTTAGGATCGAACGTTGGCGCTAGCCGGCAACTCGTTCAGCAACGGAGCTGGACGCGCGGCGGGTACCCCCGCCGCGCGTCGCGTTAGCGATGGATCAGCGCCCTCAGCCGCCGGCGCCGGCGCCGATCGTGACGCCGCCGTTCGAGCCGGGCACCTGGTAGCCGCCACCATTCGAGCCGGGCATGGTGAAGCCGCCGCCGGGCATGGTGAAGCCGCCGCCGGGCAGAGTGAAGCCGCCGCCGGGCACGGTGAAGCCGCCGCTGGGCAGAGTGAAGCCGCCGCTGGGCATCGTGAAGCCGCCGCCGGGGCCGACGGGCAGAGGGAAGACGCCGACCGAGCCGCCGGCGCCGGCACCGATCGTGGCACCGCCGTTCGAGCCAGGGGCAGGGAAGCCCGTGGCGCCCGCACCGATCGTGGCACCGCCGTTCGAGCCAGGCGCGGGGAAGCCCGTGGCGCCCGCACCGATCGTGGCACCGCCGTTCGAGCCAGGCGCGGGGAAGCCCGTGGCGCCCGCACCGATCGTGGCACCGCCGTTCGAACCGGGCAGGCCGATGGCGGCACTGGAGACTGCGGGAACGCCGAGCGCGAGCGAGCCTACGGCGATGAGGACCGCTGACCTGTGTTTGCGTAGAAACATCGTTGTTTACCTCCTTGCGCTCGGCGACCGGGGCGCATCACCGGGCGATGCGAGTTTCGGAATGCTGTCTCCAGCACGCCCCGCGTTTAGCTGCGACGGGTTGGTTCATCGCACTTCCATCGTCGCCGTCGGGCCGGGCCTGGACATCGGCCCGCAGGCGACTCTTTTCGATACCGCCAGTTTCGCTCCAGCGGGTCTCGGAGCTACCGCGTCAGTGTTAGTCGAAGACGAAGGGCTACGCTCTCCCGCCCGCAAGCACCGCGCCCGATTTGGCCATTCGGACTGTGTTTGCGCATGGGATTTTGGGTAGCGCTCCTAGCGAGGACTCGCAACCGACGATAGGAGCTTGCGATGGGGTTCAACTCTCTACAGGATGTCTTTGCCGAGCAGCTCAATGATCTTCGGAGCGCGGAACAACAGCTCGTTCAGGCATTGCCGAGAATGGCCGGTGCTGCCAGTTCGGAGCAACTGCGGGAGGCTTTCGAGGAGCATCTGGCGCAGACCCGTGGCCATCTCGAACGGATCGAAGATCTGCTTGCCACCTCCGGCGTCGCGCGAACCGACGAGGTTTGTGTCGGGATGCGCGGCTTGATCGAGGAAGGGTCGAAGGTCGTCTCGGCTTCGGGGGATCCGGTTGCTAAAGACGCCGCGCTGATCGCCGCCGCGCAGCGCGTCGAGCACTACGAGATCGCCGCGTACGGTACGGCAGCGACGCTCGCTAACCAGCTCGACCTCGATGAGGCACCAGGGGTCCTGGGCCAGACTCTCGACGAGGAGGAGGCCGCCGACAAGGTGCTCACAAAGATCGCCACCGGCGGCATGTTCCACGCCGGCGTCAACCAACAGGCCGCACGCTAACGCGGCAGCAACAACTGCGGGAGGAGCTCGGGTTACCGGAGCTGCTCCCGCTGCCGGTGACGTAGGGAAGCCAAAGAGAGATCGGAGTCGGAATGTCAGAGAAACCGACCACCGCGAACGACGGCGAGGCTACGCCTGGCCCTCGGATGACGCGACTCGGCCTGCTGCGCCGTGGTGCCGTTGCAGGCGTGACCGGGGTTGCCGCCGGCAGCCTCTTGCAGATCAGCCCGGGCGCAGCGGCCCAGGAGGCTGCGCCCCTCCCGCTGCAGTTCTTCACGCAATGGGAGTTCGACTACGTCACCGCGATGGCGGAGACCATCTGGCCCACCGACAGCCTCGGGCCGGGCGCGCGCGAGGCAGGGGTCGGGAACTACATCGACGGCCAACTCGCCGGGAGCTGGGGTCAGGGCCACCGCTTCTATCTCAACGGGCCGTTCTTCACGCCGGCCGACACCGGTCACGGGTGGCAGATCCCGATGACACCGGCGGACGTCTACCGCGCGTTCCTGCCGGGGTACGACGCGTACGTCCACACGACGTTCGGGAACGCGTACCCGACCCTGACTGCAGACCAGCAGACAACGGCGATGACCGCACTGCAGACAGGCAAGGCCACGATCCCGATCGGTGGCACGATGGCGTTCGCGAGCTCGGACTTCTTCGCGGTGTTCCGTCAGAACGTGCTCGAGGGGATGCTCTCCGACCCTGCCTACGGCGGGAACAAGAACATGGTCGGCTGGATGCAGATCGGGTTCCCCGGCGATCCGATGCGCCGCGGCGACCTCTACCACAACTACATCTTCAGCGACAAGGCGTACCCGTACGCGAACAAGCCGCTGCCGCTGATGCCGAACTACGCGAAGCAGGGCGTGTCGGCCGGTGCCGCTGCGACGGGCTCGAAGATGCCGGCGAACAGCGCGACCAACAAAGGGGGGATGTAGTCGTGGCGAACAAGAAGGTGGACGTCGCGATTGTCGGCGTCGGCTGGGTGGGCGGCATCCTCGCCGCAGAGCTCACGAAGGCGGGGCTCACGGTCGTCGGCCTCGAGCGCGGACACGATCGCGGCACGCCACAGTGGCAGGACGATCATGACGAGCTCCGCTACGCGATTCGCTACGAGATGTTCCAGAACACCGCGAACGAGACGTGGTCGTTCCGGCACAACCTGAACGAGACGGCGCTCCCGATCCGCCAGCTTGGCGCGTGGCTTCCTGGTACCGGGATCGGCGGCGCCGGCGTGCACTGGAACGGTCAGACGTGGCGGTTCCACCCCCGTGACTTCACGATCAAGACGTCGACCATCGACCGCTACGGCGCGTCGATGATTCCCGCCAACATGACGATCCAGGATTGGGGGATCACCTACGACGAACTCGAGCCGTACTACGACAAGTTCGAGTACATGGCGGGGATCGCCGGCAAGGCCGGGAACCTGAGGGGCCAGCAGATCGCGGGCGGCAACGTCTTCGAGGGCCCGCGCTCGCGGCAGTTCCCGGTCGCCCCGCCTCCGGACACGCCGCTGATGGCGCTGTTCAGGCGGGCGACAAAGAGCCTCGGCTACCACCCGTTCACGGGGCCGACGGCCAACCTCCCCGTCGGCTACACGAACCCGGACGGGATCGCGCGCGCTCAGTGCACCTACTGCGGCTACTGCGAGCGCTTCGGGTGCGAGGTCGAAGCGAAGGCGGATCCGACGGTCACCGTCCTCCCGGTTGCGCACAAGACCGGCAAGTTCAAGGTGATCAACTACGCGAACGCTTTCGCCATCAAGAACGATGGCAAGAACGCGCAGAGCATCCTGTACTACGACTCGATGGGACGAGTGCAGGAGCAGCCGGCGGACATCATCGTTCTCGGCGCCTTCGTGTTCAACAACGTGCGCCTTCTGCTCAACTCGAAGCTCGGCACGCCGTACGACCCAACCACGGGCACCGGTGTCGTCGGCCGCAACTACGCGTACCAGACCGGCGGGGGCGGCGCGAGCGGCTGGTTCGAGAACGAGGAGTTCAAGCGGTACATGGGTGCGGGAGCGCTGGCGGCGGCGATCGACGACTACAACGCTGACAACTTCGATCACTCTGGGCTCGGTTTCATCGGCGGTGGCTCGATCAGCGTCGGCCAGAGCGGCGCCCGACCGATCCAGAGCCTGACTGTCCCGCCGGGCCTGCCCTCATTCGGCAGCCAGTGGAAGGCCGCGGTTCAGAAGTACTACCGCCGCGTGGTGCAGGTCGGGTTCCAGGGCGAGTCGCCCGCGTACAAGCAGCACTACATGGACCTCGACCCGAACTACCGCGACAAGTTCGGCAATCCGCTGCTCCGCATCACCTTCGACTGGCAGCCGAACGAGCGGGCGATGATCGCCTTCGCCGGCAACAAGACGCTCCAGATCATGCAGGCGATGATCCCCGGCGCTCAGGTGGCGAAGGGCGGCCCGTTGACGCCGACCGCGCCGGGCACGATCTCCGGCGGGCCTGGTTCGTTGCCGGCGCACTTCGACACGACGGCGTACCAGTCGACCCACAACACGGGCGGCGCGATCATGGGGGCCGACCCGGCGACCTCGGTCGTCAACAGCTACCTGCAGATGTGGGATACGCACAACCTGTTCGTCGTCGGCGCGTGCAACTTCCCGCAGAACGCAGGGTTCAACCCGACGGGAACCGTGGGAGCGCTCGCCTACCGCGCCGCGGAGGGGATCCTCAAGTACCGCAAGAACGGAGGCGCACTCGTATGAGCGATGACCTTGGCCAATACGAGGGGAAGTGGGTGGCGATGCGCGATGGGCGCGTCGTCGCCCACGCCGACGACGAGGAGACACTCCGCGCCCGCCCGGACGTCGCAGACTCCGATCTGCTCTTTCCGATCGGCGAGCCGCCTTCGGGCTTCTACCTGATCAACGTCTAGCTGACGGGCACCATACGCGTGGAGTTCGTGTTCCAGGGCGCGGGTCTCATCCCGCATGCGCGCCACGCGAAGATCGAGATGGCATCGGTCAGCTGGAACTACACGACATTTCTCAACATCATCTTTCTCATCGTCGCCGCGGCGCTGGTCGGGCGCTACTTCCACCGGGGCGGGGGGTGGAAGATGCTGCGCATGATGAACAAGCCGATGGAAGATCACGGCGCACATACCGGACACGAGGCCCACGGCTACGCCTGACGAGGCTGCCTCACGAGGGGCGTCGTCTCATCCGAGGAGCGCCGCGTAGTGGCTCGCGTGGGCGTGTCGTCGTGGCGTCGTCAGGCGAGCGACGCGCCGATCGCGTCGGCGGTGCGTTTCACAGCCTGTGCGATCTGTTCGGCGCGCTGGGGGTTGATGCGGTCGATAGGTGCTGAGACGCTGATCGCGGCTACGGCTCGGCCGAGGCGGTCATGGACGGCGACGCCGACGGCGCTGATGTCGTGCTCGCTCTCCCCGAAGCTCGTCGAGTAGCCGTTGACGCGGACATCGTCGAGCGCCCGCTCGAGCTCGGCCAAGGTGGTGAACGCCCGTTCGCTGGTTGCCGGCAATGGGTCGGAGCCGTAGCGGTTGCGTAGCTCTTCCGCCGGCAGTTCGGCGAGCAGCGCCCTACCGGCCGAGGTGACGTGCGCGGGCATCAACTGTCCCGTCCTGCTGCCGACGCGGACGGGCCTGGTTGACTCGATGCTGTCCAGGAACAGCACGGTGGTGCCATCGAGCCGCACGAGGTGGACGGTCTCGTTCACCTCGTCGCGGAGCTCGATCAGATGCGATCGCGCCTGAGCGCGGATGTCCATGTGCCCGACCACCGCGAGCCCGACCTCGGCCAGCGCCGGCCCGGCGTGGTAGGCGCGCGTGACCGGGTCCTGCGTCACGAAGTCGAAGTACGCGAGCATCGCGAACAGCCGATGGGCGGTCGAGCGCGCGACGCCGAGCGCCTTGCCCGCGTCAGCGACCCGGATCGTCTGCTGGTCGCGGAACATCAGCAACAGCTTCAGCGCGTTGCTCACCGATTCGATCGGGTAGCCCGGCGCCGGCCCGGCGGGGTTTGTGGCACGCACCGGCGGCGGAGCGGCGGGGCCGTCGTCGCCGGCGGTCATCGGTCGGCGATGTGTGCCAGAGCCAAGAACACGGTTCTGATGAGCGTAACCATTGGCGGCTACCCGACCGCTTGCGGCGTCCGGCGCCGAATGGCACGAAGGCCTGCTCGGACTGTCCCGATGGACAGCCGATCAGCCGTCGCTCGCGATGCAATCTGTTCTTTACAACAGAGCGATGTTCTGGAAACCAGAAACGGGGTGGGGAGATGACGGACAGCAGCAACGCCGCCGAAGTACAGGCCCTCCTCGAGCGCCGCTCTCCGCAGAGTGAAATCGCCGAGACAAAACAGGAGGTTTCTCAACGATGAGCAGTCTCGCCCTTGCCCCCAGCGTGCGCATCTCGTACCGCTGGGTCGTGCTCACCCTCTCGTGGGCTGCGCTCACGATGACCTCAGTCGATCGCTCTGCATGGGGACCGGCCTCGGGCGCGGTCGGCAAGCACCTGGGGGTCTCGCTCGCCGGGCTCGGCATCTTCGCCACCGGCTACTACGTCGGTTACGTCCTTTCGAACGCCTTCGGGGGTGTCCTCGCGGACTGGGTCGGCGCGCGCCTGGTCCTCTCCTGCTCGCTGTTTCTCGCCGGTGGTTTCATGATTCTGTTCGGCCACGCGACCTCGGCCGCGCTGGGGATCACGTTCCAGGCGTGCATCGGCGTGTTTGCCGGGTGCGACTACTCGGCGGGGGTCAAACTGATCTCGCAGTGGTTCTCGCCGACCAAGCGCGGGTTCGCGATGGGCGTGTTCATGACCGCGACCTCGCTCGGCATCGTGCTCGCAAACGCGATCGTGCCGGGCCTGATCGCCACCTCTGGCTGGCGCGCTTCGTATCAGCTGTTCGGGCTGGCCACGATGGTGGTCGCAGTGCTCTGCTTCATGTTCCTGCGCAATGGGACCGAGACAGACGGGCCGAAGCGCGAGGGCTCGAAGCTGGGCTCGTTGCTGCGCAACCGCGACCTGCTCCTGCTTGGCCTCGCCGGATTCGGCGCGCTCTGGGGCACGTACGGGTTCGTCATCTGGTCGAACATGCTGATGGTCAAGGCCGGCCACGTGTCTCCCGTGCAGGCCGGCGGCGTCGTGGCGAGCGTCGGCCTCTCCGCGGTGATCGCAAAGCCGCTCGTCGGGATGCTCACCGACCGGTTCGGCGGCCGCAGCAAGGTGCCGACGATGATCGCGCTCGGCGCGTTCGTGGCCGCCCTGTTGCTGTTCGGCACCGAGCACAGCCTCGGCGCGTTCCTGTTGACCGCGCCCCTCCTTGGCCTCACCGGCGTCTACGCGCCGCTGATGGTCACGATGGTCGCCAACCTCTCCAGTGCGCGCCTCGTCGGCTCGGCGGCCGGGGCGACCAACGCCGTCTGGCAACTGGGCAGCGCGGCCGTACCAGTGGTGATCGGCACCGTTTACGCGACGACCCACTCGTTCTTCGCCGCGTTCGCGACGCTCGCCGTCGGACCGCTGCTTGGCCTGCTGCTGATGCTCGGCGTTCGCGAAGAGCGGGCGCTTCGGTGAAACGCGAAACCCCTAATGAAGGAGTCAACATGAACGACTACGACGTGATCGTTGCCGGTGGCGGATCCGCCGGCGTCGCCGCTGCGGTCGGCGCGAGCCGCGCCGGGGCGCGCACCCTGCTTGTCGAAAGCGGCCCCTGCCTGGGCGGAGCCGCCACCCTGCGCAACGTCGCAACCTACTGCGGTATCTACACGAGGGACGACATGCGCCAGATGGTGTTTGGGGTGGCCGAGGAGCTGCTGACCGGGCTGCGCAACATGGGTGCGGTCAGCGAGCCGACTCGGTTCAACGGGATCGCCGTGGTGTTCGATCCGGAGAGCGTCAAGCGGGTCGCCGACGAGCTGTGCGTACGAGCCGGGGTCGACGTGCTCCTGCACGCTCAGGTGCTCTCGGCCGAGCGCGAGAGCGACAGCATCACCGCGGTGCGCGTCGCTGACCACTCGGGAATCCACGAGCTGCACGCTCGGGCCTTCGTCGATGCGACGGGCGAGGCCGACCTCGCCGACCGCGCGGGCGCCGAGGTGCGCTACGGCCACGACGGGTGGGTCCAGAACGGCACCCTCGGCGTGCGCTTCGGCGGCATCTCCGCGGACGTCGAGGTCGTGCGCAAGGCGATCGCCGATGCGGTGCGGGCCGCGAAGCGTGCCGGGGGCACAGACCTCACGGGCGAGGCGGGGCTGATCGCGCGGATGCCGATCTCCGGAGACCTCATCGCCTACCTGGCCGACGAGGCGTACGACGCGCGCAGCGCGCGCGACACCAGCCGTGCCGAGATCGCCGCCCGCCGCCAGGCACAGGAATACCTGCGCGTGATCCGAACGCTGCCCGGCTGCTCCGCGGCGTACATCGTGACCACCGGTCCCGAGCTCGGCACCCGCGAGTCGCGCCATCTCGTCGGCCGCTACCAGCTGACCGAGCAGGAGGTGCTGGAGCCCGGTCCTACCTCCGACGCGGTTGCGATTGGCGCCTGGCCGATCGAGTTCCACCCAGGGCCAGGCATCCCATCGGAGTGGAGGTTCATTGGCGCGCCTGGGTACTACGGCATCCCGCTGGACGTGCTGCGCAGCCGCAATACATCCAACCTCTTCGGCGCCGGGCGGACGGTCGACGGCGACCGGGGCGCGGGAGCCTCGATGCGGGTAATGGGGACAGCGCTCGCAACCGGGCACGCCGCAGGAATCGCCGCCGCGCTCACCGCCCACGATGGCGACGCGACGACCGAAGCGGTACGCGCCGAGCTCGACCGGCAGGACGCCCGCCTACCGCGAGCGGCCGACGGCCTCCAGCGGGCGGTCGGGTGATCGTCGTCAAGGATCGAGCGTATTGCCGAGGCGTCAGATGAACGGTAACCCGGCCCCATGAAACCCCAAACGAGTCGGGGGCGAGCTGCTCCCCTCCGCGGGTGTCCTCTCTTTCGAGGAGCTTGACGCGATCCCAGCGCGGCGACCCGTCTCACCCTGTTGTCAGTGCTGACAAACTCGGGCAAAATTGGCAGAATGAATCGTGAGAGGGCGGGATGCTGGCGCGCGCCCATGCGGTCTGAGGGCCGCGATACTGGGTGCTTGTGCTATCAAGCATCGGTGACGTTCCCTACAACAGCTCCGTCTTCGCGGCCGGCGCCTGGCGACGGCTCGATCGAGGCCACCCTTTACACCGATCCCGGTTGCCCGTGGGCGTACTCGGCGATTCCGGCGCTGCGCGTGCTCGATTGGCGCTACGGCAGTCAGTTGCGTTGGCGGTTGGTCATGATTGGCCTCAGCGAGGATGCTTCGCGATACGAGGAGCTTGGCTACACGCCGTTGCGTGCCGCGCTCGGTCAGTTGGAGTTTCGCCGCTACGGGATGCCGTTCTTGCCCCAGCCGAAGACGCGGATGAGCGCAACCGCGCGCGCTTGTCGCGCGGTCGTTGCTGCGCGGCTCGCATCGCCTGGAAGCGAGTGGCGCGTACTACGCGCGCTTCAGTTCGCGAACTTCACGACTCCACTGTTGCTCGACGATGATGCCGCGCTCGCGGAAGCGTTGCGCGACATTGCGGGCATCGACGCCGACGAGATCGTCGCGCGGCTCGATCACCCGGACGTCAGCGCGGCGTATCAACGTGATCGATCGGAAGCCCGCCAGGCGGCCGGCTCGCCAGCCGAGCTGCAAGGGAAGACTGCGGCCGCGGAGGGTGTTGTGAGATTCACCGCTCCGTCTGTTGTGTTCGCGCGCGGCGACCAGCGGCTTGTTGCCGGCGGATTCCAGCCGGTTGAGGCGTACGACGTCCTGCTCGCGAACCTCGATCCGTCGCTGGCTCGCGCTGCAGCGCCCGAGACGCCGCTGCCGCTCCTCGAGCGCTTCACCGACGGGATTACGACGCAAGAAGTCGCATCGGTGATGGCTCATGGGAACGACGCTCCGGATGTTCGTGCCGCCGAGGCAGCGCTGTTGGAACTCGTCGCAGGCGGCGCCGTGACGCGCGCGCAGCTTGGCGACGGTGCCGCGTGGCATGTTCGTCGCGTTACCGACGAGCGACGTCTCGTCGCATAAAGCAGGTCCTTGCTGCGGCAGCCGCAGGGGACTGGAGGTCTGTGATGTCGCCACGCCTGGTTGACGACGAGCTGTAGGAGTTGCTCGCGCCGCTCCTCCCACCAAGGACGTGGCGCTACCGCTATCCACCGAGGTCACAAGGCTGTCTGCGGCCAGCGCGAACCTCATGAGGGCCACGCTAGCCGGATGCAGCGCCAGCTCGTAGGCGTTGTGCGGGGGCACGGGAGCCTCTAGCCTCGATGAATGGTCTGCACGAGCTGTCGCACCGACAACGTCGCCGACGCGAAGTTCTGCAAGGAGTGCGGCGCGGCGCTCGTCGATGCGCTGCCGCCGCGTGAGCAACGCAGGACGGTGACGGTGCTGTTCTGCGACCTGACGGGCTCGACTGCGATGGGCGAGGAGCTAGACCCGGAGCGGCTGCGCGTCGTGCTGGCCGGCTACTTCGAGCGGATGAAAGCGATCATCGAGCGGCACGGCGGGACCGTCGAGAAGTTCGTGGGCGACGCGGTGATGGCAGTGTTCGGTGTGCCAGTGCTGCACGAGGACGACGCGTTGCGCGCTGTGCGCGCGGCGGCCGGGATGCGAGAGGCACTGCCGGAGCTCGGCCTCCGAGGGCGGATCGGCGTGATGACCGGCGAGGTCGTCACAGGAACGGAGGAGCGGCTCGCAACCGGCGACGCGGTCAACGTGGCGGCGCGGCTCGAGCAGGCGGCGGCCCCGGGCGACGTCCTGATCGGCCGGCCGACGTTCGAGCTCGTCGGCCAAGCGGCCGAGGTCGTTGCCGTCGAGCCGCTCGCCTTGAAAGGGAAGGCCGAGCCCGTGCCTGCGTACCGGCTCCTGCGCGTGCTCGAGGAGCCGCCACGCCGGCACGAGGGGCGCTTCGTCGGCCGCGGACGGGAGTGGGCGGTCCTCGGCGAGGCTTGGCAGCGCGTCCGGGAGGCACGGCGTCCCGAGCTTGTCACCGTGGTCGGCGATGCGGGCATCGGCAAGTCACGGCTCGTCTCCGAGCTTGTGGCGTCAGTCGACGCGCAAGTCGCCCGCGGCAGGTGCCTCCCATACGGCGAAGGGATCACCTACTGGCCGGTCGTGGAGGTGTTGAAGCAGCTCGACGTCACTCCCGCCGACGCGATCGCGGCCACATCGATCCGCTCACTTCTCGGCGAGGAGGAGTTGACGACCTCGGCGGACGAGCTCGCGTGGGCGTTCCGCAAGACGCTGGAGCAGGCTGCGGCGAACCGCCCGCTCGTCGTCGTTTTCGACGACATCCAGTGGGCCGAGGAAACGTTCCTCGACCTGATCGAGCACGTCGCGCTACTTGCCGCGGACGCTCAGCTCCTGCTCGTCTGTATCGCGCGGCCGGAGGTCGTCGAACGCCGCCCCGCTTGGCCGGTGACGGTTCGCCTTGCCCCGCTCGGCGATGGAGACGTCGACGAGCTCTTCCCCGCGGAGCTTCCGGACGGCCTGCGCGCGCGGATCAAGCGATCGGCGGGGGGCAACCCGCTGTTCGTCACAGAGATGCTCGCGATGACCGACGAGGCGGGCGGCGAAGTGAGCGTCCCGCCGACGCTCCAGGCGCTGCTCGCGGCGCGCCTCGACCGGCTGGAGCCATCGGAGCGAAGTGTGCTCGAGCGCGGCGCGGTCGAAGGCGAGATCTTTCATCGAGGCGCGGTGCAGACACTCGACCCCGAGCGCACTCAGGTGACGACGCGCCTAGCCGCCCTCGTGCGCAAGGAGCTCATCCAGCCCGACAAGGCGCTGTTCGCGGGCGAGGATGGTTTCCGCTTCCGGCATCTGTTGATTCGCGACGCGGCCTACAACGGGCTGCCGAAGGCGGTGCGGGCCGACCTCCACGAGCGCTTTGCGGCGTGGCTCGAAGAGAACGGCGCCGGTCTCGTCGAGGCCGACGAGCTGATCGGCTACCACCTCGAGCAGGCGGCGGTCTATCTCCGCGACCTTGGCCGGCCCGACGTGGCGCTTGTAACGCGGGCGGGTGACTGTCTTGCCGGCGCCGGCCATCGAGCCCTTTGGCGCGGCGACTATCGTTCTGCGACCGCGCTGCTCGGACGGGCACTGACGCTCAAGCGGCCGACGCGCCTTGACGTGCACCTCGAGATCGAGCTGGCGTTCGCCACGATCCGGGACCCCGGCGCGTCGGCGAGCGCCGGCCCACAGATCGCTGCGTCCGCCGCGGTCCGCGCAGAGGAGCTCGGCGACACACAGGCTGCCGCTCTGGCGTCGCTCTTTGCCGATCTGTCACGCGTCACCCTGGTGGAGAGCCCTGCTCTGGACGAGCTCGACGCGCGCACGAAGGATGTCGTCGCACGTCTCGAAGCGGCGGGCGACGACGCAGGCCTCGCCTTCGTCTGGATCGCGTACGGAGGCAGCGTCGCGAACTATCTCGGCCGTTGGGACGGGTGGGCCAACGCCGCCGAGCGCGCCCATTACCACGCGCGGCGCGCGGGTCAGCGATGGGCGACGGGGTTCGGCCTCGCGACCGCGCTCGCAGTCGGGCCGCGGCCCGCGGACGACGCGCTGCGAACCCTCGATACCGTGCTCGGCGAGACGCCGACTACCACTGACGCCCTAGTCCGGGCTTGGCTCCTCGGCATGCTCGGCCGACTAGACGAGGCCGCCGCGGACGCGCGAGACGCCGCGGCGCGCATGGAAGTGGTCGGTGGCTTCCCTGCCGGCTGGATGCTCGCGGAGATCGCGATCCTCGCCGGAGACGATCAGTCCGCCCACGACCACCTGCGGGCCTCGTGTGACTTCTTCGAGGCGCGTGGCCAGCGCGCGTATCTGTCGGGCTACGCGCCGCTGCTCGGGCGCACCCTCTGCGCGCTCGGACGATACGACGAAGCAGAGCCGCTTGCCTTGTTGGGCCGTGAGCTCGGCGACGAGCACGACGTGGTGACGCAGGGGTTGTGGCGTCAGGTACTCGCTCTCGTCGAGAGCAGCCGGGGCAATCACGACGCTGCGATCGAGCTCGCGCGCGACGCCGTCGTGATCGCCGCTGCTACGGACGGGCTCAACATGCAGGGCCATGCCCTCTCCGACCTCGCCGTGGTGCTCGACAATGGAGGGCGCGCGACCGAGGCGGCCGAGGCTCGCACGCAGGCGCTCGACCGGTACGTGCGCAAGGGGAACGTGCCCATGGCCGAGCGGATGCGCGCAGTGGTGTGACGCCGGGGCCCGCGCGTCGCAGGCCCCGGCGCTCGAGCTACTGCGAGGGTTGTGCCGCGACCTCGGGTGCGTGATGGACGTAACCGCCGAGGCGCCCGCAGAACGCGTGGTAGTCGCGCGTGAACAGGATGAATTCGTGCCACAGGACGTCGACCCGGGCCGTCGGGCGCGTCGGGGCCTTGCTGGCCGAAGCCGAGACGAGAAACGCCTTCAGCTCGTCCCACACCTGCTCGAAGCTCACGGTTGTTTCGTCCCCGGCCTCGCGCCGCCAGCGCTCGGCCAGGCCCGCGGGAGCTGCAACGTCCGCGACATCTTCGGGAGCGTCCTTCTCCTCGCCGTCCTCTGCAGGTGCGGTGCAGACCACCGTGTCGTCGTCTGCCTCTGCGGGAGCCGTGCAGACCACCGGTTCTTCGTCTTCGTGCTCGGAGGCACTGGGAGCGGCCGCAACGCTCCCGCGCATGACATCCAGACCCAAAGAATCCTCCTCGGTGTGGTAGGAGGGACCGACACTAGGGACTCCCACGGAGGTTGTCCAGACTGCGGTCGTTGCGCGCTCGCGCATCAGTGCGTCTGCGCTCCCTGGTCGTGCGGAACGGTGACGGTCGCGACGCAGTCGGTCGCGTTGCCGGCCCGATCTTGAGCCGTGTATGACGATCCCTAGAAGGCGCTGAGATGGGAGGCACTGATCCGGGACACGGCCGCTGTCCACGGCGGGACGGTCGTCGAGACCCAGGGCGACGACTCGATGCTCGCCTTCTCGAGCGCGCGCCGCGCCGTTACCTGCGCGCGGGCGATCCAGGAGGCGATCGACGACGCCTTCGTGGAAGCATCGCCGCCGCTGCGCGTCCGCATCGGTGTCCACACGGGCGACGCGCTTCACGAGGCAGATCACTTCTACGGAACGACGGTCCACTACGCGGCCCGAGTCGCCAGCAACGCGCTCGGCGGCGAGGTGCTCGTCTCGAACCTCGTGCGCGAGCTCGTGGCCGGCGCGGATTTCGGCTTCCGGGAGAGCCGCGAGGTCGAGCTGAAAGGCCTCGAGGGCTCGCACCGGCTCTTCGCGCTCGAGCTCGGCTAGCGCGTCCGGAGCGACAGCGCAGGGGCCGCGAACCGCTGCTGGTTTGCGCAAGTCTGGTTCCGCCCGCCTCAAGCCGATTTTCACGCGCGGGCTGTTCGGACTGTTCTTCGTGAACGCCCAGTACTTGCAATACGCCGGGGGATACTCGCGGCTGGTCACCGGCCTGGCGATCCTGCCGCTGCCCATCGGAATGATCGTCGCCAGCCGCCGCAGCGTGGCGATCGCACGACATGTCGGCGTCCGCACAGTCGGCACCGGCGGCATGGTTCTCCTCGCCGCTGGGTTAATAAAGTGCCGCTGTTGGGCTAGCGGTTCGCTGCGTCCCTCACCTCACGGACGATCTCGAGGAAGTTCGTCACGAGGGGGTTGTTCTCGTCCCGCCGCCACGCGACGGCGACGACGGCGGGGTCGATCCCTTGCGCGCGGATGAATGTGATCCCGGGCCATGGGTAG
>JAOPYY010000087.1 GCA_025964395.1 Actinomycetes bacterium | reverse complement strand
ACCTGCAGCTGACGCGCGCGAAGCTCGAGGAGCTCTCGCACGATCTCATCGAGCGCACGGTCGGCCCGACGAAGAAGGCCCTCGAGGACGCAGGCCTGAAGGCGTCCGACATCCACCACGTGATCCTTGTCGGCGGCATGACCCGCATGCCGGCGGTGCAGGCGAAGGTCAAGGAAGTCGTCGGCAAGGACCCGCACAAGGGCGTGAACCCGGACGAGGTCGTCGCAATCGGCGCCGCGATCCAGGGAGGCGTGCTCAAGGGCGAGGTCAAGGACGTGCTCCTGCTCGACGTCACGCCGCTGTCACTCGGGATCGAGACGAAGGGCGGCGTGTTCACACCGCTGATCGAGCGCAACACGACCATCCCGACGCGCAAGTCGGAGGTCTTCTCGACCGCCGAGGACAACCAGCCGTCCGTCGGAGTGCACGTGCTCCAGGGCGAGTCCGAGATGGCCGCGTACAACAAGACGCTCGGCAAGTTCGAGCTCGTCGGCATCCCACCCGCACCACGTGGCGTCCCGCAGATCGAGGTGTCGTTCGACATCGACGCGAACGGGATCATCAACGTGTCGGCGAAGGACCTCGGCACCGGCAACGAGCAGCAGGTCCGCATCGAAGGCGGCTCCGGGCTCAGCCAGGAAGAGATCGACCGGATGATGAAGGAGGCCGACGCGCACCGCGAGGAGGCCAGCCGCCTCCGCGAGCTCGTCGATGCGCGGAACAACGCCGAGTCGCTCGCGTACCAGATCGAGAAGTCGCTGAACGAGAACCGCGACAAGCTCGACGCGGGCGTCGCGTCCACCGTCGAAGGCCGGATCATGGAGCTCCGCGGCGTGCTCGAGTCGAGCGACGTCGCTGAGATCAAGGGGAAGACCGACGCGTTGCAGCAGGCGTGGACGGAGGCAGCGCAGGCGCTCTACGCGCAGGCGTCCTCCGAGCAGCCGAACGGTAACGGGTCGGACGGTTCCTCCTCGGCCTCGGACGACGAGGTGGTCGAGGACGCCGAGTACGAGGTGGTCGACGACAAGTGACGGACGAACCGCGCATCACCGATGAGGAGCAGGTAGAGGACTCGACTGATCTCTCCTCCGTCTCGAAGGAGCGCGACGAGTACCTCGACGCGCTGCAGCGGTTGAAGGCCGAGTTCGACAACTACCGCAAGCGGGTTGCGCGCGACCAGCAGGAGCTGGCCGCGCGCGCCCACGAGCGGCTGGTCAAGGAGCTCGTGCCGATTCTCGACGACCTCGAGCGCGCGCTCGAGGCGGTGGCCCAGCACGAAGAGGCGCAGCTCGAGGAGGGCGTCCGCCTCGTGCATCGCTCGCTCGGCGACCTGCTGACGCGGGAGGGGCTCACCGAGGTCGAGACCTCCGGCAAGTTCGAACCGCACACGCAGGAGTCTCTGCTTTCGCAGCCGTCGGACGAGGAGGAGGGCTCGGTCATCCAGGTGCTCCAGAAGGGCTACAAGCTCGGCGACCGTGTGCTGCGGCCCGCCAGGGTCGTGATCTCGCAGGGCAGCGATCAACAAGCGTCGGATGGCTAAGAGCCTCTACGAGTCTCTCGGCGTCTCGAAGAACGCGACGCAGGACGAGATCAAGAAGGCCTATCGCAAGCTCGTCCGCGAGGTGCACCCGGACAAGAACCCGGGGAACGAGGAGCGCTTCAAGGAGGTGCAGGGCGCGTACGACGTGCTCTCCGACGCCGAAAAGCGCAAGCAGTACGACCGGGTTGGCTCGACCAACGGACGTCCGGCCGGTTTCAGCCCGGGCGGGACGACGTACGACTTCACCGACTTCGACCTCGGCGACATCTTCGGCGGGCTGTTCAACCGCGGCGGCGGCGGCCGTCAGCAGCAGCGACAGCAGCGCGGCCAGCGTGGCAACGACGTCGAGGTCGAAGTGCACGTCGCGTTCGAGGATGCGTTGAAGGGCGCGCGGGTGACGATCCCCGTCGAGCTCGAGCTCGCGTGCCACACGTGCCACGGCACGGGCGCGGCGCCGGGGACGGCGCCGATCACGTGTCCCGTGTGCAACGGCAGCGGCGTCGTCGCGACCTCGCAGGGGCTGTTCGCATTGCAGGAGCCGTGCCCGCGGTGTCACGGCCGCGGCTCGATCGTCGAGACGCCGTGCCCGACGTGCAAGGGCAGCGGTCGCGAGCGGCGCACGAAGCGCTACACCGTGAAGATCCCAGCCGGCGTCAAGGACGGCACGCGCATCAAGCTGAAGGGCAAGGGCGAGGCCGGCTACGGCGGTGCGCCTGCGGGCGACCTCTACGTGATCACGCGCGTCGAGCCGTCGAAGCTCTACGAGCGGCGCGGCGACGACCTGATCGTCACTGTCCCGGTGCCGTATACGACGGCGGCGCTCGGCGGGAAGGTCGAGGTGCCCACGCCCGACGGTCCGGTGCAGCTGACGATCCCGCAGGGGACCGAGGACGGGAAGCTCTTGCGGCTCAAGGGCCTCGGCGTGCCGCACCTGAACGGCGAGGGCAGGGGCGACGTGCTCGCCCGGATCAAGCTCAAGGTGCCGAAGAAAGTGAACAAGAAGCAGCGCGAGGCGCTCGAAGCGCTGCAGAAGGCGGGCGCATGAACGACAGCGACCGCCCCCGCTACATGATCAGCGTCGCCGCGGAGCTGGTGGGGATTCACCCGCAGACGCTTCGTATCTACGAGCAGAAGGGGCTCGTGAGTCCGATGCGCACGGCCGGCAACACCCGGCTCTACTCGGACGCCGACGTCGAGCGGCTGCGGCTGATCCAGCGCCTGACCTCGGACTGGGGCCTCAACCTCGCCGGCGTGGAGCGTGTCCTGCACATGGAGGACGAACTGGAACGTTTGCGCATGCGCATGGCGCGCATGGAGCAGGAGATGAGACGTTCGCTCGACGACGTGCACCGGTACTACCGGCGCGACCTTGTGCTCTACCGGCCGCCACAGCCACCCACGGTTCGACGAGAGAAGAAGAGGGCGAAGAGATGGATATCAACCGCATGACAATCAAGAGCCAGTAGGCCGTCGCGGCTGCGCAGGACCTCGCGCGCCGGAACGGCAATCCCGAGATCACGCCCGACCACCTGCTCCTTGCGCTCCTCGACCAGGAGTTGTTCCACGACTGGCAGGGCCTGCGCGCGGACGCCGAGCGGAAGGTGGCAGCGCTCCCGACCTTGCAGGGCGGGCAGCAGCAGCCGAACGTGTCGGCCGCGTTCTCGCGCGTGCTCGACAAGTCGGACAAGGAGCGCGAGCGGCTGGGCGACGAGTACGTGTCGACGGAGCACCTGTTCCTCGCGCTCGAGCCCGTCCCGCGTGAGGAGATCGAGGCGTGGATCGAGAAAGTGCGCGGCGGCCAGCGCGTGACGTCGCAGGACCCCGAAGGCAGCTACGAGGCGCTCGCGAAGTTCGGCCGCGACCTCACCGAGGCGGCGGAGGAAGGGAAGCTCGACCCGGTGATCGGGCGCGACGAGGAGATCCGCCGTGTGATGGAGATCCTCTCGCGGCGCACAAAGAACAACCCCGTGCTGATCGGCGAGCCCGGCGTCGGCAAGACCGCAATCGCCGAAGGGCTCGCGCAGCGGATCGTCGCCGGCGACGTGCCCGAGTCGTTGCGCGACCGCCGCGTGTGGGCGCTCGACCTCGGCTCGCTGCTCGCAGGCGCGAAGTACCGCGGCGAGTTCGAAGAGCGCCTGAAGGCGGTGCTCACAGAGATCAAGAATTCGGACGGCGCAATCATCCTCTTCATCGACGAGCTCCACACGATCGTGGGGGCGGGCGCGGCGGAAGGCGCGGTCGACGCGGCGAACCTGCTCAAGCCGCTGCTCGCGCGTGGCGAGTTGCGCTGCATCGGCGCGACAACGCTGGACGAGTATCGGAAGCACATCGAGAAGGACGCCGCACTCGAGCGTCGCTTCGCGCCGGTGTATGTGGGTGAGCCGTCGGTTGCCGACACGATCGCGATCCTGCGCGGGCTCAAGGAGCGCTACGAGGCGCACCACGGCGTGCGCATCCGCGACGCTGCGCTTGTCGCCGCCGCCGTGCTCAGCCACCGTTACGTCGCCGGCCGCTTCCTGCCCGACAAGGCGATCGACCTCGTCGACGAGGCTGCGGCGCGGTTGCGGATCGAGATCGACTCGAGCCCGCACGAGCTCGACGAGGCGAACCGGCGCGTCATGCAGCTCGAGATCGAGCTCGCCGCGATGAGCAACGAGCCCGACAACGTGCGCAATCCGATCGAGCGCGCGCTCGCCGAGGCGAAGGAAGAGCGCGACGCGCTCGCAGCGCGTTGGGCGCGCGAGAAGGAAGTGCTCGAGCGCGTCCGCGAGATCACGCGCAAGATCGACGAGCTGCGCATGGAGGCCGAGCGCGCCGAGCGCGAGGGGAACCTCCAGCGCGTCGCCGAGATTCGGTACGGCGAGATCCCGGAGCTCGAAAAGGAGCTCGAGGAGCGCGAGAAGATCGACAACCCGATGGTCAAGGAAGAGGTCGACGAGGACGACATCGCCGCCGTCGTCGGACGGTGGACGGGCATCCCGGTCGACCGCTTGCTCGAAGGCGAGACCGAGAAACTCATTCACATGGAGGAGCGGTTGCATCAGCGCGTCGTCGGCCAGGACGAAGCCGTCGCCGCTGTCGCGAACGCGCTGCGGCGCGCGCGCACCGGGCTCCAGGATCCCGACCGGCCGATCGGGTCGTTCGTCTTCCTCGGCCCGACCGGCGTCGGCAAGACCGAGCTCGCCCGCGCGCTCGCCGAGTTCATGTTCGACGACGAGCACGCGATGGTGCGCATCGATATGAGCGAGTACCAGGAGCGGCACACGGTGTCGCGCTTGATCGGCGCGCCGCCGGGCTACATCGGCTACGACGAAGGCGGCCAGCTCACCGAAGCGGTGCGCCGCCGGCCGTACACGGTCGTGCTGCTCGATGAGATCGAGAAGGCGCACCCCGAGGTGTTCGACGTGCTGCTCCAGGTGCTCGACGACGGGCGGCTCACGGACGGTCAGGGCCGCACGGTCGACTTCCGCAACGCGGTGCTGATCATGACCTCGAACATCCGCAGCGTCGAAGCGATGCAGGATCACTTCCGTCCGGAGTTCCTGAATCGCATCGACGAGATCGTCGAGTTCAAGGCGCTGTCGCGCGAGCAGCTCACCGGCATCGTCGACCTGCAGCTGACGCGGCTGCGGTCGCGGCTCGCCGAGCGCGGGCTGTCGCTCGAGCTGACGGAGGCCGCGAAGGAGGCGATCGCGGACGCAGGCTGGGATCCGGCCTACGGCGCGCGGCCGTTGAAGCGCGCGATCCAGCGGCTGCTCGAGAACCCGCTCGCCCGCCGCCTGCTCGAAGGCGACTTCGGCGAGGGCGACACGATCATGGTTGACGCCCAGAACGCCGAGCTCGTGTTCACGAAGGTCGTGGAACGGGAGCCGGCAGCGGTCTAGGTCCCTCCACCGAACCTGATTCGCTGTAAGCGAACCAGATTCGTGGGGTTCACACCCGGGTGCGGAAACTCGTGAATCTGGTTCGGCTGAGACCGAATCAGGTTCTTCTATGTGTGGCCTGTGGCTGGGGTGCGACCGGCCGCTAGGCCCGAATCAGGTTCTTCTATGTGTGGGCTGTGGCTGGGGTGCGACTGGCCGCTAGGCCCGAATCAGGTTCTTCTATGTATGGCTGAGGCGCGGGCGGACGCTACGGAAGCTCGACGTCGTCGAGGAAGTCCGCGCCCTCGGTGACGGGCGGGGAGCCGTAGACGAAGACCACGACCTCCTCGTCGCTCTCGTTGCGCATCTGCAGCGGGGTCATCGGCTCGACCGCGACGACGCCGCCGGGCCCGAGATCGACGCGCTCGGGTCGTTCGCCGAGGAGCATCGTCAGCGTTCCCGAGATCACGACGAAGACCTCTTCCTGCGCGTGGTCCTGGTGGCGGCGGCCGGTGGAGTGGGGCGGATAGCGCCAGAGGCGCGCCCGCGACTGCTTGAGCTCGACCGCCGTCGTCAGGTCGGCCGCGCGCCGCGTGCCCTCGCCCAGCTTCGGCGGCCGCTCTTCGTACTCGAGATCGTCGACGCTGACCCAGTGGTAGCCCACATGTCGATCCTAGACATGTCCCGGGGACTGTCCCCGGGACATGTCGTTTCTGGAGAGGGCCGCGCGTGGAGATACGGTGGCCCCGTGATCCTCGTCGTCGCTGCGACCCCGGAGGAGCTTCGCGGTGCCGACGGCGCCGCCACGCTCAGCTGCGGCGTCGGCCCGGTCGAAGCTGCCGCGCGCACCGCGGCTGCGCTCGCCGGGCGGCTGCCGGATGCGGTGCTCCACGTCGGCATCGCCGGCGGCCGGTCGTTCGTCGAGCCGCGCTTCGTCATCGGGAGCGAAGCGGTGTACTGCGACGCCGACGATCCGCGCTGGATCGAGCTGCGCGTTCCGGCCGACCCCGGTCTCGTCGAGGCCGCGCGCCGGGCGCTGCCCGAGGCGCGCGTCGAGTCGATCGGGACGAGCGCCCGGGTCGGCGGCTCGGTGTCGTCGTCTCAGAGCGCCGGGTGCGAGGTCGAGGCGATGGAGGGCTACGCCGTGCTGCGCGCGGCTGCGCTCGCAGGCGTTCCCGCCGTCGAGGTGCGCGTGCTCTCGAACGCCGTCGGTGAGCCGGACCGCGCGAAGTGGCGCTTCGACGAGGCCAAGGACGCACTCGCGGGTGCGCTGCCTGCGTTGATCGAGGAGGTGGCCCGTGCGCACACGTGAGCTGCCGCCGCCGCTGCCGCCCGCCGAGCGCACGGTGGGGCAGGTGATCGCGGAGACGATCCGCGCTTACGGCGAGCGCTTCTGGCGCGTCCTGCCGCTTGGGATCCCGCTCGCGGTCGTCGACCAGCTGAGCGTGCGCCAGTCGCCGGGACTGCAGATGCTCGTGTGGTGGGCGGCGACGCCGCTCTTCGTCGCCGCGTACGTGTACGCCTGCTCCGTCCTGCTCGATGCGCGGCCGAACCGCACCGCCGTCATGCTCGCCGTGCTGATCTACCTGCCGTTCCCGGCGCTCCGCGCGCTTTTCATCCTCCCGGGGATCGCGTGGTTCGCGCTGGTTGGCCTCGCGGTGCCCGCCGCGATGGTCGAGCGGCTGCGCTTCCGCGACGCGCTCGTGCGAGGGCGGCAGCTCGGCGTTGCCGACTACGTGCACGCGCTCGGGTCGCTCGCAGCGCTCGTCGTGGTCGTCGGGATCGCCGCCTCGACGCTGAGCGCCCTGCTCCACAGTCAGGGCGACAACGGCCAGCGGGTCGCGGTCGCGATCTCGGACCTGGTGCTGAGCCCGCTCCTCTTCCTTGGGGCAGCGCTCCTTTATCTCGACCAGTCGGCCAGGGTAGGGTCCGACCCATCCGACCGAAGGAGACGCCGCGATGCCCATTTTCATCCTCCTGTCGACGCTGACTCAGCAGGGCGTCACGACGCTCAAGTCGAACCCTGAGCGGCTCCGCGAGGTCAACAAGGACGTGGAGGAGTTCGGCTGCCACGTGCTGCACCAGTGGGCCGTGCTCGGCGAGTTCGACTTCGTGAACGTCGTCGAGGCACCCGACATCGCGACCGTTGCGAAGGTTTCCGTGGCGCTCGGGGCACGGGGCTCGGCCAGGATCGAGACGCTGCCCGCCCTCGAGATCGACGAGTTCCTCCGCACGCTCGAATAGCTCGTGCGCGATCCCCGGATCGACGAATACGCCCGCCTGCTCGTCGAGCGCTCCGTCGGCGTTCAGCCGGGCTGGCAGGTGCAGGTGCGCGCAACGCCGCTTGCGCGCCCGCTCGTCGAAGCAGTGCTCGAGGAGATCGCGCGCCGCGGTGCGTATCCGCTGCTGCAGATGAGCTTCGAGCTGATCGGCGGCCCGTTCGCGCGCGAAGCGCCGCTCGAGACACTGCGCGTCGCCGCCCCGCTGCAGCGACGGATCTGGGACGAGGCCGACGCGTTCATCGCGATCTGGGCGCCGGAGAACGCGCGCGAGGGCTCCGAGCTCTCCGAGGAGCGCAAGGCGGCGCTGCAGGAGGCGAGCACGCCGATGCGCGAGCGCACGATGTCGATGTCGGCGCCGTGGGTGATCGCCGAGTACCCGGTCCTCTCCGGCGCGCAGGACGCCGGCATGACGCTCTCCGAGTACGAGCAGTTCATCTTCGACTCGGTGCTGCTCGACTGGAATGCCGAAGGCGAGCGGATGCGCAAGATCGCCGACGTCTTCGACGCGGCCGAGCAGGTGCGCATCGTCGGCCCCGGCACCGACCTGACGCTCTCGCTCGCGGGCCGTGAGGGCGCCGTCGACGACGGCCACATCAACATGCCGGGCGGGGAGGTCTTCTACTCGCCCGTCGAGGACTCTGCCGAGGGCGTGATCGAGTTCTCGGAGTTCCCGGCGGTCTACTACGGGCACGAGGTCGACGGCGTGCGTTTCGTCTTCGAGGGCGGACGCATCGTCGACGCGACTGCGCGGTCAGGCGAGGCGTTCCTGGTCCAGACGCTCGACACCGACGAGGGCGCGCGCCGCCTGGGGGAGCTCGGCATCGGCTGCAACCCGGGCATCCAGCGCTTCATGAAGAACGTCGCGTTCGACGAGAAGATCGACGGCACGGTGCACCTCGCCGTGGGCAACTCCTACACCTTCACCGGCGGGACGAACAAGAGCTCGATCCACTGGGACATCGTCAAAGACCTGCGCACGGCCGGCGAGCTCTACGCCGACGGCAAGCTCGTGCAGCAGAACGGCCGCTGGATTGGTGTCTGACACCGTTCTTTGGTGTCTGACACCTTTTAGCTAGACGCCGCGATCGCGCCGGCGAGGCGCGCGTTGCCGATGATCAGGTCGCGGTTCGCGGCAAGGGTGCGCCCGCCGCTCTCGCGGTGGAGATAGTCGAGGACGAACGGCGTCACGCCCTGGCCGTGCACGTTCTCGGCCGCGGCGGCGGCGAGCGCCAGCTCGATCAGCGGCTCGACGTCGTCGAGGCTCTCGTCCGGCGGGCGGCCCACCACGAGCCCGCCGCCCTGCAGCTCCCAGTGCGCGGCGGCGATCTGCGCCGCCTCCTCCGCCGACTCGATCCGCGCGGAGACCGGCGGCCCGCCGCGCGCGGCGTAGAAGAGTGGCAGCTCGTCCGTGCGCCAGCCGAGCACCGGAACACCGAGCGTCTCCAGCAGCTCCGCCGTCGCCGGAACGTCGAGCAACGACTTGACGCCCGACGAGACGACGAGCGCGCGCGTCTGCGCAAGCACGCCGAGGTCAGCCGAGACATCCGGCGGGGTCGGCCAGCCGCGGTGCACGCCGCCGAGACCGCCCGTCGCCATGAACCTGATCCCGACCGCCTTGCAGACCGAGAGCGTGCCGCCGACCGTCGTCGCGCCGGGCGCGCCCTGGACAACGGCCGCTGCGAGGTCGCGCGGGCCGAGCTTGCGCGCGGCCGCATTGAAGCGCTCGAGCTCCGGCACCGTCAGGCCGACAATCACTGTCCCATCGAGGACGCCGATCGTCGCCGGCACGGAGCCGCCGTCGCGAACTGCCGCCTCGGAGCCGAGTCCGACCGCGACGCCCTCGCCGGGCGGGAAGCCGTGCGCGACGAGTGTCGTCTCGAGCGCGACGACCCCGCGTCCCTCGTGCAGCGCCTGCTGCACCTCGTCGCTGATGCGAATCACGGCATCGCTCCCATTTGTGCGCAGCAACGCGCGGCTGCTTCGAGGCCGAGCTCGGCGCCGCCGATTAGGTAGCCGGCTGCGAGCGCGTCACCCGCGCCGGTCGTGTCGACGACGTCGGTCGCCGCTGATGGATACGACTTTCCGTCGACATCGAGCCCGCGCGCGCCGCGCTTCAGTACCCAGCGCGTGTCGAGCTCGCCGACCGCGTCGTACTCGGCTTCGGTTGCGAAGACCACGTCCGGCGCGATCGTGCGCACGCGCTCCCTGAACGCATCGTCGACGAGCGTCCAGGTCGAAATGTCGACGGCGATTTGCGCGCCGTGCTCGCGCGCGAGTGCCGCAGCCGATACGGAGGCGGACGCGATCGGATCGCGGAGCAACGAGTAGCCGGAGAGGTGCAGCACGTCGCAATCGAACCACGCGGCGTCCAGGTCCCGCGGTTCGAGGGTGGGGGAGACCCCGCGGTCGGACGCCATCGTCCGATCCCCTGCCGAGGCGATCGAGACCACCACACCGGTCCGTCCGCCGACGGGGCCGACGACGTCCACGCCGTAGCCGGCGAGCGCCGCGGTCACGATCTCGGAGGCCGGATCGTCGCCGCGCCGGCCGACGAACCGCGCCTCGGCTCCAAGGGCTGCGGCCCAGGCCGCGACGTTCGCCGCCTGCCCGCCGGGGCCTGTGCGCGTGACGGCCGTCTGGTCGTCGCCGGGGACGAGCGGCTGGTCGAGCCGCACGATCACGTCGAGGAGGAGATCGCCGAGAGTGGTCAGCCGCACGCGTAGGATCGTCGCATGGAAGGCACCGGGCGCGGCAGCAAGCTCCGTTCGTTCGCGATCGGCAGCCTCGTGGGCGCCGCCGGAGCGATCGCAACCGCGCGCCGCGCGTCGTACCGCTCGCGCCGCCCGCGCAACGCGCCCGGCGGGCTCGCGGCGTTCGAGGACGCGCCGTGCTTCCTGGAGATCGTCGGCGAAGAGGCGCAGCGCTACCGCGAAGGCGGCGGCGAGATGACGACCGGAACGTCGAACCCGGCGTAACGGTCGACCATGAAGTGCGCCGCCGCGGTCATCTCGACGCGCGCCGGTCGAACGCCCTTGAGCGTGACGCGGAACCACGCCGGGACTCTCCGGTCGAGGAACGTCAAGACGTCTGGCGCGAGCAGGTGGACGTTCGTCGGGTTGCCCCAGTAGGGCTGCATGGGGTTGATCGGCGCCTGTGGCGAGGGCACCCATGGCGCACCGGCGCTGGCGCGGTCCCAGCGGCGCGCGCCGATCACGATCGCCGCGAAGCCCTTGGGTGACCGGTAGGTCAGCTTGTTCGGTGCGACGACCTCGAAGTGCGTGGTCGATCCGTTGGACGGTGAGGAGGCGAGGTGCTCGTCGAAGACGGCGGTGCGTGCGCTGCGATAGCTGCTCGTGACGCGCCGGAGCAACGCGCGGCCGTCGGGTGCCTGGGCCGGAAGGTCGAAGACGAGCCGCTTCCCGTCGATGCCGATGCTCAGTCCGCCGGCCACCGCCGACGCGCGATAGCAACCCGAGCCGCACGGGGACGTCGGCGCGCCGTCGACGGTGACGTTGCGTCCGTTGGCGCCGGTGCCGTCCGAGCCGAGGAGCGTCACCGTCACCGCTCCGGGCGACCGCGCGACCGCGAGCGCGAGCGAACCGAACTCGCGCGCCTCGACGACGGCGTTCAGCGGTGGCAGCGTGACCGGCTGCGCGACAGCGACGGTCGCGGCCTGCGCGGGCCGCGTCGCCGCTCCGGGCCGGAGCTCGGTCAGCACCGCGACCGCGATCACGACCGCCGCCAGCAACGAGATCTCGACGAGCACGGAGCGGCGGAGGCGCGCGAACGCGCCGATCAAGAGCGTGCGGTTGAGCCAGCCGAGCCCGAGCAGCGGCGGGAAGAGCGCGGTCTTGACGATCAGCGTCTGACCGTACGAGGTCGTCCAAAGCTGGTGCACCGCTGACAGCTCGGTCAGTGCGCGACCGAGCCCCGACAGACCGAGCACGATCACCGCGATGAGCGCAGACGTCGAGAACCGACGCACCGCCGCCGCGCGCGCGGTGCCTTCGTCGCTCGCGCGGGGCAACACATAGACGAGCGCCAAGAGGCCGCCGAGCCAGACGGCGGCTGACGCGATGTGCGCGATGTCGACGAGAGGTGCGAGCACGCGAGGCTGGTCACCATCGAGCGCGTGACCCGCAAGCGTCGGCGCGGCGAGCAGCGCCAGCGAGCATCCGCCTGCGACGAACAGCAGCAGCGGAACGGTCGGGGCGAGCGCAGCCGCAGCTCCACCGACGAGCGCGACGGTGATCGCGACCTTCAAGACGAGTGCGAAGCGCGTGCCCGGCGGCGATGCGTGCAGCATCCCGCTGCCGCCGAGGAATGCGGCGAGCAGCGCGAAGAAGAGCGCGTGCGCGAGCGGCACGCGGATGCGGTCGCCGAGCACGCGCCGGTTGAGCAGCCAGAAGACGGTCGCGCCCGCCGCCCCGAGCACGCCGAAGAAGAACAGCGCGCGCAGCACGAGGTTGCTCCAGCTGAGCGGCGAGGATGCGCCGAGCACCGAGGTCGGCGAGGCGGTGCCCGCCCCGATGCCGAACGCGAGCACGCCCTGTTCGCGATGCCCGTCGTTCGACGCGATGCTCCAGCGAACGCTGTAGACACCGTCCGCCAGGCCGCTGCGGAGGGGGATGAGGAGCTCGTGGCCGACGGCCCGGGGCCGTCCCCCGAGCACCGACGAGTTGGTGTCGTTGGTCACCGCGGCGTTACCGGGCGCGACATGGACGCCGTCGTCAAACTCGACCCGGACCGATTGCGGGGACTGCGCGAGGACCACTCCATTCGCGGGCACGGTGCGGATCAACGTGGCGTGAGCGGCCGCACTTGCCGGTGCGATGAGCGCGACCACAGCGAAAACGACGACGGCGCGCTTCACGTCTCGCGAGGGTAGCGCCCACAGGTTCTGCGAGGCCACGCTGCTAGCCTTGCCGCCTCGATGCCGATCTACGAGTACAAGTGCCCGAACGGCCATCTGTTCGAGGTCTTCCACGGGATGACCGAGCCGGGCCCGGAGGTGTGCGAAGTGTGCGGCGCCTCGCCGCTACAGACCGTCCTGCATCCGGTCGCGGTCCATTACAAGGGCTCGGGCTTCTACAGCACCGACTACGGCCGCAAGGGCAAGAAGCCGGTCAAGGAAGGCTCCTCGTCGGACTCGTCTTCCTCCGATTCGTCCTCGAGTTCGGACTCATCTTCTTCTCCGTCCTCCTCGTCGTCCGATGGTTCGGGCGGAGGCGAGACGAAGAAGAAAGCCGCCGAGAGCTGAGAGACTCGGCCTAAGGTCGAGCCTCTAGTTACTGCAGCGTGTGCCCGGTGACGCAGCCCGGGTTGAACGCGCCGGTCGGAGGCTGCGGTGCGGACTTACCGAGGAACATCGCGATCGTCGCCGGGTTGTCCTCGCTCGGGCTGCCGCCGCCCCCGCCGCCGAGGTCGCCGCCGAGCCGGCAGTGCACGGAGCTCGACGCGGACGAGCGGAACTTCACCCAGCCGAGCTGCATGAGCTGGCTCGCGCTGAGGTCGGTGGTCAGCGGCTTCACAAGCGTGCCGCCGTTGAACGGCAGTCCCATCAGCGTGCTGGGTGACGTGAACTTCGACGCGAGCGCGTCCATCACGAGCTGCTGCCGCGCGCCGCGCGTCACGTCGGTCTCCGCGGGGTTGAGCATGTTCTCGCGGATGCGCGAGTAGATCAGCGCGCGCTGGCCGTTCATGTGCTGCATCCCCTTCGGGAAGCGCCAGCCCTGCCACTGCGAGCAGCGCGCCGCCGTCGGGTAGGGGCAGTCGAAACGATTCGAGCGGATCGGATGCGGCACGTTGACGTCGATGCCGCCGAGCGCGTCGATCAGGTCTTTGAAGTCGGCGAAGTTGACGACGACGATGTGGTTGATGTCGGTGCCGGTGAAGTCGTGGATCGTCTTGATCGCGAGCGCCGCGCCGCCGTTCTGGAACGCAGCGTTGACCTTCTGCGTGCCGTAACCGGGAATCGGCACGGTGAGGTCGCGCGGGATCGAGAGGTAGTAGAGCCGGTGGTGCGCGGGGTCGGTGCGCAGCAAAAGGATCGAGTCCGAATGGCGGTCGCCTGTGCGATTGCCGACCTGCGAGTTGTCCGTGCCGAGGAGGAGGACAGTCGTCGGGTGCGACAGCAGCAGTCCGCTCTCCGGTGCGAGTACGGACTTCGCATCCGGCGTGAGCCGCTTGTTCGCATCCGAGACGCCGCTCGAGAACGCGAACCAGCTCGCGATCGCCCAGACGAGGATGAGCAGCAGCAGCACGACCGCCCCGACCCCGACGCGGCGGCCCCAGCGGATGTTCTTCTGCCGGTCGGGGCGCGCCCCCGGACCGCGGTAGTCGGTGCGCGATCCACCCTGGTTGTCACGACGGCTGCCCTTGCTGTCGGCGGTGCGGCGACCGGGCCGTGGCGTGGCCGCCGGGACCTTTCCTTTGGCACGTCCGCCTCGGTAGACGCGGTACGGCTTTTCTTCCCCAGCCATTCGGCGGGGTAGGTTACCCACCGCATATGAGCACCAAGCGCGTGATCGGCGTGGACATCGGCGGAACGAAGGTTCTCGCCGGAATCGTCGACGAACACGGTCAGGTGCACGAGACGATCGAGCGCCCCACCGTCACCACCTCGCAGGCAGCGCTGCTCGAGGCGCTCGCCGACCAGGTGCTCTCACTTCCTCAGGACGGGATCGAAGCGGTCGGCTTCGGCATTCCGACACGGATCGATCACGAACGCGGCGTGGCGCTTGGCTCGGTCAACATCCCGCTGCGGGACGCTCCGTTCCGCGACTGGATGCACGATCGCATCGGGCTGCCCGTCGAGATCGAGAACGACGCGAGCTGCGCTGCCCTCGCCGAGCACCGGCTCGGCGCCGGACGCGGGGTGCGCGACCTGGTGCTGCTGACGCTGGGCACGGGAGTGGGAGGCGGTGTGATCTCCGGCGGCAGTCTCTTCCGTGCGTACACGGAGCTCGGTCACATGGTGATTGTCGCCGACGGCTTGCCGTGCCAGGGGGCGTGCTCGGGTCGTGGCCACCTCGAGGCGTACTGCTCGGGTCGCGCCGCGGACCTGCTCGCGAAGCAGCTCGTCGGCCTGAACGCGACCGCGTACGACCTCGTGCGTGACCGCCATCCCGTGTTGGAGGACATCGGCCACAAGCTCGGCGTTGCGATCGGCTCGCTCGTCAACATCTTCGGTGCGACGCGCGTCGTGATCGGCGGCGGCTTCGGCATCGCGGCGTTCGACCAGCTGCTGCCGGCGGTGCGGCTCGCGGTGCTGACGGAGGCGCTCGCCCCGTCGGGCCAAGAGCTCGAGATCGAGCACGCGGAGCTCGGTGAAGAGGCGGGCCTGATCGGCGCCGGCCTCGTTGCACTCGAGGCGCCGTAATGCCTCTGGCGGTCTGCGCGACGCCCATCGGGAACCTCGAAGACGTCACGTTGCGCGTGCTCACCGAGTTGCGCGAGGCCGATCTCGTGCTCGCCGAGGACACGCGCCACACGCGCGGGCTGCTCGAGCGGCACGGCATCAAGGCGCGGCTGCTCTCCTACCACGAGCACAACGAGGCGGCGCGCGTCGCGGAGCTCCTGCCGCGGCTGGAAGCCGGCGAGCGGATCGCGCTCGTCAGCGATGCGGGGATGCCGGGGATCTCCGACCCGGGCGCGCGGCTCGTGCGCGCAGCGCTCGACGCAGGGATCGGCGTGACGGTGCTGCCCGGCGCGTCGGCGGTTGAGACGGCGCTCGTCGCGAGCGGCCTCTCCGGCGGTCGCTACGCATTCGTCGGGTTCCTGCCGCGCAAGGCGGGCGAGCTCGAGGCGCTCTGGCGCGAGACCGCGGAGTGGGGGTGCCCGGTCGTTGCGTTCGAGTCGCCGCATCGGCTGACCGCGTCGCTGCGCTCGCTCGCGGCGTTCGACGCCGTGCGCGAGGTGGCGGTGTGCCGCGAGTTGACGAAGCGCTTCGAGGAGATCGCCCGAGGAACGGCCGCCGAGCTCGCCGAGCGGCTGGTCGAGCCGCCGAAGGGCGAGATCACGCTTGTCATCGGGGCCGGAGCGGCCCAGTCCGATCCGGAGTCGGCCCGCCAGGCCGTGGCGGATCTGGTCGCGGCCGGAACGCCCAGGGGTGTGGCCGCCGAGGTGGTCGCGCGCCTCACGGACACGTCCCGAAACGAGTTGTATCGCGGCTCTCTGTGACAACTTTGTAATCTGGTTTGACAACACAACGGGCCCGACCCTACCGTGACTGAGCGTTCACTCCTCAGACAACAGCAGATGTTGAAACCACGGTTTGAAAGGCGGTCCTCATGCGTCGTCTCTTGCTCGCGGCGGTCCTCGCCGCGCTCCTTCTTGCGCCCGCGGGTCAGGCTTGGACGTGGCCCGCCGCCGGCGCCATCCTGCAGCCGTTCCTCTTCGACCCGGCCCACCCGTATGCAGCCGGCCAGCATCGCGGGATCGCGATCGGCGCCGACCCGGGCGCGACGGCCCTCGCGCCGGCGTCTGGCAGCGTCACCTTCGCGGGCACCGTCCCGTCCTCCGGGAAGAGCGTGACGATCACGACCGCCGACGGCTACGCCGTCACGCTGACGCATCTCGGCTCGATCTCGGTCGCGCGTGGCGCGACGGTCGCAGAGGGCGACGGCGTCGGCGCGATCGGCGCGACCGGCGACGCCGAGATCCCTCAGCCGTACGTGCACCTGGGCGTGCGGATCGCCGCCCAGCCGCAGGGCTACCTCGACCCGCTGACGTTCTTGCCCGCCCGTGTCCCGGCGCCCGCGGCACTCGTGCCGCCGGTTCCCGCCGCCGATCCTCCGCCGGCGCTGCTGCCCGTCGCCGAGCCCGCCCCTGCGCCTGCGCCCGACCCCGAACCGGTCGTCCCGCCTGCGGCGGCGCCCGACGCACCGGCGCCGGTCGCGGAGCCCGCCCCTGCACTTCCTGCGCCGCCTGTGGCGGTCGATGCTCCCGCGCCTGTCCCGCCCGTCGAGGCACTGCCTGGAGCGTCGGTGCCTGTCGAGGCACCTGTCGCGCCGCTGCCCGTCGACCCGCAGGCAACGACCACACCCGCTCCCGATCCCGATCCCGCGCCGGCCGTGACGATCACCGCCACCGAGCCTGCCGTACCGACCGCCTCGGCCTCGCCCGAGACCGTCGGCGAAGACGCGCCGGCGCACGGGGACGCGGGCGCGCGCGTCCCGGTCCCCCAGGCGTCGATCGCCGCGGCTGCTGCCGCCACCGAAGGCACCCCGCGACGCGGTGCGTGGGTCGCGGCCTCGTCGACCGAGCGCCGTGTTGCCCGCACGCCCGACCGCGCGGCTGCCGACGCCCGTGGACGCACGCAGGCCCCGAGGCCGGCGCACCCGCACGCCGATGCTCAGCACACCAATGGTCGGCACGCCAATGGTCAGCACGCCGTGGCGCGCGCTCTCTCCGCGCCGGCCAAGCCGGTGGTGGCGATCGCGACCCGCTTTGCCCGTCACCGGGGCGGTCTGCTGCTGCCGGTGCTCGGCGCGGCGGCGCTGCTCGCAGCCGCTGTGCTCGCGGAGGCGCTCGGAGCCGTTCGTATGATGGTGCGCTGTGGCGCCGACACCCAAGAAGATCCTGGTCGCTCCGGCTTGGCCGTATGCGGCGGGTCACCGTCATCTCGGTCACGTGGCGGGCTTCGGCGTCCCGTCGGACGCATTCGCGCGCTATCACCGCCTGAAGGGCAACGACGTCCTCATGGTGAGCGGCACGGACGAGCACGGCACGCCGGTGATGGTGGCCGCAGACGGGGAGGGCAAGTCCTACGCTGAAGTCGCCGACTACTACAATGCGGCGTTCCGCGAGGACTTCCGCCGGCTCGGGTTGTCGTACGACTGCTTCTCGCGCACGACGACGCTGAACCATGAGCGCGTGACACAGGATTTCTTCAAGACGCTGTACGCGCACGGCGCGATCGTCGAGCAGACGCAGATGGTCTCGTTCTCGCCGACGACCGGCCATACGCTTCCGGACCGCTACATCGAAGGAACCTGCCCGATCTGCGGCTACCCGGAAGCGCGCGGTGACCAGTGCGACAACTGCGGCAACCAGCTCGACCCGATCGACCTGGTCAACCCGCGCTCGAAGATCGACGGCACGACGCCCGAGTTCCGCGAGACGAAGCACCTGTTCCTCGACCTGCCGAAGTTCGCCGACGCGCTGCGTCACTGGATCCAGAAGCACGACGACTGGCGTCCGAACGTGCGCAACTTCTCGCTGCGCCTGCTCGACGAGATCCGTTCGCGTCCGATCACGCGCGACCTCGACTGGGGCATCCGCATCCCCGTTCCCGGCTACGCCGAGGACGAGAACAAGCGCATCTACGTCTGGTTCGACGCCGTGATCGGCTACCTCTCGGCGAGCATCGAATGGGCCGCCGCGACGGGCGACCCGGAGGCGTGGCGCGACTGGTGGCAGAACGACGAGTCGCTGCACTCCTACTTCCAGGGCAAGGACAACGTCGTTTTCCACACCGTGATCTGGCCCGCCATGCTGCTCGGCTACGAGCAGGGCGGCGAGTACGGCGCGGGCAAGGGGCCGCTGCAGCTCCCCGACAACGTCTTCGCGTCCGAGTTCCTCGGCCTCGAGGGCAAGCAGTTCTCGACGAGCCGCCAGCACTCGATCTATATCCGCGACTTCCTTGATCGCTACGACCCCGACCCGCTGCGCTACTACCTGATCGCCGCCGGGCCCGAGACGCAGGACACCGACTTCACGTGGGCGGAGTTCGTCCGTCGCAACAACGACGAAGTGCTCGCGAACTGGGGCAACCTTGTCAACCGCACGCTGACGAGCGCGCACCGCAACTTTGGGGTCGTGCCGGAACCGGGCGAGCTCACGGCGGAGGACGGCGCGCTGCTCGACGGTGTCGCCGGCGGCTTCGAGACCATCGGTGAGCACATCGAGAACGGTCGCTTCCGCGCCGCGCTTGCGGAGGCGATGCGGCTCGCGTCGACGGTCAACACCTACATGAGCGACCAGGCGCCGTGGGCGCTCGTGAAGACCGACAAGGATCGCGCCGCGACTGTCCTGTTCGTCGCGCTGCGCGCCGTCGACAGCCTGAAGACGATCTTCACGCCGTTCCTGCCGCACACCTCGCAGGTCGTGCACGAGCTGCTCGGGCACGAGGGCTACCTCGCCGGGCCGCTCGTGTTCCGCGAGGTCGAGGAGGAGGACGGCAGGAAGCACGAGATCCTTACCGGCGACTACCGCTCGTGGGTCGGCAGCTGGGAACCGAGCGACCTGCAGCCCGGCCAAACGCTGCAGGAGCCGCGGCAGCTCTTCAAGAAGCTCGACGATTCGGTCGTCGAGGAAGAGCTCGCGCGGATGCGCGAAGCCGCCGACGCGGCTTGAGCGAGCGCGCGTGATCGACACGCATGCCCACCTGAGCGACGACGCATCCGAGGTGCTGCAGCGCGCGCGTGCGGCCGGCGTCACGCAGGTGATCGACATTGCAACGACAATCGCCGGCGCGCGTGAGGTCGTTGCGCGCGCCGAGCGCGAGGACGGCGTGTACGCGTGCCTCGGCGTGCATCCGCACGAGGCCGACGATCCGGGCGACCTCGACGAGCTGCGCGAGCTCCTCCTGCACCCCAAGGTCGTCGCGGTCGGGGAGACCGGCCTCGACTACCACCGCGACTACGCCTCGCACGCCGCGCAGCAGGAGCTCTTCGCCGCGCACCTCGCGATCGCGCGCGACCTCGGCAAGCCGGTGGTCATCCACACACGCGACGCCGACGAGGACACCTGGGAGCGGCTGGCCGAGCACGACGGGCCTGTGATCCTCCACTGCTTCTCGTCTCCCGACCTGCTCGGCTCGGCGATCGAGAACGGGTGGTACGTCTCGTTCGCCGGCAATGTCACGTACAAGAATGCATACGCGCTGCGCGACGCCGTGCGACAGGTCCCGCACGACTCGCTGCTCGCCGAGACGGACAGCCCGTACCTCTCGCCGCAGCCGGTGCGCGGCAAGCGCAACGAGCCGGCGTACGTCACGCACGTCTACGCCGAGCTCGCGCGCGTGCTGGAGCTGGACGTCGAGGACGTCGCACGCCAGATCGTCGCGAACGCGGAGGCGGTGTTCGACCTCTGAGCCTCAGGCCGAAGAAGAGTCTTGGCCAACACTTTCTGGTCGACGACAACATCCTCGACGTGATCGGACGGCTCGCCGAGCTCGAACCGTCCGACGTCGTGCTCGAGGTCGGGCCTGGTCTCGGCGTGCTCACGCGTTACCTCGCTGACCGCGTCGCGTTCATCCACGCCGCCGAGGTCGACCGGCGCCTCTGGGCGCACCTGGACGGCATCGCCAACACCGAGGTGCACTGGGGCGATGCGCTGCGCCTCGATATCGCCGCGCTCGAGCCTCCGCCGCGGAAGCTCGTCGCGAACCTGCCGTACAACATCGCCACGCCGGTCGTCGCCGAGAGCCTCACCGTCGATCAGCTCGACCACTGGTGCGTGATGGTGCAGCGCGAGGTTGCCGACCGCTTCTTCGCGCAGCCGTCGACGAAGGCGTACGGATCGGTCTCCGTCCTCGTGCAGCTCGCCACAGAGCGCACCGGCCTGCACGCCGTGTCACGCGAGGTGTTCCGCCCAAGGCCGAATGTCGACTCGGCACTCGTTGCGTTTCGCCGCATCGCGCCGGGCGCGCCGCCGCGCGTGAAGAAGATTGTCGAAGCGGGTTTCGGCCATCGGCGCAAGACGCTTGCGAACTCGCTTGCGTTGTCCGGCCTCGCCTCGCGCGATCGCGCCGTCGAGGCGCTTGCCGCGATCGGTCGCCTGCCGAACGTGCGCGCGGAGGAGCTCGAGCCGCTCGAGTTCATCGCGCTCACCGAGGCGCTCTAGGTGCTGGGCCCGGCTCCTGCGAAGGTCAACCTGGCGCTCATTGTCGGGCCGCAGCGCGCCGACGGGAAGCACGAGGTCGTGACCGTGTTTCAGCGCGTCGATCTCTGCGACCGGATCACGGTCGAGCCGGCGGACGAGACGACGATCGGCGGCTTTCCGGAAGACACGATCGTCCGCCACGCGCTCGGCTCGCTCGACGCAACGCACGGCTGGCGCGTCACGATCGAGAAGCACGTGCCGCTCGCCGCGGGCCTCGGCGGGGGAAGCTCCGACGCCGCGACCGCGCTGCGGCTCGCGAACGACCAGCTCGACGCGCCGCTGCCCGCGGAACGGCTGCACGAGCTCGCCGCGCGGCTCGGCGCCGACGTGCCGTTCTTCCTCCGGGACGGGCCGCAACTCGGGGCGGGCGACGGGACGACGCTCGAGCCGCTCGACCTGCCGCAGGACTTTGCCGTGCTGCTGCTCCTGCCCAAGGGCGCGCAGAAGCAGTCGACCGCCGAGGTCTACGCCCACTTCGACCGGCGCGGGGGAGAGTCCGGCTTCGACGAGCGCGCAGCCGCGCTCCGCAGCGCGCTCGCCGGCGTGCGCCGGCCGCGAGACCTCGCGTCGCTGCCGCCGAACGACCTTGCGAGCTCGCCACTCGCAGCCGAGCTGCTCGCGCACGGCGCGTTCCGAGCCGACGTCAGCGGCGGCGGTCCGACGCTCTACGGGCTCTTCAACCGAACGGCCGACGCGAAGCGCGCAGCGCGCGCGCTGGGGCACTTCGGGCGCACCTGGATCACGGTGCCTGCGTGGTACGGTTGAACACAATGTACGGTGCGCACGCGATCGAGCATGGCACCACACGCAGCGGCCGGTGGTTGCGTGAACGGCGTCTGCGATTCACGCTCTGGATCGCCGCGTTCGAAGGGCTTCTCTACCTCTTCCACGCGCTCAACTGGTGGGCCGCCGTCGCGCTCGCGATCATCGCTGTCGGCTTCTGGTGGTACGTCGGCCGCTCGAACCGCTCGGACACGCTCCGCCAGCTGAGTTGGATCTTCGGAGCCTCGCAACTGCTCGTCCTGTGCGTCCCGCTCGCACTCGCGCTCGTGAAGGCAGTCGCGATCGCGGTGATCGCAATCCTCGCGGTCGTCGCGCTGTTCTTCCTTTTCAAAGAGCGCTCGTAACCCGCCGCCCCGCAAGGGGGCGCTGTGGACGAAACGTTGCAGTCTGTTCACCCTGGTCTGACCACGTGCCATGGCTCGACCAGGCAGTTGGGGACAGTTCGTGGCGCTTTCGTTACGTCGTTTGGCGACGGGACGTGGCTCGTGAGGACGCGGCCGCTCGCGGAAAGCGGGAGGGAGAGGCGCTTTCTCCTGTGGACGGGATGTTGCAGTTCGTTCACCCTGGTCTGACCACGTGACATGGCTCGAACCGGCAGCTGGGGATAGTTCGTGGCGCTTTCGTTACGTCGTTTGGCGACGGGACGTGGCTCGTGAGAACGCGCCCGCGGCGACCCTGCCCCGAATGGTGCGTGGAGCGCGGACGTGCAGCGTCCTTAGACGCGGCGTCCTTCGAAGCGGCGTCCCTAGAAGCGGCGCCCCTAGAAGCGGCGCCCCTAGAATCAGCGGCAGTGGGGCGTAGCCAAGCGGTAAGGCAGCGGGTTTTGGTCCCGCGATCCCAGGTTCGAATCCTGGCGCCCCAGCTCTCCCAAGAGACTCGAGGTGGAATTGTGTGCTTCCCGGGCCACCATCGGCGAGTGCGCGTGCATTCCGCCTCAACTCTCTAGTCTCTCCCTGTGGCCGACACCCCCCTCGCAGCCGTCGTGATGGCCGGCGGCCTCGGTACTCGGATGAAGTCCGCCGTGCCGAAGCACTTCCACGAGATCCTCGGCCGACGGATGGTCGACTGGATCATCGAGACGGGACGCGACGCGGGCGCTGACCCGCTCGTCGTGATCGCGTCGCCCGCCGCGCGCGACGAGTACGCGGACAGCGGGGTCGAGGTCGCGATCCAGGAGACGCCGCTCGGCACCGGCGACGCTGTGCGCTCGGCGCGTGCCGCGCTCGAAGGGCACGACGGCGACATCCTCGTGCTCTCCGGCGACACGCCGCTGCTCACGGCCGGACTGCTGCGCGACCTCGTCGACGCGCACCACCGCGAGGGCGCCGATGCGACCATCCTCAGCGCCGAGCCGGACGACCCGCGTCTCTACGGACGCGTCGTTCGCGACCGGAACGGCACCGTGCGGAAAGTCGTCGAGGGAACCGACGCGAGCGACGAGGAGCAGAAGATCCGCGAGATCAACTCGTCGATCTACGTCTTCCGCTCGAGCGCGCTCTGGCCGGCGCTCGAGCAGCTCCAGCCGAAGAACGTGCAGGGCGAGCTGTATCTCACCGACGCGATCGAGATCATCGCCGCCGGCGCCGGCAAGGTCGCCGCGCACATCGCAGCCGACTCGCGGGAGACCGACGGCGTCAACACGCGCGTCGAGCTCGCGCATGCCGGCGCGGTCCTGCGCGACCGGATCAACGAGGCGCACATGCTCGCGGGCGTCACGATCGTCGATCCGAAGACGACGTGGATCGAGCCGACGGTCGAGATCGACGCAGACGTGACGATCCAGCCGTTCACGTTCCTCCGCGGCCAGACGAAGATCGCGACCGGGGCGGAGATCGGCGCCAACACCGTTGCGATCGACGTTCACATCGGACGAAAGGCGACGATCGGGCCCTTCTGTTACCTTCGCCCTGGAACGGTCCTCGGCGAGTCTTCCAAGGCGGGCACCTTCGTGGAGATCAAGAACTCACGCATCGGCGACCGCGCAAAGGTGCCCCACCTTTCGTATATCGGCGACGCCGAGATCGGCGACGACACGAACGTCGGCGCCGGCGCGATCACGGCCAACTTCCCGCACAAGCCGGGGGAGCCAAAGGGCCGCACGACGATCGGAAGCAACGTCAGGACCGGTATCCACAATGGCTTCGTGGCGCCGGTCGAGATCGGAGACGGAGCATGGATTGCAGCCGGATCGGTCATAACCCGAGACGTCCCCGCGGACGCGCTGGGGATTTCCCGTTCGCGCCAGGAAAACAAGGAGGGCTATGCAGCCCGTCAGCGCGACCTCTGAGCTCACCCTTCCCGGCCTCGAGTCGCCCGAGATCATGACCCAACCCAAGCCTGGTCACTGGATCGAGCGCGGACCGCAGAAGCGGCTGATGGTCTTCTCCGGCCGCTCGCACACGGACCTCGCGCACCAGATCGCAGAGCAGCTCGGGGTCGAGCTCGGAGAGGTCGAGCGCAGCACCTTCGCGAACGGTGAGACGTACGTCCGCTACGCCGAGTCGATCCGCGGCGCCGATGTCTTTATCGTTCAGACCGGCTGCGAACCGATCGATCGCAACCTCATGGAGCTGCTCTTCATGATCCAGGCGGCGAAGCTCGCGTCAGCGAAGCGCATCACCGCCGTCATCCCGCTGTACCCGTACGCCCGTCAGGATCGAAAGGCGAAGCCGCGTGAGCCGATCTCGGCCCGTCTCATCGCCGACATGCTCCAGCTCGCCGGGGCCGACCGCGTGCTGACGATGGACCTGCACGCGGGACAGATCCAGGGCTTCTTCACGATCCCGGTCGACCACATGACCGCCGTGCCCTTGTTCGCCCGGCACTTCCGCGATCTCGGGCTCACGGGCGAGAACGTCGTCTCGGTGTCGCCGGACGCCGGCCGCGCGAAGCAGGCCGTCCGTTTCGCCGAGATGCTCGACGCCGAATTCGCGCTCATGCACAAGTCGCGCCCGGCGCACGATGTCGTCGAGGTGACTGAGGTGACCGGTCGTGTCCGCGGCAAGACCGCGATCCTCGGCGACGACGTGATCATGACCGGCGGCACGATCCTCGCCAACGTGAGGGCACTGAAGGAGCACGGGGTGGAGGACGTCTGGGTCTTCGCGACGCACGGCCTCTTCTGCGACGGTGCGCTGGAGAAGTTCGGCGACCCGGACATCAAGGGCATCGTCGTCACCGACACTGTGCCGATCGACCCGCTCCAGAAGCCGGAGAAGATGACGGTGCTTCCGGTCGCACCACTGCTCGCCGAGACGATCATGAACGTCTTCGCCGACGACTCCGTCTCCGCGATCTTCGGCGGCGAGAACCAACTCTTCTAAGCGCGCGCCGCGGCTTCCGCGGGAGTGGCAGAGCACATCGGCGCTGAGCAAAAGGGAGTTCTGGCTACACTCCTGCGTCGTGGCTGGTGAGCGCGTCAAATTGATGGTCCAGAACCGTGCCGTCCTCGGCTCGGCGGAGTCCCGGCGCCTTCGGCGCCAGGGCCTGATCCCGGGCGTTCTCTACGGGCGCGAGCAGCAGCCGGTCGCGATCTCGATCCCTGAGCGCTCCCTGCGCTCGGCGCTGACGACGAGCGGCGGCCTCAACGCCGTGCTCGACGTGGTCGTCGACGCCGGGAAGATCCACTCGTCGGTGCTCAAGGAGTACCAGCAGCACCCCGTGAAGGGCCTGATCATGCACGTCGACCTGCAGGAAGTGCGTCTCGACCAGCCGATCCACGCGACGGTGCCGCTGCACATCCACGGCGAGCCTGTCGGCGTGAAGGAAGGCGGCGTCCTCTCCCAGGTCACCAGCGAACTCAACGTCGAGGCCCTTCCGATGGAGGTCCCCGAGCACCTCGAGGCCGACGTCTCCGAGATGGCGATCGGCGACACGCTGCGGCTCTCCGCGCTCACCGTTCCCGAGGGTGTGACGCTCCTCGACGACCTCGAGGAGACCGTCATCGCAACCGTCACGCAGCCGATGCGCGAAGAGGAGCCCGAGCCCGTCGAGGGTGAAGAGGGCGCCGAGGGCGAAGC
>JAOPYY010000034.1 GCA_025964395.1 Actinomycetes bacterium | reverse complement strand
GGCCGGGGCCGGGGCGGGTGCCGCGGGCGCCGCCTCAACGGCGGCCTGCTTCGGGGGTGCCGCGGCCTGCGCCGTCGCGGACAGGCCGGAGGGCTCCGCCGCGACCTCGCCCGCGGGTGCGACGGTGAGCACGAGCGAGCCCGCAGAGACGGTGTCGCCGACGCTCAGCTTGACTTCCTGGACCACGCCGCCGACCGGCGACGGGACGTCCATGCTGGCCTTGTCGGATTCGAGCGTGACGAGCGGGTCTTCGGGCGCGATCGTGTCGCCCGGCGCCACGAGCACCTCGATCACGGGCACGTCGGCGAAGTCGCCGATGTCCGGTACGAGAACGTCCACCGCCATCAGACGAGGCGCGGCGCGGGCCGCTCGCCGTCGATTGCATACGACTCGATCGCGTGCGCCACGGTCGCCGGTTCGACGAGGCCGTCGTCGGCAAGCGCCTTGAGCGCGGCAACGGTGACGTAGTGCCGGTCGACCTCGAAGAACCGTCGCAGATTCACCCGATAGTCACTGCGACCGAAGCCGTCCGTGCCGAGCACCGTGTAGCTGCCGTCGACCCACGGCCGGATCTGCTCCGCAAACGCGCGCACGTAGTCGGTCGACGCCACGACCGGCCCACCGTGGCCGGCGAGGCACTGCTCGACGTACGCCTGCCGCGGCACCTCGGTCGGATGCAGGAGGTTCCACCGGTCCGCCTCGACGCCGTCGCGTCCGAGCTCGGTGAAGCTCGTGACGCTCCAAACGTCCGCTGCGACGCCGTGCTCGGCCTCGAGCAGGTCGGCGGCTGCCAGCACCTCGCGCAGGATCGTCCCGGAGCCGAGCAGCTGCACGCGCGGGCGCCCCTCGGGCGCGCTCTCCTGCAGGAGATACATCCCCTTGACGATCCCCTCTTCGGCTCCCTCCGGCAGGGCGGGGTGCTCGTAGTTCTCGTTCATCAGCGTGACGTAGTAGAAGACGTCCTCCTGCTCGGCGAACATGCGCCTGAGCCCGTCCTGCACGATCACCGCGACCTCGTACGCAAATGTGGGGTCGTACGACACACAGTTCGGGATCGCCGAGGCCAGCAGATGGCTGTGCCCGTCCTCGTGCTGCAGCCCTTCGCCGTTCAGCGTCGTCCGGCCGGCCGTGCCGCCGAGCAGAAAGCCGCGCGCCCGGCTGTCGCCCGCCGCCCAGGCGAGGTCGCCGATGCGCTGGAAACCGAAGATCGAGTAATAGATGTAGAAGGGAATCATCGGCACGCCGTGATTCGAGTAAGACGTCGCAGCGGCGATCCACGAGGAGAATGCGCCTGCCTCGTTGATGCCCTCCTGGATCATCTGGCCGTGCTTGTCCTCCTTGTAGAACATCAACTGGTCACTGTCCTCGGGCTGATACAGCTGCCCGAGCTGCGAGAAAATCCCGAACTGGCGGAACATCCCTTCCATCCCGAACGTGCGCGACTCGTCCGGGACGATCGGCACGACGCGATCGCCGATCTGCTTGTCCCGCAACAGCGTGTTGAGGATGCGAACGAACGCCATCGTGGTGGAGATCTCGCGACCCTCGGTCGCCTTCAACTGCGAACTGAACGCTTCGAGCGACGGCACGACGAGGGGCTCGGCCTCGCGCCGGCGTGCAGGCAGGTAGCCGCCGAGCTCGGTGCGGCGCTCGTGCAGGTAGCGCAGCTCCTCGCTCGAGTCGTCCGGCCGGTGAAAGTCCTTCCCCGCCGCCTCCTCGTCCGTCAGGGCGAGCGCGAAGCGATCGCGAAACTCGACGAGCGCGTGCTCGGTCATCTTCTTCTGCTGGTGCGTGATGTTCCGGCCCTCGCCGGCCTCGCCCATGCCGTACCCCTTGACGGTCTTGGCGAGGATCACCGTCGGCTGGCCGACGTGAGCGGCTGCAGCGGCGTACGCCGCGTAGACCTTCTGCGGATCGTGGCCACCGCGGTTCAACGCCCAGATCTCGTCGTCGGACATGCCGGCGACCCGCTCGCGCAGCTCCGGGTCCGCGCCGAAGAAGTGCTCGCGCACGTATGCGCCGTCGCGCGACTTGTACGTCTGGTACTCCCCGTCGACGACCTCTTCCATCCGCCGCAACAGGGCGCCGTCGTGGTCAGCTGCGAGCAGCGGATCCCAACCTGACCCCCAGATCACCTTGATCACGTTCCACCCGGCGCCGCGGAAGACGGTCTCGAGCTCCTGGATGATCTTGCCGTTGCCGCGGACGGGGCCGTCCAGCCGCTGCAGGTTGCAGTTGACGACGAAGACCAGGTTGTCCAGCCGCTCACGCGCAGCGAGCGAGAGTGCGCCGAGCGACTCCGGCTCGTCGCACTCGCCGTCGCCGAGAAAGGCCCACACCTTGCGACCCTCGGTGGTCGCAACGCCCCGTCCCTGCAGGTACTTCATGAAGCGCGCCTGGTAGATCGCCATCAACGGGCCGAGCCCCATCGACACGGTCGGGAACTGCCAGAAGTCCGGCATCAGCCACGGGTGCGGGTACGACGACAGGCCGGCTCCATCGAAGCGCCCGCGGTCGTCGATCTCCTGGCGGAACCGCCGCAGCCGCTCTTCGCTTAGCCGACCCTCGAGATAGGCGCGCGCGTAGATGCCCGGTGACGAGTGACCCTGGATGAAGACGAGGTCGCCACCGTGCGCATCCGTCGGTGCGTGCCAGAAGTGGTTGAAGCCGACTTCGTACAGCGTTGCGGCCGACTGGTAGCTGGCGATGTGCCCCCCGAGCTCCGACGAGTCCTTGTTCGCTTGCAACACGATCGCCATCGCGTTCCAGCGGATCAGGCTCGCGACCCGCCGTTCGAGCGCCTGGTCGCCGGGGTATGGGGGCTCGAGCGCGGGCGGGATCGTGTTCACGTAGGGCGTGCCGAGGCCGACCGGCGACGCGGCGCCGTGGCGCGCGGCTCGCGCAAGGACCTGGTCGAGAAGGAATCGCGCCCGCTCAGGGCCGTCGCGTTGCACGACCGCGTCGAGCGCCTCGAGCCAATCGAGCGTCTCCTCTTTGTCGACGTCGGCCTCCGGTTTCGTGTCGATCGTGATTTCGCTCTCTCCTTCCACATCGGGTAGGGGCAACGTGCAGGGCAGCGCTGTAGGCCGGCGGACTCGAGGTACCGGCGAACGCTCTCAGCGCGCGTCGTACTCGGCACCCGGCCAAACGGACAGATCACGCTGTCCTGATGACTGGCCGTGTGCAGCAGCTGGTGTGCGACACGACGACTAGGGCCGTCACGAACAAGGACCAGGGGACCGGACCCGGGGCCTTACTGATGCGATACCGGTCCGCTGGCCGCAAGCTGCGGACATACGAGCCCGCTGTCGTGCCCGCGGATGAAGGAGACCGACCGAGGTGAGTAGCGAAACGCATGTGTGAACCAGCCAGGTACGACGAGCCCGCCGGCAACAGGATCCCGGCCGGCTCGTGGGCCGGCCAGGAAGCCCTCCCTGCGGACCGGCTGCAACTCGCACGGGAGCTACACGATGTCGTCGCATCCGGCCTGGCCACGATCGCATTGCAGGCGTCGCTCGCCGAGCGCGTCCTGGCGGAAAACCCGGCGCAAGCGCTCATTGCGCTCTCCGACATCAGGCGGACGAGCCGCGAAGCGCTCGACGAGCTTCAGACGATCCTCGGCATCCTCCGCACCGCGGACTCCCGCGCAGCCGAGAAGGCTCCAGGAGCGACGCGGATCGGGGCGCTCGCGTCCGCGGCGACGAAAGCCGGCGTCTTGACCGACCTGACCGTCTTGGGCGAGCGGCAACTGCTGCCGGCGGAGGTCGGCCTCGCGGCGTACCGCATCGTCCAGGAATCGCTGACAAACGTCCTGCGCCACTCGCAAGCGACCTCCGCAAACGTTCGACTCGCATACGAGCCAGACCGGTTGCTGGTGGAGGTGCAAGACGACGGGGTCGGCAACGACGCGTCCCCCTCGGGTCATAGTCACAGTCACGGCATCCTCGGCATGCGCGAGCGTGCCGCAGCCCTCGGCGGCGAGCTCGAGGCGCGCGCCCTCCCTCAGGGCGGCTTCCGGGTGCGCGCGTCGCTTCCGCTCGGCGGCAGCCGGTGACCAAGGTTCTGCTGGTCGACGACCAGCCGCTCGTGCGCGCGGGCCTGAGCGTGCTGCTCGACGCCGAGGACGACATCGCAGTCGCAGGCGAGGCGGACGGCGGCGCCGAAGCTGTCCTTCTGGCGTCCCGGCTCCGCCCCGACGTCGTGGTGATGGACATCCGCATGCGGGGGGTCGACGGGCTCGAGGCGACGCGCCAGATCGTCGATGCGGTTCCCGAGGTGCGCGTGTTGATCCTGACGACCTTCGAGCTCGATGAGTACATCTACGGCGCGCTACGTGGCGGCGCCAGCGGCTTTCTGCTCAAGGACACCGATCCGTCGGAGCTCGTGCGAGCGATTCGCGTCATCGCCGCCGGCGAGGCCGTGCTGTCACCGAGTGTCACGCGCCGGTTGGTCGGCGAGTTCGCCGCTCGGCCCGAGCGGCCTGGCGCAGGCCCGGAGCAACTCGACCGGCTCACCGACCGCGAGCGCGAGGTGATGGCACTCGTCGCCGCCGGGCTCAGTAACGGTGAGATCGCCGCGCGCCTCGTGGTGTCGCCCGCGACAGCCAAGACACACGTCAGCCGGGCGATGCGCAAGCTCGGAGCTCACGATCGCGCGCAGCTCGTGGTGCTTGCGTACGAGACCGGCCTCGTCTACCCCGGCCACGCCCTCGCACCGCCGGTGACGGGCATCTCGGTGCCCGCAGGCCTTTTGCTCGCCGCCGGTGGCCAGCTCTGAACGACGGGCCCGCGCGGTCGCTCCGTCAACCGTCGTCGGGGGCGACAACGCAGGCCGCTACCCGCGGGCCCGTGCCCCGGCCTCAGCGCCGACCGTAGGCCGTCGGGCGCGGCCTCGGCGCCAGGTCGTCGGCCGCCAACGAAGGCGGAAGCCCCGCCCGAGCAAGAGCAACGCGAGCGGGAGCCCGGCGGCGGCGGCGACGTAGGACGAGAGCGGGCGCTCCCGCACCGCTCTCGAGGCCGGGCCGGTCGGGCCGTGCCCCAAGAGCTTGCGCGCGGCTGCACCAGCGCCGGCGAGGTCGCGCTCGGTGAACGGCGCGAACCCGGAGACGGCCGGGCCGAGCTTGTCGGCCCACGCAGTGGCCGTCGGGTCGGGCCGGTAGCCGGTCTCGTCCGCGCGGGAGCCAGCGTAGATCCGTTCGTCCGCGTGCCAGAAGCGAACGACGATCAGGTCGATCCGGGCCTCGCGGAGCGATCGCGCCGTGCTCCCGACGTCGAAGGCGCCGCTTTCCCCGTCGGTCAGGAGCACCACAAGACGGTGGCGAGTCGGTGCTCCGAACGTCTTTGCCCCGAACGTCTCTGCCCCGAAGTAGTCCCCGAGCACGAGCTGGTTGAGCGCACCGAAGTCGGTCGAGCGCTTGCGTACCTGTGCGGGGGGCGGCTGGTCAATCGCGAGCGAGCGCTCTGCGACTCGGGCGAAGCCGCCGGCGTCTCCCGTCGGGAAGAGGTTCGGCAGCAGCCGGTCCGTCAACGTCGCGATCCCGGCCGGCACGTCCGGCAGCTGTGTCCGCAGGCGCTCGGCAACTCCGACGGCGCGTGCGAGCCGCGTCGGCGCGTGCGCTCCTCGTGCCGCTTCCATCGAGCGCGAGACGTCGACGACGAAGAACGCCTGCGCATCGCGCCGCAGGACGGCTGCGCGGCTCGTGCGAACCACCGGTTGTGCCGCCGCGGCCGCGAGGAGGCCCACCACCGTCACGACCGCGAGAGCGCGGGCAATCCGCGCGCTCCACGGTGGATGGGCGAGCCCGAGCGCTCGGCGCAGCCGGGCGGCTCGGCGCTCGCGTGCGGCCAGCGCCGCGAGCGGCACCAGCGCGGCTACGCCGGCGAGCGCGGCGAGCGGGGTCAGGAAGGTGAGCCCGCTCAATAGCCGCTGCCCGCGTTGCCTGATCCTGGAGCGGACTTGGGCTTCCCGGCTGGACGGTTCGTGCCCGAACGTGGGCGCGCGGCGGCCGCGTCTCGCGCCTGCTGCCGCTTGCGGCCGAGGGTGAGTAGGAGCTCGAGGTCGTACTTCGAGGCATCGTCGCGCGGGTCGAGCCGGATCGCGGCCACGAACCCGCTCCGCGCCACGGCCAGGTACTGCCCCGAGGCCCCCGGATCGGCGGCGGCGTCGGCGAGGGCGAGCACCGCCAGGAGCTGCGAGGCGCGCGCACGATCGGCTGCCGGACCGTGCACTGCCGCCTGAGCGAGCAACGCCGCGGCACGTCCGCGCCGCTTGAATGCCGCACCGGGAGACAGCCCGGGCCTGGACGCCTCGTCAACGAGAGCGCGCCCCCGGCGGAGCTCGGACTGGTCGGTCACGCCGACGAGTGCGCCTCCGATCCTCGCCAGCGGGCCGGGCGCGGTTCCGGAACCCCGGTCGCGCGCCGCGGCGAGGACACCGTAGGCGAGCAGAGCGAGCACGAGCGCGGCCGTGACGGCAACCGCCGGCCAAAGGCGCAGGGCCTGCTTAATGACTGCCTGCTTAATCACTGCCCGCGTAACAACTGTCCGCCTCACGGCTGCGGCTCCCGCCACCGGAGGCGCGGCGCGACGATCTCGTTCCCGGCCAGCGCCACTGCGGCGACGCCGAGAAGCACGACGAATGCGACCGGGAACGCCGCCGCCCGGCCGGCCGCCTCGACGCGCCTCGGCGGCAGGGCGGCCATGGCGACTCGGGGCGCGCCGAGGTAGGAGGCGAACATGCGCATGGTCTCCTTTGAGCGCGGCTCGATCGGCAGCACGCGGAGCTCGACCCGAGGTGTGCGCGTATAGGCGAGCAGCTCGGATCTCAGCCGCCCGTAGTCACCGACGCTGTCGAAGAGGTCGCTCACCAGCAGCACGCGGGTCGAGCCCAAGTGGTCCCGTGCGACCAGGTGCCGCGCGAGCGCGAGCCCACTCGAGATCTTGGTTCCGCCGCTGAAGCTGATCGTCCACGGGTTGTCCGGATACGTGGGGCCGATCCTGATCCCCCCGTCCGACTTGGGTGGTCGTCCCGTCCGCAGCGGTCGGAAATAGCGCGCGTACGCGCGGAGCTCCGCCGGTTTCGTATCCGGTGGGAGCGCCTCCTGCACGACGTCGGAGAAGAGGACGAGGCCAACTCGCCGACCGTCACCCGTGTTCGCGGCGAGCGATTCCAAGAGCGAGCCGACCTGGGCGTACGCCGGACCCTCGATGCTGCCGGAAAGATCGAGCACGACGATCGTGTTCTTGGGCGCGCCGCCCGCCGCAGCGCGCTGGGCGCCGTGGGCAAAGACGAAGACCTCCGCGGCGAGCGCAGCCACGAGCACCACCGCAAGTGTCGACCGGACAACAGCGGTGCGGCGCGCCGCGCGACCGAGCAGAGCCGCGTCGGCGAGTGGCAGTGCGCTCCGGGGGCTCAGACGCTACCGACCGCTTTCTGCACCTCGGTCGAGAGCTGCAGCATCGGCTCGGCGGAGGGAGCCGAGGACGACCACGCCAGCTCGCGTGCGGCCGGTGCGAGCCGCGCGAGACCGGCTTCACCGAGCTCTCGCGCAAGCCGGTCGACCGCCGAGCGTCGCTTGCCGTCGCTCTCGAGGGCGAGGCGCTCGACGCCGGCGAGCGCCGACAGGAGTGCGGGCACCTCGACCGGAGCGAGCACTGCTGCCGTCGGTCTCCCCCGCCGCCGCCGGACAAGTCCCGCGGCCGCAGCGACGAGCAGCGCAACGGCAGCGACGATGAAGGCCCGGCCGACGAGCAACGGATCGAGGGCGCCCGACGGAGGCGGCACATCCGCGGCAACGCGGATCTGCGACAGGCGCCGATCCGCAGGCGTGAGCCGCGAGGCGGCGAGGAGCGGCGGCCACGCCGCCTCAGCCGACTGCGGTCGGCCGCTGCGGTCGCGGTAGCGCACGTGCGCCGGCGCGAAGGCGATCGTGCTCTGAGGCGCTCCAGGAGCGCACGAGAGCGTGAGGCAGACGAGCGTTGCGTCGAGCCGCACCGACGTCGGCTCGCGTACGACTCGAGGGTTCCCAACCGTTTCGTACGGCCCGAAGCTCGCGTCGATCGCGACGGTTCGCGGATCCACTCGGCGCGGGTCGAGCGCGACCGTGACGTCGGCTCGAACTCTGTCGCCGAAGAGGTACGCACGCGGAGTCACAGCCGCGGTCACGGTCAGGGGCAGCTGCGGCCGCGCGCCGCTCCCGCGGCCCACGAGCAGCGGGACGAGTGCGACTGCAACCGCCAGCGTGAGCACTGCCGCCGCCGCTTTCAAAGGCGCCCTCGGACGCCGACGCTCCGCGCCTCCGACCACTCGTGGAAGCCCCGCCAGACCGACGCGTCGTCGTGGTGCGCGAGCTGGATCGGGTCGAGGCCGATCCGGTCGAACTGCTCGGAGATCGCAACGAAGCGTTCCTCGTTTTCCTTGCGCCGCGCAGCGCACTCACGCCGCGTCAGAAGCGTCGGGCGCAGCCGCCGAGCGTCCGGGTCCCAGATCGGCAGCACGAGACCGGCCGCCTCGGGGAAGCTCTGTTCCCACACGGGGTCCTGCAGCACGACCGGGACGATGTCCCAGCCCCGCTCGACCGCCTCCCGCCAGACGTCCTCCGGCGGCAGGACTAGGAAGTCGGAGACCAAGAAGACGAAGCTGCCCCTGCCGAGCCTCCCGATCGCGAGGGCCTCGAGCGCGTGTGCGAGGTGGTTGTCCTCCTCACGGAAGGCGTAGCGCGCGCGTCGTGCGCTCGCGGCGAGCAAGCGTCCCGTCGCGCCACACGCGTCCGGCTTGCTGAGCCAGGGCGACCAGTCCGGAAAGAGCGCCATCGACGGGCGGCGGTCGCGGACGACCAGGACCCGCGTGGCGTTCTCGGCGAAGTGCTCGCGAACAATGAGCTCGTTGCGCCCCGAGGCCGAGGAGAGCCGTGCCGATGCGCGATGGTCGATCCGCCGTACATCGTCGCCGTCCTGGTACGGCCGCGTGCCGACGAGGTCGCCGCCGCGGCCCCGGCGTGCCGAGCGAAGCGCGCCGTGGGCAGAAGCGTTGACTCGCCGTCGAGGGACGAGCGGAACAGCGGGCTCTGCCGTCACGGGTTCCGGGACGCCCTCCTAGGGACGTCCTGCGCGTGAGACGCAGAGCTCGCGGAACTGCTCGAAGGACTCTTCCCGGGGCTGCGAGCGCGTCGCCGCGACGAAGGCGTTCGTGAAGATGATGCGGTGCCCGAGCACGGAGAGGAACAGCGTCTCGATGTCCTCCGGCTCGACGTGCCTGCGTCCGTCCAGGAGCGCGAACGCACGCACGGCGCGCTCGAGCGCGAGCGAGCCGCGCACCGAAGCACCGAGCTCGACGATTTCGAGATCGCGCGTCGCTCCGACGAGATCGACGATCCACTTCAACAGGAGACGGTCGATATAGACGTCCGCGACTGCACGCTGCAGCTCGCACACCTCCTCGATCGTCACCGACGGACGCAAGTTGTCGAGCGGGTGCCCGTTGCGCTGGTCGCGAATGATCTGCAGCTCGTCCTCCGGCCCGGGGTAGCCGAGCGCCGTGCGGAGGAAGAAGCGATCGAGCTGCGCCTCTGGCAATGGGAAGGTGCCCTCGTACTCGATGGGATTCTCCGTCGCCAGGACGAAGAACGGGTGCGGCAACTGTCGCGTCCTGCCGTCTGCGGTCACCTGCCGTTCGGCCATCGCCTCGAAGAGAGCCGACTGCGCCTTCGGGGTGGCGCGATTGATCTCGTCGACGAGGACGACGTGAGCGAAGACCGGGCCGGGCCGAAAGTCGAGCTCGCGGGTGGCCTGGTTGAAGACCGACATGCCTGTCACGTCCATCGGTTGCAGATCGGAGCTGCACTGGATCCGCGAGCACTCGGCGCCCTCGATCGAGCCGGCGATCGTACGTGCGAGCATCGTCTTGGCGGTGCCCGGCACGTCTTCGAACAGGACGTGGCCCTCGCACGCCAGCGCGGTCACAACGAGGCGGATCTGGTCCGACTTGCCGCGAACAACCGACTCGAGGTTCGCCGTCAGGCGCTGTGCGATCTCGACGGCGCGATCGAATCCGCGCCCCTTTGGCTCGGCCGCCGGCACTGAATGAAGGCGCGGTCCCCTCGCGGAGCGCCCGGCCCGGCCCAGGTAAGCGGCCGGATCGCTCGGTGCTCCCACAATGCGCCGCTCGACGTCGTCGCTCACGCGGCGAGCGTCTCCTTCGGCTCTCTTCGCCGACTGCGGATCGATTCCGTGCAGTGGTCGCAGAGCGCGGATTCAAGCCGCGGTGGCGCCGGAAACGCGAAGGAGCGAAGGTCCCTGATCGCGTGTTCGGCTTCGACCCAGTCCTCCCCACGCAGCACGCGCAGGCAGACGGAGCACGCAATCAGAGGGTTCGCAATCACAAGGTCCAGGATCGCGGTCGCCCGCCTCGCCGTCGTCACGGTCAGCACCTATCTCGCGTCCCGACCGGCCGGAGTTTCGGACTACGCGCTAGCCGGAACTCTTGCCCCACCAATCCCGTCCACACGTCCATAGAAGATGGTTGATGCCACGCTTACGCCCGCCTGGGAACGGCCCAGACCCACGCCGCGTGGCATCAACCGTCTACGCGGCTGTTCGCTCGGCCCACTCCTGGTGGGCGTGGAGCTCGCGGCGCGCAACGCCGGTCATCGTGGCGGCGTCGGCGACGGCTCGGGCGACGGCGTCTACGACCTCAGAGTTGAAGACGCTCGGGACGATGTAGTCGGGGCGCAGCTCGTGGTCGCCGACGACGGCGGCAATCGCCTCGGCAGCGGCGAGTTTCATCTGCTCGTTGATCGTGCTCGCCCGCGCTGCGAGGGCGCCGCGGAAAACGCCGGGGAACGCCAGCACGTTGTTGATCTGATTCGGGTAGTCCGAGCGGCCGGTCGCCATGATCGCCACGTCGAGCGCGACTTCCTCGGGCAAGACCTCCGGGGCCGGATTCGCCATTGCGAAGACGATCGCGTCCGGTGCCATCCTGCGTACTGCCGCGGCGGAGATCGCGCGCGGCCCGGACAGCCCGATGACGACGTCGGCGCCCGGAATGACGTCGTCGGCGCGTCCCCGCCTGCCCTCTGGGTTCGTGCGTTCGGCGATCCTCGCGCGCACCGGGTCGAGGCCCGGCCGGCCGGCGTAGAGCACACCGTCGACGTCGGCGACGATCAGCTCGCCGATACCCTCGGCGAGGAGGATTTCCGCGGTGGCGACCCCGGCAGCGCCGGCGCCGACGATGACGACGCGCACGTCCTCGACACTCTTCCCCACGACACGTAGCGCATTGACCAGCGCGGCGAGCACGGCGATCGCAGTCCCGTGCTGGTCGTCGTGGAAGACGGGAATGTCGAGCTCGTCGCGCAGCCGCTGCTCGATCTCGAAGCACCGGGGCGCGGAGATGTCCTCGAGGTTCACGCCTCCGACCGTAGGCGCGAGCATCCGGACGAATCGGACGATCTCGTCGACGTCCTGCGAATCGACGCAGAGCGGGAACGCGTCGACACCGGCGAACTCCTTGAAGAGCAGCGCCTTGCCCTCCATGACGGGCATTGCCGCAGCCGGGCCGATATTGCCGAGGCCGAGCACGGCGCTGCCGTCGCTGACGATCGCGACCGTGTTGGCCTTGATCGTCAGGGCCCACGCCTTCGCCGGGTCCTCGTGGATCGCCGTGCAGACACGAGCGACCCCGGGGGTGTAGACCATCGAAAGTTCGTCGCGTGTCTTGACTCGCGTCCGCCCCTGGATCTCGATCTTGCCGCCGGCGTGCAAGAGGAACGTCCGGTCCGAGACGTTGTCGACCTCCACCCCCTCGAGCGCCCGCACCTTGCCGCTCACAGCCTCCCCGTGTGCGGCGTCTGAGCACTGGAAGGTGATGTCGCGGGTGACCTCGCCATTCTCGATGCGCACGAGGTCGACCGCGCCCAAGATCGCACCGCCGTCCATGATCACGCGGGCCACCCGTGCAAAAGATCCGGGCTGCCGCGGGACGCGCATCCGCAACGTGATGCTGTAGGCCGGCGACGGCTGAGGGGCGACGATGACCGGCGGCGCAAGGCTGACGCCGAAGGGTGCGATGACGTTCGTATCGGGACGGATGCTGTCCACGCTTCCGCCTCCTTCCGTGTGGAGTGACTACCGGGCGACCGTGGGAGCGGTCGCATGGAGATGGTCGCTCCGACGGGCGGGCGCCGAGGTGGTCGACGGGACTGTCTTACCTGGCCGGTGCACCTCATCCGTACCCGGTGGTGCACCTCGTCAGGCGCTCAGCCCCGGTCGGATCGTCTGCGGCGGCCGGCGCCGGGCGAGTCTCACCCGTGCGTGTGGTCGTCCCCACCGCGCGGGCAGTCCGCCCGGTGCCGGCCGCGACCCAAGCAGCGCGGACACACGCCCTCGTGCTCGTAGAGAGACCAAAGGACGACGCTGGCCAGGAGGAACGCCATGACGTATGCGGGGTTCATCAGAGGATTGCGTCGCCGGCGGGCTGTTGGCCTACGCCGCGTCGGCCCCTGCCGCGTCGACGAATGCAATGGCCAACTGCTTCTGCGCGTCGAGCAGGCGCTCGAAAAGGCCGAACGTCGTCTCCACGAGCTCTCTCGGCGGAACCGGCTCGAGGAACCAGCTCGACCCAGGCTGGCCGACTCCGCCGTCGAAGGCTCCGCCCCAAGACTGGACCGCGTCGGCGAAGGCCTCCTGGGCGTTCTTCATCATGTCGAGGTAATCCAGGTACTGCTGCTGCGCGTCGTGCATGCCTGTCATGTTCATGGTCATGAGTCTCGACCTCCGATCCGATCGTGCGGAACTTCTACGCCGTAGATGCTTGCCGTGACGGTCGTCTACGTCATCAGCTGTTGAGATGCTCTTTCGCTTACCACCCGAGACGACGAGGCATACGCCGCTCGAAGCACCAAGCACGGCTCCGTCGGGCAGCTTCTCCCGTCACGAAGGTCAGTGGCACGTCACGGCGGGACCGCCGTAGCGTTGGGCTGCACCCCCGTAAACAAGGAGAACGGAGATCGCCGTGGGCATCGTCGTCACTGGAGCATCCGGGCAGCTCGGCCGCCTTGTCGTGCAGGAATTGCTCGAGCGCGTCTCGCCGGCAGAGGTGGTGCTCGTCAGCCGTCGACCGGAGAGCCTGCGCGATCTTGGCGACCGTGGCCTCGCCGTTCGCAGCGGCGACTTCGATGAGCCCGCGTCGCTGGTCGAAGCGTTCGAGGGCGCTCAGCGGGTGCTCGTGATCAGCAGCGGCCTGAACAACCTCGGGCGGCGCATCGACCAGCATCGCGCAGCGATCGAAGCTGCGGCGGCGGCCGGCGCGCAGCACGTCGTCTATACGTCGATCTCCAACCCGGCCGAGGGGAACCCGCAGCGGGTCGTGTCCGACGAGAGCCGGGCGACCGAGGAATTGCTGCGGTCGAGTGGGCCCGCGTGGACGATCTTGCGCAACGGGAGCTACTCGGAGGTACAGGTGCCGCCCGGGTCGCTCGCGGTTGCCCACGGAAAGATGTACACGAACGCAGGGAATGGTCTTGTGGCCCCGGTCTCGCGTCGCGACTGTGCCGCGGCCGCGGCGGCGGTGCTGACGGACGGTGGGCACGAGGGCAAGACCTACGACATCACCGGACCGGATCGGCTCTCGCAGCAAGACCTGGCGGCGCTGCTCTCGGAGGTCAGCGGCCGTGCGGTCAAGGTGCACAACGTGACCGACAGGATCCTCGGCTGGGGCCTGACGAAGTCGGGGTTCCCGAAGCCGATCGCCCGTGAGATCGTGGAGTTCGGCAAAGCGATTCGCGAGGGGTACTACGACGTGGTCGAGTCCGACGTCGAACAGCTCACCGGGAGGGCGCCGCGCCCGCTTCGCGACGTGCTGATCGCTCACCGGGGCGAGTTGCTCGAGGCCGCCGCTTGAAAATCGCGGCGGCGCCCGCGGGTCGCGGGCGCCGCCTGATGTTCGCAAGCCTCTCTAGCTAGGGCAGCGTGTGCTGCAGGAAGAAGTCGACCATGGCCTGGCTCTCGTTCGGACCAGTGGGGTCGGCGTAGGACTCGCAACTGCATCCGCCCGACCACGCGTGATTCATTCCGTGGATGACCCAGTACTGGATCAACTCGCCCCCGTGGCCGTTGCCGTAGGAGGTGACGGTGTACGAGCGTCCACCGGACACCTGCTTGTTGGCCGTCGAGGTCGCCGCGACGGGGATCGAGCCGTTGTTCGAGCTGTCGTCGGCCAGGTCGTCTGTCACCTGCCACTCGCGTACGATGCGATCGCCGTTCGCCGGGACGACGGTTGTGTCCGCGTCCCCCTGGAAGACGATGACCGGCATCGGCCGCGCCTGGGCGCCCATCGCCTGGTACGCCTGTTGGCCCGCGGTCACGGGGTCAGGCCCCGGAGAGCCGACGCACGGGAGGCCGTTGTACTCGCAGCCCGAGCCGCTGCCGACTGCGGCGTAGAGGTCCGGGTAGCTCGCACCCATGACGTTCGCCATCGCCCCTCCGGCGGAGAAGCCGAGGACGTACGTGCGCTTCTTGTCGATCGAGTACTGCTGCTGGATCTGCTGCGTGATGCCGGCGATGATCGAGGCCTCGCCGGAGCCGCGCGCCATGTCGCCTGACTTGAACCAGTTCCAGCAGTTCTGTTGATTTGCGCTCGACGTCTGTCCGGGATAGACGACGATGAAGCCCTTCGACTCCGCGATCGTGTCGAGCGCCGAGAGCTGTCGGAAGACGTCGGACGACTCAGTGCAACCGTGCAGAGCGACGATCAGCGGCACCGCCGTTCCAACCTTGTAGGTAGACGGCACGTAGACCTGGTACTGCCGTGTGCCGGCTGCGTTCGTGTAGCTGTCGTTGGCGACCGTTCCGGCCACGGCGGTCGAGGCCGAGCCGGAGGTTCCTCCGGACGGAGGGGCGGGCGTTGGCGAGCCGGGCAGCGTCGATCCCGGCAGCGTGGACCCGGGCAACGTCGAGACGGGCAACGTCGAGCCGGGCAACGTCGAGCCCGGCAACGTCGAGCCCGGCAACGTCCAGCCCGGCAATGTCCAGCCCGGGAGCGTGGATCTCCCGAGTGTCAGCCAAGACCACGGTAGGGCCAGTCCCGGTGCCGTCGAAACGGCTGTTGTCCGGGTCGGCGAGGCGGCGCGTGCGACGCCTGCCACGAGGGCCGTCAGTGCGAGAACTGCTGCGCACACGGCCGCTGAGTTTCGTGCGTATCTGCTCATGTCTTCACGCTAGGGGTGAGTTCCTATACAGGCTATCCCGAAACAACGAGAAGATCGACTACATCATCTGGTGTAGGTTCACAAGGCGGCGCCAAGCCGCATGCGACTCAGCAGACGGGCGTGAAGCTCGGATTCGCAGGACCTTTGCGGGCCAGCGCGTTCTCGACCCACTGCAGGGCGACCGAATCGGACGGGATCGACAGATGGGATGCGTAGTCGGCCGGGCAGTCGGTCTGGATTGTGACGTTCGTCACGCGATTGGACGGGCCGGTGAGGAAGGCGGAGGTGTATGGAACGAGCACCGCGTCGTCGAGTGACTGCACCACGGTGTAGTCCACCGGCCCCGGAGTCTCGTCGCCGCGGTTCAGCTTCGTGAGGAACGCAGATCCCCAGAGCTGCTCGAGGCACGCCGCGCAGGCCGTGCCCGTGGCCGCGATCGCGGGATTCATCGTCCCGTGATTCGACGGCGAGAGGCCGATCAAGTCGTCGACCTTGTGGGCTCCGCCGAGGAACTTGATGTAGTAGCGCGGCAACATCCCGCCCTGGGAGTGGCCGACGATCGAGACCTTGTGTGCATGCGTGCGAGCCAGGACGGCGTCGATGAAGCTCGCGAGCCTCCGCGCCGATCCTCCGATCTCGGCGGTGCCGTCGTTGCCGTACTCGAATCGGTAGACGCAGTAGCCGCGCTTCACGAGCGCAGGGCCGAGGACGTTCCACGTGGTCACGACGATCGTGCCGGGCACGAGAAGCACCGGATACGGATGGCGCGCGCTCGGCGTGCACGAGGCGCCGGCGGCGTTCTTTGCGGCAGGGGCGCTCTTCGGGGCGGGCGCGCTCTTCGGGGCGGGGGCGCTCTTCGGGGCGGGGGCGCTCCCCGCGGGCGAGGCGCCGGAGCCCCTCGATTGCAGCAAGGCCACCACGGCGAGCAGAACGGCTGCGCCTGCGAACAGGACGGCCGCAGCAACTGCGGCTATCAGCCAACGGCTTACGGGCCGAGGCAGACGAGCTTTCCTGTCTTAGCGAGGGCTATGACCTTTTTGACACTGGTGTTCGCGGGCACGATCACCGGCTTCTCGGACGAACGGGCGCGACCGATGCAGAGTCCTCCGCCACGCTTGGGGAAGATGATCCGGCTGCCTGCCGGCACCTGGTAGGAGGCGGCGGCCGGGTGGAGAACGCGTGCGGTCGTCGGCGTCACGCAGACGAGTCCGCCGCTCTTTGCGAGGGTGAGCACGAGGCCTGCCGGTACGGACGGTTGGCTCCCTGGCAAGTTGACGCAGATGTCGGGAGTCGCAACCGTGGGTGGAGGGTTGTTGATGATCGTGGTGTTGGTTGTGTTGTTGGTCACCGGGGTGGTTGAGATCGTGCCCGCCACGGTGATCGGAGCCCCGACGACGACCGTCGTCAGCGTCGTGACCGCCTGAGCGAAGCCGCCCGGCAACACCGGCGGAACGATCGACGGCAGACCGGTCGCGGTCGCCGGGTCGGTGGAGGTGGTGTCCGGATTGGTGGAGGTGCTTTCCGAATCGGTGGAAGTGCTTTCCGAATCGGTGTTGGAGCTGCTCTCCGGATCGGTGGAGGTAATCGTCGGCGTCGTCGCCGGATCGGTGGAGGTCGTCGTCCCCGTCGTCGTCGTCGGCGCGGTGGACGTGGTCGACGTTGTCGACGTTGTCGTCGGCTTATTGCCCTCCGCGGCCGCGGACGAGATCGTCGCGGCGGCGATTCCTGAGCTGGCCGACACCGCGGTTATGAACAGCATCGCCATCCGCCGCCTTAGTAGGGAGCTCATCTGATCGAAACCTCCGGTCGAGTTACGCTGGCACGCGCCCACCGTCGATCAGCGACGAGGGCGACAACATCTGGCCTAGCCTGCAGATTCAAGCCCTCGCGGTCGGCTGGCACGTGGACCAGGCTGGGCCGCCCCGTTGGGCACGCCTTAGGGCGTCACGCCGCGGCGGCAGTGATGCCCGCAGCGTGAGCGAGGGCGATCGCCTCGGTGCGCGACCGCACCTCGAGCTTCTGGAGGATGTTCGAAACGTGGAACTTCACTGTCCGGTCGGCGATGAAGAGCCGTTCGGCGATCTCGCGGTTCCTGAGGCCCGCGACGACCAGCTCGAGCACCTCACGCTCGCGCTCGCCGAGCCCGATCAGACGTCTCACAGCCGGTGTGTCGGGCGGCGCCGCGGCCTCGTGCCGAGGCAGCTCGCAGGTCAATGTCGTTCCCCAGTGCCTGGCGGAGTCGACCGCCGAGGTCCCTCGCAGTGGCGCGACGATCCGCTGGAGGTCGGCAGCTTCCGCCGCGAGATCGGCCCCTCCGTCGGCCGCCGCGCCGTCATCTGCGATCGTCACCGTCAGCGCGTCCTTGGTGAGCCGCCAGTGCACCCGGAGCTTCGTGGCCTCGGCGCGGCGGATCGCGTTGAGCACGGCCGCGCGGGTGACCAGTCGCCCTGCCTGTGCGATCGAACTGTCCACGCGCGCTTCTTCCGGATCGTCGAGGCCGGCCACGAGCCGAAGCCCTGCCGACTGAGCGAGCCCTCCGGCCTCCGTCGCGACTTCGTCGTAGACGGTCTGGAGCGCGACCTGCGTGGCGGCGAGCTCGTGTTCCGCCGACGCGCGGAGCTCCATCAACGCCTCGGAGGCGAGATCGATCGCCTGAGCCACACCGGCCGGCGCGTTGCGTAGGCCTGAGGCCGCCGTCGCGGCCCGCAACGTGTGCAGCAGGGACGACAGGGTCGCACTGTGGCGGCTGGAAAGGTCGACGCGGATCCGCTCACGCTCCGCGCTCACCGCGCGCACGAACCCGAGCGTTCCCGGAGCCGGGTCGACGTCGAGGCCGCGTAGACGGGCCGCGGCGAGCAGCGCGACTTGCATCGCGGCACGCTCCTGGCGCGGGCCGAGCGTCCCCGGCGCGGTGGCGCCGACAATCAGTGCCGCGTCGCAGCCTTCGACGCTCGCCACCCAGCCGCTGATGCGAAGTCCACCGACGACGTCGGGCAGGTCGAGCGGACACGCCTCGCCGTGCGCCGGCTGCGCGTTCCCGCAGAGCTTCCACCACTCGGCTCCGGCGAGCCGCTCGCTCAAGTTGGGGGGAGCGGCGACCTGCACCGACGACGCCGGCGATCCTGGCGTCACCAGCACGAGAGCGTCGTGTGGAACGAGGGGGCGTAGCGCAGCCTGTGCGCGGTCTGCGAGCTCCGAGCGAGGCGCGCACACGAGATCGGCGAGCGCGCCGGCGTCGAGCTCCTCGGCGGCCGAGCGGCGCTGCACAGCGCCGGGGGCGGATGGCCGAGAGACAAGATCGAGGGAGGCAAAGTCCACGCTCATGGAGCACACATGATCCGCCGCGGCGGAGGCCCCGTCGTCGGCCGGCCGGTGACTCTTTCCATTGAGGCACGCGACGTAGCTGTTTACCTCCGGTGCGGTACGCGGGGCAGGCGGACCTGCTCTCTGGGACAGCTTCCCTTCCCCGTCCCAATGCCTACGCTGGGCGGATGTCCACGCTTGAGCGGGCCTCGCGAGCCCGTCCGCGATGAGCAAGCTCTATCCGAGCGCTGACGCCGCGATCGCGGACCTGGTCGACGACGGCAGTACGCTCGCCGTCGGCGGCTTCGGCTTGTGCGGCATCCCGGAGGCGCTGATCACAGCGCTCCGCGACACCGGCCGGCACGACCTCACAGTGATCAGCAACAACGCCGGCGTCGACGGATTCGGCCTCGGGCTCCTCCTCGAGACACGACAGCTCTCCAGGATGATCTCGTCCTACGTCGGCGAGAACAAGGAGTTCGAGCGGCAGTATCTCGCCGGCGAGCTCGAGGTCGAGCTGACGCCGCAGGGCACCCTGGCCGAGAAGCTCCGCGCAGGGGGCGCGGGCATCCCGGCCTTCTTCACACCGACGGGCTACGGGACGCTCGTCGCCGAGGGAAAGGAGACGCGGGAGTTCGACGGCCGCTGGCACGTCCTGGAGGAGGCGCTCGTCGCGGACGTGTCGCTGGTGAAGGCCTGGAAGGGCGATCGTGCGGGAAACCTCGTCTACCGGCGGACGGCGCGGAACTTCAACCCGCTCTGCGCCGCTGCAGGCCGTGTATGCGTGGCGGAGGTCGAGCAACTCGTCGACACCGGTGAGCTCGACCCCGACCAGATCCACACACCGGGCATCTACGTCGACCGGGTCGTCCTGAACCCGACTCCCGAGAAGCGGGTCGAGCAGCGCACCGTGAGGGAGTGACCATGGCCTGGACCCGCGACGAGATGGCGGAGCGCGCCGCACAGGAGTTGAGCGACGGCTTCTACGTCAATCTCGGTATCGGACTCCCTACTCTCGTCGCCAATTACATCCCCGAGGGGGTCGACGTCTGGCTGCAAAGCGAGAACGGCCTGCTGGGGATCGGACCGTTCCCACGCGAGGACGAGGTCGATCCCGACCTGATCAACGCGGGCAAGCAGACGATCACCGCCGTTCCCGGAGCGAGCACCTTCTGCAGCGCCGAAAGCTTCGCCATGATCCGCGGCGGCCACGTCGACCTCGCGATCCTCGGCGGCATGCAGGTTTCCGCCAGTGGCGACCTCGCCAATTGGATGATCCCGGGCAAGATGGTCAAGGGGATGGGCGGTGCGATCGATCTCGTCGCGGGCAGTCGGCGCGTCGTTGTGCTGATGGAGCACACGGCCAAGGGGCAGCCGAAGATCCTGCCGCAGTGCACGCTGCCGCTCACCGGGGCCGGCGTCGTCGATCGTGTCGTCACCGACCTCTGCGTCCTTGACGTGACGGACAGTGGGCTGGAGCTCGTGGAACTCGCGCCCGGCGTCACGCTCGACGACGTCGAGGCTGCCACCGCCGCCCCGATCCAGCGGCGCTAGATCTTCTTGAAGCGCCAGGTTGCGAGGGTCGCCGAAACGACGATGATGCCGCAGGACCACGCGACGGCGTAGAGCGCCGGACGCTGCACCGGTCCCGTTCCCAGCATCAGCGCGCGGATCGCATTGGCCGTGTAGCTGACCGGCTGTCGGTCGGCGAACGCCCTGAGCCAGTGGGGCATCGACGCCGTCGCGGTGAACGTCGAGGCCGCGAAGACGAGTGGGAAGGCGATGACCGAGCCGGCGACCGCAGCGGTCTCCGCACTGCGCACGAAGAGCCCGAGCAAGGTGAAGAACCACGAGACCGCGTAGCCGAAGAGCAAGGCGAGTCCGGCACCGGCAAGGACCTGGAGCCAGCCGTTGTGGAAGCGGAAGCCGACGAGGAGGCCAAGGCCGATGATCAACGCGATCGTGTACGCGAGCCGCACCAGATCCGCCAGGGTGCGTGCCGCGAGAATCGCGCCTCGGCTCGTCGGCAGGGAGCGGAAGCGGTCGGTGGCCCCCTTGCTGAGGTCGTCCGCGACACCGACAGCGGAGGACGACCCTCCGAAGAGGGCGGTCTGCACGACGATGCCCGGGATCAGGTAGTCGACGTAGCTGTGGTAGCCCGGAACGATGATCGCCCCGCCGAAGACGTAGCGGAAGAGCAATACGAACATGGTCGGCAGGAGCAGGCCGAGAATGATCAGCTGCGGCATGCGCACAGCAAGCAAGAGGCTGCGTCGCGTCAGCCGGAGCGTGTCCACGACGAAGGTCCACGGATTCTGGGACCGGCCGACCCTGATGCCCTCCGGGATCGGGAACGTGCTCACGCCGGCGCCGTCCGGGTCTCGGTGCTGCGGCCAGGGGATGAGGGCAGTGGGACGGCGGCGCGCGACTCCGCGCCTGGCGCCGTCAGAGCGAGGAAGACGTCGTCGAGCGATGGCCGCCGCACACCGAGATCGGCGATCGGGATGTTCGACTCCTCGATGCGGCGGGCGGCTGCCAGGAGCGTCTGAACCCGTTCGGTCGTCGGCAACGTGACGCGCTGGTCGCGCATGTCGGCGACGGGCCGGCCCGAACCGAGCCCGTCGAGCAGCTGGACGACACGCTCGACGTCGGCGGCGTTCGTCGTGCGCACCTCCAAAACGTCACCGCCGACGCGCTGCTTGAGCTCGTCCGGGGTGCCGCCCGCGATCACCCGTCCTCGCTCGATCACGACGATCTGATCCGCGAGCCGGTCGGCCTCCTCCAGATACTGCGTCGTCAGGAGCATCGTGGTGCCGTCGCGGACGAGATCCTCGATCAGCTTCCAGAGCTCGATGCGGTTGGCCGGGTCGAGGCCGGTGGTCGGCTCGTCCATGATCAACACGGCCGGCTTCCCCACGAGGCTTGCCCCGAGGTCGAGCCGACGACGCATGCCGCCCGAGTACGTACGGACGAGCTGCCCGCCGACCTGGGCCAGCCCGAGCCGCTCGAGCACCTCCTGCGACCGCGCGCGCGCCTCGCGCCGACGCAGCCCGTACAGGCCGGCGACGAGCTCCAGGTTCTCACGGCCGCTGAGGCCGTCGTCCACCGCGGCGAACTGGCCCGCGAGACCGATGAGCTGGCGCACCCTCGCGGCGTCGCGACGGACCTCGATGCCGGCGATCTGCGCCCAGCCCGTATCGGGCGCCAACAGCGTCGCCAAGATGCGCACCAGCGTGGTCTTCCCGGCGCCGTTGCGACCGAGGAGGCAGAGGATGGTCCCCTGTGAGACGACGAGGTCGACTCCGGCGAGGGCCACATTCGAGCCGTACGACTTACCAAGCCCGCGGGTCACGATCATGGGAAACTTGGTCATGCGCTCCCGCTGCCGAAAGCCACCCGGCGGCAGTTCCCGGTCCGCAGTCGACGGGCGACGAGCGGACCGAGAACCGCCGGCCGGGGAAGCGGCGGTGCGACGCCCGGGCCGACGCCGGGGAGGATGGAGCTGGCCCGAGGCATCCCACCACGATGCCTCCGCCGGTCGTGGCACGCGGCTGTCCGAGCGGGCGGTCGGGGCTGACCCACGTTCCAGGCCTCCTGGGTGCCAACGGGATGAATGCTTCTCGCGATGCGCGCGAACCGGAGGGCGCCGGCCTGATGCCGTACGCGCGGCACGGGTTGATCCGCCTCTATTACGAGTCGACCGGTACGGGCACGCCGGTGCTGTTGATCAACGGCCAGGGCATAACACTCGACTCGGCCTGGCGGACGATCGACGTCCTGGCTCGCTCGTTTCGCGTGCTTGCCTTCGACAATCGCGACACCGGGCGCAGCTCGTTCACGCCCTTGCCGTACTCGGTGATGCAAATGGCAGACGACGCCGTCGCCGTGCTCGACGCGGCCGACGAGGAGAGCGCCCACGTCTACGGGATCTCACTCGGCGGGATCGTCGCGCTCGACCTCGCTCTGCGCCATCCCGATCGGGTGCGCGCTCTCGTCCTCGGGGCGACGACACCGGGCGGCCCGACCGCGATTCCGCACGACCCGCAGACGCTCACGTTCTTCGCCCGCGTCGGTGCGATGGCGCCCGAAGAGGCCGAGTGGGCGGCTGTGCCCTACACCTACGGCCTCGCGACCCGCCGCCTGCACGCGCAACGGATCGCGGAGGACATCGCGCGGCGCCTCGATTCCCGTCCGGAGAACATGCCGCTGGCCACCCTCGCGTACATCCATCAGGTGTCCGTTGCGGCGACGCACAACCAGCTGCTCAACATCGGGCGCATCACCGCGCCGACCCTCGTCGTGCATGGAGAGGAAGACGGCACCATGTCGCCCGAGAACGCCCGCATCATGGCGAAGGCGATCCCGGGCGCGGAGCTGCAGATATGGCCGGGCGCCGGCCACGCCTACGTCACCGACGAGCCGCGCGCCGACGAGGAGATCGCCAGGTTTCTGCTCCAGCACTAACAGATCAAGAGCTCAGGTCGACAGGACGTCGCGGTAGAGCTTCGCGAACGCTGCCGCCGCATCGCTGTCGAATTGCGCGCGGCGGTAGCGCAGCGCGAGGTGGAGCCGCCCGTCGAACGTCGAGGCTCCGAAGGAGGCGCCGAGCGGCATGCGGTTCGGCGGCGAGAACCACACCGCCTCGACCGTACCGGCGTCCTCACCCAACCAGGGGAAGCCCTCGAGCACGCCGAGGTTCGACAACGAGGCGGTGTCGACGACGATGTTGCCGGTGAGCGGAATCAAAACCGGAAGCATCCGCTTGACCCAGAGGGGCAGCGTGCTCAAGCGCCGCAGCTGGTCCACGACCGACCCGGCGAGCGCGTGCTCCTTGATCCTCCGGGTCCCTTTCACAGCCGCCTCGAGGGCGCTCTCGAGATCGTCGCGTTGCCCACGGCCGACCGAGACGGTCGTATAGGAGGCGAGGTTGCCGAGGACCTCGGTACGCCATTCGGGCGGCCGCAGATTGACGGGCATGGTCAACGCGATTCGACGCGCCGGCCGGTCGTGCGCCCGGTTCCAACGCTCGATCGCCACCGCGAGGCCCGCCAGCAGGACATCGTTGAGGGTCGTGTCCGCCGTACGGTGGCCGCGGAAGACGTCCGTCTCCTCCGCGGAGAGCACGAGCAGCTCGAAGCCGTAACCCGGACGGTCGGCACCGCCCGCCGTCGCGAGCCGAGCCGGCGGTCCCGCCAGCCAGTCGTCAACCGCCTGCAGCCACACGGCGCGCCTCCGCTCGAAGCGTTCCGCCGGCGAGGCGGCGCCGGCAAGGGCGTCGACGTCGCGGACCTCGAGTGGGTCGAGCGGCGGGAGCCGATCCTCGACGCCCGCGTACGCGCGGAGGATCGAGAGCACGAACCGAGCGGCGCCGATGCCGTCCCCTGCCGCGTGATGCAGGTTGAGCAGCAACGAATCGCCCGCGGCGGCCCGCGCGAGGACGACGATGAACGGGGGCGCAACGTCGAGGGACGGGCTGACGCAATAGAGGCGCTCGCGTACGGCGGCCAGTTCCGCCTCGTCGGCGCAGTCGACAATTGTCACCGGCGTGTCGACCACGTCGGCAATCTCCCAGCGATACCCCAGGTCTGCGGCGTGCCAGCTCGCGAGCCTGGCTCGAGCGATCGGATGCCGCGTTGCTGCCGTGGCGACCGCGGCGGCGAGTCGATCCGCGTCGAACCGGCCCGCGATATGGACCTCGTAGTGGACGACCCACGGCTCCTCCCGGTGGTCCAGGTGCAGGAACAGCTCGTCGAGTGCGTTGAGGCGCACGTACTCCATCACGGGGTGAACCTGCGCATGAGAGACCTCCGGTACGGCGACGGGGACCACCGCTCGTGCATTCACGGTCGCAGTCGTGCGGTGGCGAGAGGGAGAGGGCGGCTATGCCGCCGGCTGCTCACATCTCCATGCCGCCGTTGACGTTCCAGACCTGCCCCGTGATGTAGGCGGACTCGTCGGAGCAGAGGAAGTGGACGACGCGCGCGACCTCGTCGGTACGACCGAGCCGTGCGAGCGGGATCTGCGAGGTGATGCGCTCGAGGACCTTCTGGGGGATCGTCTCGACCATCTCGGTCGCGATGAAGCCGGGCGCGACGCAGTTGACGGTCACGTTCGGCCCGAACGGGTCGAGCCTTCCCGCACGCTTCAGCTGGAACGCGGCTTCGCGCGCCAGCGTCTTGGTCAGCCCGAAGAGCCCTGACTTCGACGCGGCGTAGTTCGCCTGGCCGATGTTGCCCTGCTCGCCGATGATCGACGAGATGTTCACGATGCGCCCCGAGCCCCGCTCGATCATGTCCGGCAGGACTGCCTGGGCGGCGAAGAAGGCTCCCGACAGGTTGACGGCGAGCACGGTGGCCCAGTCCTCGTAGCTCATCTTGGACACCGTTCGGTCGATCGTGATGCCGGCGTTGTTCACGAGCACGTCGACGCGACCGTGCTGGTCGATCACCTCTTCGACCGTGCGCCGGCACTCGTCTGCGTCCGCGACGTTGCCCGGGTGCGCGCTGGCGTCCGCGCCGAGCGCGGCCAACTCGGCGAGGAATGCGTCGGCCTGCTCGCGGTTGGTGTTGTATCCGGCGGCGACCGTGGCGCCCGCCATTCCGAGGTTGCGGGAGATGGCTGCCCCGATGCCGCGCGTGCCGCCGGTGACCAGCGCGACGCGCCCGCGCAGCGAACCGGGCTCCGGTGCGACCCCCTCGTTGTCTGTCTTCGCTTCAACTGTCGACATCTGTCGTCCTCCTTCAATGGGTCTGGGGTTGAGAGCGCTCGTCGAGCCAGCCGGCCATCGCCGGCCAGATCTGGCGTCGCGCGCTCGAGCCTGCGATGAGTCCGATGTGGCCGCCGGGACGATCGAGATGCGTGACGTCAGTGCTGGCGACGAGTTCGAAGAGCGGCGCCGTGTTCCCGGGAGGCGTGATGTGGTCTTGCTGCGCGGTGACCACGAGCAGGCTCTGTTCGATGGAACGCAGGTCGACGCGCTGACCGCGCAGGGTGGCCCGGCCGCGCACGAGCTGTCCCTCCGTGTACATCCAGGTCGTCCACTCGTGCCAGGCGCGCGCGGGAAACGACGGGGTGTCGCCGACCCACTTCGCCATCGACTGGTAGGCCTCACGGCGAGGGGCGCCGTCGAGCACGCCTTGCCAGAGCCGCCGGTAAATCGTCCAGTGGTTCGCGACGGGCTTCATCAGCTTGTTCGCCTCGTCGATCAGACGCCCGGGAATGACCGGCGCGGCGGATGCAATCCCTTCCACGTCGATGTCCTCCAGCCACGTCGCGTAGAGCGACTCGCGACCGTCGATCGGCGTCGTCAGCAACACAAGGTTGCGCACGGGCGCTTCGGGGTTCAACGCGCAATAGGTCGCGCACAATGTTCCGCCGATGCACCAGCCGGTGAGCGTCACCTCGTCGGCACCGCTCGACCGCAGGACCTCGCGGATCGCCCAGGGGAGCGCGTCGCAAACGTAGTAGTCGAGGCCGGTGTCGCCGTCGGCCTCGTCCGGAACTCCCCAGTCGAGGAGGTACACGTCGAAGCCCTCGTCGAGCAGGAACTCGACCAGCGAGTTGCCCGGTCGCAGGTCGAAGATGTCGGGCCGATTGATCAGCGCAAACACGAGCACGATCGGGATCCGCCGGTCACGGCCTGCCGAGCGATAGCGGTACAGCGTCGTGTTGCGGTGCGTCCAGACGACGTCCTTCTCCGTCGTCCCGATCGCCGCGTCATCCGTCGTGAGCAGGATGTTCGAGAACTCGAGCGCGGCGGGCAGCAGCCTCACCGGCCACGGAGCGTCACCGCGCATGCTCGTCGCCGAAGTCATGTGCGACAAGCGTGGCCGTTCGGGATGCTCCCGTCGTCGGGCGCGGGGCCAATCTTCGCGTACCGCGAGGCGCTACGACCGGGTTCCGGCGCCTACCGCACCCGGCGTAGAGCTAGCCTTGCCGCGCTCAGCGGGCGGGCATAAGGTGAATGGGGTGTCGGCAGAACCAGAGGGTCCGCCCTCGGAGAGACGCGGACGGGTTGTTGTAGCGGACGACGATGTCGTCCTGCGCGAGGGTCTCGCGAGCCTCCTCGAGCGCTCCGGATTCGACGTCGTCGGCCAATCCGGCGACGGGTCGGAGCTCGTCGCGCTTGTGCGGGAGCACCGGCCCGACCTCGTGGTCGTAGACATCCGGATGCCGCCGAGTCACACGACCGAGGGTCTGGATGCGGCGCGTGCGATCCGGGCCGAGGCTCCGGAGACCGCGATCCTAGTGTTCTCCGCTCACGTCGAGGTCGAGCACGCCAGGGACTTGCTTGCCAGTGGGAGCCCTGTCGGCTATTTGCTCAAGAGCCGCGTCACCGACATCGTCGAGTTCATCGACACGCTCGAGCGGATCCTCAAAGGCGGCTCGGTCGTGGACCCCGCGCTCGTGCGGGAATTGGTCTCCCCGCGGGCAATCGACGATCCGCTCGAGGTGCTGACCGGGCGCGAGCGCGAGGTGCTCTCCTTGATGGCCGAGGGCCGCTCCAACGTCGGTATCGCCCGTCAGCTCTGGGTCACCGAAGCGACGGTCGAGAAGCATGTGCACAGCATCCTCGGCAAGCTCCGCCTGCAGGAGACGTCCGACGACAACCGCCGGGTGCGCGCAGTGATCACGTATCTCGACGCTCGCTGAGCACGCGTCGCGGCCGGCCGGTGTGCGTTCCGGCTAACCGGGCGTGCAGGAGTACCGCTACCCCCGCCCATGAATCGCGGCTGCCCTTGATGACGGCGCCACCCCGCGGAGCGATGGTTACAAGCGACCGCGCAACGTGAATTCGGAGGGACGAAGCGATGGAGCAAATTGAGATTTTCGCAGGCGAGTTTGTCGAGAGCAGCGAGGAAGAGCAGGCCGTCAACGCATGGCGGACTGAACAACTGCAGCGGCTTGGCTTCTCGTGGGCGCTCGCCGACGTCTGCGCCGGGCTCGTCGACTGGCATGAGATCGCCGACCTGGTCAAGCGCGGCTGCTCGCCGCACCTGGCGCTCGACATCGTCCGCTGATGTCGGTGCGGCGCGGCCGACTAGACGCGATCGCCGGCGGCGCCGCCGTTGAGGGCACGGCGAATCGCTTCGGCCGAGAGCTCCGGCTTCGGGATGAAAGCCGCCGCGGGACTCTCCTCGATCAGCGCCGAGAAGTCGGCTTCGGTGTGCGTCGAGATCAGGATCAGCGCTGCGCCGGCGGCTCGTCTGTCCTCGGACAGGCGCCGGACGAGGTCGAGACCGCTCTCCTCTCCGAGCACGATGTCCACCAGGATCACGTCCGGCCGCAGCGCCTCCGCTTGCAACAGCGCCTCGGCTGATCGGGAGGCAACGCCGGCGACGTCGATTCCTTCTCGCTCGAGCAGCGCCCGGGCTGCATCGAGATAGAGCTGGCTGTCGTCCACGATCAAGCAGCGGAGCGTCACTTAGACAGCCTCGCAATTCCAGACGCCCGCGCGCAAGGTAGCTAGCAGGAAACCCGCGATTTCGACCCGTTCGGCGCGAGCTCGGCCCGCGCGCCGAGATCTGACCACCGTCGACTCCTACGACGTCAGTCGTCGCTCGCCGGAGCGAGACTCGGCGCGCGATCGGCGACGCGATGACCGTTCGCCAGCTCGCTGCGCACCCCTTCGATCTCCTGCAGCAGCGTCTCGAGCTTGTCCTCGGTCCGCCCGAGCTGGCGCTCGAGGCGAATAACGTCGCGGCGGCCTGCGATTCGCAGGTTGGACACTGCGAGATCGGCCGACTCGCGCGCGATCTTGCTCAGCGCGACCATGTTCTCGGTGGTCTGCGCGAGCAGCAGGCCGAACATCGGACCGGCCACCATCTTCTCGAGCGCTTGGGCGAAGCTGGATTCGGCTTCCTCCAGGAAGCGGCGGAGATCGGGGCCGGGGCCAGGCCTGTCGCCGTTCAGCTCAGGCCGTTCATCTGCACTCGGTTGATCTGCACTCGGCGGGAGTGAGGTCATCGCCGACAATCCTGATCCCCGGAGCCGAGCTTGTCGTCCGCCCAGAGTCGGCTCTTCGCCTGCACCAAACGACGGTGTGGGTCTACCACGCACGACGTACGGCGTCCGCTTCACAGCGCAGGGCCGATTCGCCTGACGCGGCAGCGCAAAAAGCCGACTGGCAGCCGACGCCGTGAGGGGCTCCCACGGGGACGATCTGTCGTAGACACGAACCGAATGAGGAGGCACCTGAATGAGCGACGCGAAGAACCCGCCCACGACGACCACGAACGGCGGGATCCCGGCCACGAGCGACGACAATTCGCTCACCGTCGGGCCCAACGGCCCGACGCTGCTGCAGGACACCTACGTCGTCCAGAAGATGCAGCACTTCAACCGCGAACGCGTCCCGGAGCGCGTCGTCCACGCGAAGGGCACCGGCGCGCACGGGTTCTTCGAGGTGACGGAAGACGTCACGCAGTGGACGTCTGCGAGCTTCCTCTCGGAGGTCGGGAAGAAGACGCCGATGTTCGCGCGTTTCTCGACCGTCGCCGGCGAGCTGGGAAGCGCGGACACCGTTCGCGACCCGCGCGGCTTCGCGCTGAAGTTCTACACCGAGGAGGGCAACTACGACCTCGTCGGCAACAACACACCGGTGTTCTTCATCCGCGACGCGTCGAAGTTCCTGGACTTCATCCACTCGCAGAAGCGCATGCCGGATACCGGCATCCGCTCGAACGACATGCAGTGGGACTTCTGGACGCTGAAGCCCGAGAGCGCCCACCAGGTCACGACGCTCTTCTCCGACCGCGGGACGCCGCGCACCTTGCGCAACATGAACGGCTACTCGAGCCACACCTATTCGTGGATGAACGCGAAGGGCGAGCGCTTCTGGGTCAAGTACCACTTCAAGACCGTCCAGGGGGTCGAGAACTTCACCGACGCCGAGGCCGCCGCGATGGTCGTTGCGGACCCGGACTTCCACCGGCGTGACCTGTGGGACGCGATCGCCCGCGGCGATGCGGCGGAGTGGCGCCTGGAGATGCAGATCATGCCGTTCGAGGAAGCGGCGGACTATCGCTTCAACCCGTTCGACCTGACGAAGGTTTGGCCGCACGCGGACTATCCGCCGATCACGATCGGGCGCATGGTCCTGAACGCCAACCCGGAGAACCACTTCGCCGAGGTCGAGCAGGCAGCCTTCTCCCCGGGCAACCTCGTGCCGGGGATCGGACTGAGCCCCGACAAGATGCTGATGGGGCGTGTCTTCTCGTATCACGACACGCACCTGCACCGCATCGGCGCGAACTACGAGCAGCTGCCGATCAACTCCGCCAAGTCGCCGGTGCACACGTACACGAAGGACGGCCCGATGGCGTTTCGCCACGCAGGCGCCACCCCGGTCTACGCGCCAAACTCTTACGGCGGGCCGCAGGCCGACGCGAGCAAGGAGATCCCGATGTGGTGGGTGGAGGCGGCGGAGATCGGCCGCTATGCCTACGAGCTGCATGCCGAGGATGACGACTTCGGTCAGGCGGGGGCCCTCGTCCGCAATGTCATGACCCCGACGGACCGCGAGCATCTCGCGTCGAACATCGTCGCGCACGCAAGCGCCGGCGTCTCGCCCGAGATTCAGGCGCGGGTCATCACCTACTGGACGAACGTGGACGCCGAGCTCGGCAGCCGCGTCGCGTCCGGGCTCGGGTACGGCAACCCCGCGAGCAAGGCGGCGTAATCGTGGCCGTCGCTCACTCACCCGTCGCGGTCCCTGACAGCAGCCTGGCGCGCGATGCGACCGAGTTGATCCGGAGTGTGGAGTCCGACCTGCTCTACAACCACTCGCTCCGCGTCTACTCCTTCGGCGCCCTGCAGGGCAACCGCCTTGGCCTGAGCTACGACCCGGAGCTGTTGTTCATCGGTGCGATGTTCCACGACATCGGTCTCGTCGAAGGGCATCGCAGCGAACACGATCGCTTCGAGGTCGACGGCGCCAACGCCGCACGGGAGTTCCTCAACGCGCACGGCGTCGCCCCCGACGCCGTGCGCGTCGTGTGGGACGCGATCGCGCTCCACACCACTCCCGGCATTCCGCCGTACAAGGAGCCCGAGGTTGCCCTCGTCACGGCGGGGGTCGAGCTCGACGTGCTCGGGCTCGGCTACGACGACATCGACGCCAAAGACCGCGAAGCCGTCCTCGCCGCCTACCCGCGGGTGGACTTCAAGGAGTCGATCATCCAAGCGTTCGCCGACGGCATGGCGGACAGGCCCGAGACAACCTTCGGGACGATGAATGACGACGTGCTGGCCGAGAAGCTCCCCGGCTTCGTCCGCGCCAACTTCTGCGAGATCATCCGGGGCTCCAAGCACACGAACTAGATGAGCTAGTGCGCCGTCCAGCCGGCGTCCATCAGCACCGGCACGCCGGTGATGGTGGCGCCGGCGGGGCCGGCGAGGAAGGCGATCACGTCGGCGACCTCCGACGGCTCGATCAGCCGCTTGATCGCGTGCGGTGCAAGGATGACTTCCTCGAGCACCCGCTCCTCCGTGATCCCGTTCGCCTGCGCCTGAGCCGCGATCTGCCGCTCGACGAGGGGCGTGCGGACGTAGCCGGGGCAGACGGCGTTCGCGGTGATCCCGTCAGCGGCGCCCTCGAGCGCGAGTGTCTTGACGAGGCCGACCACCCCGTGTTTGGCAGCGACGTAGCCCGCTTTGTACGGCGAGGCCACGACCCCGTGCGCCGACGCGACAGCGACGAACCGGCCGGCGCCGGTCGCGCGGAGCTGCTGCCACGCGTACTTGGCGAGCAGGAACGGGCTCGTCAACATCAGCGCGAGCAAAGCGTCCCAGCTGTCCTCGGAGAAATCCGCGACCGGCGCGACGTGCTGGAATCCCGCGTTCGCAACGACCACGTCGAGCCGGCCGAAGCGCTCGATCGCCGCCTCCACGCTGGCGCGATTGCCCTCCCGCGTCGTGAGGTCTGCGGCGAAGGGCTCACCCGGCACCGTCGGGTCGGCCGCCAGGTCGACCGCCAACACGCCGACGCCTTCCGCCGCGAGCCGCTCGGTGACGGCGCGGCCGATGCCGCCGGCCGCTCCCGTGACGAGTGCTGCACGCACGTGCCAATCTTGGTGGCCGATCGCCTGCGGGGCATCGTCTGTCCGGCCTGCCTTCGCGTACCGTCCAGGGCGTAGGTCGGCGCCGAGTGGCTCCAGCGCACGCGGTAGCCAGAATCCGCCAGCCGGCCGACGCGGATCGCTTCGCGCAGAGACGACGATACGGAGCATGTCGATCCGCGCCCGCGAACCCATCGAGCACGGTGACTCGAGCACGGCATGAAGCAGATGCAACGGCCGGAGGCCAACGCGGCGCTCGCGGAAGTTGCCGCGCGGATCAGAGAGCGTAGGGAGAAACTCGCGAGACAGTTCGTCGACCGCCTCCGCGATGAGGTCGTCGACTACCGGTTCGTCGACGATGAGCAGCAGACGGACGTCTACGCGTTCACGTTGGCCAACATCGACTCACTGCTCGACGACCTCGAGACGGGGAACGGGATCCCGGAAGCTGAGTTCGAGCGGGTCAGAGCGGTCTCCGCACGACGTGCGCACGAGGTTCCGCTGGAGGCGCTCGACCGTGGGTGGCGCATCTTCGGCCAGACGGCGTGGGCCGCCGTTCTCGACGCCGTCCGGGCCGACAGCCCGGCGGACAGTGCTGCGGCGCTCGAAGCGGCGGCGCGACTCCTCCGCCACATCGACGCCGCGACCACGGCGGGCATTCAGGCGTACCTCGACGAGCTGCAGAATCCTCTCAGCGATCTGGGGCTGTTGCGACGCGATCTCCTGGAGGCGCTCGTTTCCGGCAGGGGCGACCCCGAGCATGTCCGGCGCCGCGCCCAGTCGCAGCACGTCCGACTCGCGGGCGCGTACGTGGTCGTGGTCATGCGCGATGCGCACGCGCAGGTGCCCGCCGGCCTCGATCTCTCCGCCGAGAGGTACGCGGCTCTCCGAAGGATCGTCGAAGGTGCGCGCGCGCACCTGCAGCCGGCCGAAGGCTCGCTGCTCGTTGGTGTCCGGGAGAGCGAGGTCGTAGCGGCGTACCCGGTCGAGACCCGCGAGGGCGTCGAACTGGTGAAGCACGAGTGCGCCGAGCTGTCGGAGGCGCTGGTCGCGCCAGGCATCGACATCGGCATCAGCGGCTGGCACCCGGGCGACAGGGCGATCGCGGCCGGTTACGCGGAGGCGAGGGCGGCCGAGCGGCTAGCAGAGGCGACCGGCGACAGCGGGAACGCGCTCACGTTCGACGAGGTTTTGATCGACCACATCGTGCGCTCGAGCCCTGCGATCGAGAGCGCCTTGAGCGAAACGCTCCGCCCTCTCGTCGAGTACGACCTCGCACGGCAGACCAAGCTCGTCGGAACGCTTCGAGCCTTCGTCGATGCCGGCTTCAACATCACGAAGAGCGCCGCCGCTCTCCACGCTCATCCGAACACTGTCGCCTACCGCCTCCGGCGCATCAAGCAGCTGACGGGCCGTGACGTTCACGACCCGAATGACCTCCTGGTCCTCCTCCTCAGCTTGAAGCACGCCGCGCTCACGGGCTCGTGACAGCGGAATGAGTGCAGCAGATCGGGCTCAGGCCCACGCCGGCGTCTCGGCCAGGCGCGAAGCGCGCGCCAGCGCCGTCGCGACGCGTCGCGACCCGAGAGTCGGTCCGAGGACGAGCGTGTAGTGGTTCGCGCCCCACACGTCCTGGACGTACGCATCCGGGTGCATGGCGGCCAACCGGAGGAGCTGGTGGCGCGCGATCAAGGGGAGGTCGTAGCCGTTCACGCCGCGCGAAGCACGTAGGAGGACGATCGGCGCATGCACGCGGTCGAGTGCCGTGCGCGTGCTCTCGTCGAGCAGCATCACTTCGCTGTCGGCGAACACGGCTTCCTCGGAGACGACGCAGCGGATCGCCCCCGGCTCACCGGTGGTCTCGTAGCGCGCATATGCCTCGAGGTCGTCATCCCACGGTCGTACAAAGCCCGGCTGAAAGACGGCCGCGAACGCAGGATGAGCGCGCCAGTGTGCGACGTACTCCTCCACGGAGTCGAACCTCATCCGCAGCCGCCCGATCGCCGCGCCGAACGCGAACTCGACCACCTCCGCGGGGTCCCCCTTCGGCACACGCCGGAACGGCAACCCGGAGTCGGCAAGCACGACGGCCGCCACACGCTCCGGATACCAGGCCGCGAGGTAACCGGCGAGGTAGGCGCCCATCGAATGGCCGACGACCACCACGCGCTGAACCGAGAAGTAGTCGAGTACGTCGAGGAGGTCGGCGAGGTGCGCGTCGAAGCCGAACGGCGCAGCGAGCGCGGCGCTACGCCCTCGACCCCGTAGATCGGGAGCGATCAGGCAGACGCGCGTGCGACGCGAGAGCTCACGCGCGACGGTCCGCCAAACCATCAGCGACGAGGTCAGGCCGTGGAGGGCCAGCACGACGGCGTCCGCCTCGTCGGGCGATGCGCCCGCGAGCGCGACGTGGAGTTGGCCGCCTGCGACCGGTACGTCGAAGCGCGCCTCAAACGGATCGCTCAGATGCAGCACTGAAGTTCACCTCCGATCCGGTTTGGCGCAGGGCTCGCTCGATCGCGCCCGCGACGACGAGCGGGCCGTCGCCCGTGCCGAGCACGACCGTGTAGTGGTTCGCCCTCGGGACGCATTCGACGGATGCGTCGAGCCGCTTGGCTGCGAAGTCGGTCAGGAAGTCAGCCGCGATCAACGGCTTCTCCGGCTCGTCCAACAGCCCGCGTGCGGCGCGGACGACGTGGATCGGCGCGCGTACCCGGTCGAGCGCCGTCCGAGTCGCCTCGTCGAACAGGAACTCGCGCAGGTCGATCACCACGCCGGGCTCGGAGACGACAGAGCGCATCAAACCAGGCTCCCCCTCCACGTCGTAGCGTGCGTACGCCTCCACGTCGTCGTCCCACGCGTACTTGAATGCCGGGTGCGCGGCCCAGTGGTCCGCGTACGCGTCAACGGACGCGAACGTCTTGTGCAAGCGCTCGGTCAGAGGCGCGGCGGCGTCCTCGACGACGGCGTCGGGATCGCCCTCGGGCGCGTCGGCATACGGCATGCCACCGTCGACGAGCACCACTGCTGCGGCACGCTCCGGGTGCTCCGCCGCAAGGCGGGCGACGGCATAGGCCCCCATCGAGTGCCCCACCAGCACCGCCCGCTCGACGCGCGCGTGGTCGAGTACTGCGAGGAGGTCGGCCGTGTGAGCGGCGAATCCGTACGGGCCCGGCAGGCGAGCACTCTGGCCCCGCCCACGCAGGTCGGGTGCGAGCAGGCAGATATCCAGGCGCCCGGTCAGATCGCGTGCCACGGTCCGCCAGGCCATCAGCGAGGACGTGATCCCGTGCACCGCGAGCACGACTCCGTCAGCCTCCTCGGGCGGCAAGCCTGCGCGCGCTACGCGGAGCGTCCCGCCGGCAACGGGCACTTGGTGGTAGACGTCGTACGGATCGCTCATGGCCACCTTTGGATGGTGGCGGCCAACCATCGCGCCGGTCGTCGGCCCCCGGGTGGCTCTTTGCGCTGCCTTCCCGGAGGTAGCGCGGTACTCCGGGACACGCAGCCGCGCGGCGGACGATGCCGCCGCGCGTCTGCCAGATCGATCTCAGCCGTTAGAAGCCGAACAGGCCCACGAGCCCGATGCCGCTCGCCGCGCAAGTGAGGTTGGCTCCGATCCCACCGGGACCGAGCGGACCATTTGGGCCGAGCGGACCGTCGATCCCGAGCGAGTTCGGGTTGACGTTCGACCCCACGCAGCCGGCGCCATGGAGCGGGCCGTTCGCGCCGAGCGGGCCGGCCGTGCCGAGGACGCCCCCGTTCGCGCCCACGATGCTCGTGACGGGGGTCAGCGCCGGCGCACTCTGAGCCGCGCCGACCCCCGCCAATCCGAAGCCGGGAAGGACGATCGCAGCGCTCGAGGCTGCGGGGACGCCGAGGGCGAGCGCTCCGGCCACTGCCAGCACCGCCCTCTTATGCTTGCTTGAGAACATCGGTCGTACCTCCTTGCGCCTCGGCGACCAGGGCCATCGCCGGGCAACTCGAAATCGGAGCACCGTTTTTCAGCACGCCCTGCCGAACTTGACGTTGTCTGGTTGATCGCACTTGCGACATGGTCACCGCGGGCGGAGGTCTTGACGTCGCCCGAGCGACGACTCTTTTCGATACCGCAGGTCTCGGTACGGGCCTTACCGCGGCGGGAGTAGACGGAGGCCGGCGCTAACCCGTCGATCGTCGGCGTGCACACACACGCGGAGGGATCGCGTTCGCCGCGGAGCTTCACTCGCGACCCCCTTCATGCTCACGGAGCCACGCCTCGAAGCGGGCCGCCTTGCGCAGATAGTCCTCGAGCTCGCCGAAGCCTTCCTCGACCTCCGCGCGCACGGCCCAAAGGCAGGGGTGACAGTACGACACCGCCCCCACGCCGACCCCGTCGCCGCAGCGGACGCACTCGTGCGCCGGCGTCAGCATCCCGGGGCGTACATCTGCGGATCGGAGTGCAGAGGCAAAGCGGGCGGATCGATGGTGTCGCAGAGCAGGGCTCACCTCCTGTCGGCTCGGGTGGGGCGCTCCGCCGCATCGCGGCTGCGGCGGAGCGCGCCGATCGGGCGTCGCAAGAGTTCGCGCGCCCCGCTCGACCTTCGCTCTCGGACGGCCTTCGCGCGGCTGCCCGCCAGGACGGTTCGCCCGCGCCGTCGGATCAGGCCCCGTGGCGCCGGGCCGGGGATAGCTTCGAGGACGATCTTTGCCCGCCACCCGAGGGAGTGCTTCGCGATGGAAGACGCCGTTATCGTCAGTGCAGTACGGACGCCGGTCGGAAGCTTCGGCGGTCAGTTCAAAGACATTCCCGCGACGGAGCTCGGCGCGCAGGCCATCAACGCAGCGCGCCTGCGCGCGCAGGTCGCCGCCGACGAAATCGACGAAGTCGTGTTTGGCTGCGTCCTCCAGGCTGGCCTCGGACAGAACCCCGCGCGCCAAGCGGCGATGCTCGCAGGAATCCCGAAGGAAGTACCTTCGACCACCGTGAACATGGTCTGCGGGTCGGGCCTGAAGGCGGTCACGCTCGCCTCGCAGATGATCCGGGTGGGGGACGCCGAGATCGTCGTCGCCGGCGGGATGGAGAACATGTCTCGCGCCCCCTACCTGAGCCCGGCGACTCGCTTCGGCGCGCGGATGGGCGACTCCACGCTTGTCGACTCGATGATTCGCGACGGTCTTTGGGACGTCTTTGGTGACATCCACATGGGCATCACGGCCGAGAACGTCGCCGAGCAGTTCGGGATCAGTCGAGATGAGCAGGACGAGTTTGCAGCGACGAGCCAGCAGAAGGCCGGCCGCGCGCTCGACGACGGCGTCTTCGACGACGAGATCGTTCCGATCGAGGTGCCCTCGTCGGAAGGGCCTGTCCTCGTGACGACGGACGAGCATCCCCGTCCTGCGACGACGGTCGAGAAGCTCGGCCGCCTCCGCCCCGCTTTTCGTCGCGATGGCGGAACCGTCACGGCAGGCAACGCGTCCGGCCTGAACGACGGTGCCGCGGCGCTCGTGCTGATGTCGGCGCGCAAGGCCGGCGAGCTCGGACTGGAGCCGCTCGCGCTCGTGGAGGGCCATGCGTCGGTCGGCGTCGAGCCGAGCATCATGGGCATCGGGCCGGTCCCGGCGGTTCGCAAGGCGCTCGAGCGGGCCGGCCTACAGCTCGCCGATGTCGACCTCTTCGAGCTGAACGAGGCGTTCGCAGCGCAGGCCGTGGCCGTGCAGAACGAGCTCGGCGTCGATCCCGGCCGCGTCAACCCGAACGGCGGCGCGATCGCCCTCGGTCATCCGATCGGCGCCAGCGGCGGGCGGATCCTCGTGACCCTGCTTCACGAGCTGAAGCGGGCGCATGCGACGCGCGGCGTCGCCGCCCTCTGCGTCGGAGGCGGAGAGGGTCAGGCGATCGTGGTTCGCAACGGAATGAACGGGTCACAAAGCTGAGCCGCGTCGGGGTTCCGAAGGAGCTTGCTGCGGGCGAGCGGCGGGTGGCGCTCGTGCCCGAGGCAATCGGACGGCTCGACGGCTTCGACGTCGTGGTCGAGTCCGGCGCGGGCGTCGAAGCGGGGTTCAGCGACGAGTCATACGTGGACGTTGGCGCGGAGATCGGTGATCCGTGGTCGGCCGAGATAGTGGTCAAGGTGGAAAAGCCGAGCGCGGAGGAGACGGCGCGGCTGCGCGACGGATCGGTGTTGATCGCGTTCCTGGAGCCGCTGAGCGACGCGGTGGGCATCGAGCGCCTTGCACGGCAGGGCGTCGTCGCGTTTGCGATGGAATCGGTGCCGCGCATCACGCGAGCCCAGTCGATGGACGCGCTGTCGTCACAGGCGACGGTCTCGGGCTACCAGGCGACGCTGATCGCAGCTGAGCGGTTGCCGAAGTTCTTCCCTCTGTTGATGACGGCGGCGGGAACGATCCCGCCCGCGAAGGTGTTGGTCATGGGGGCAGGGGTCGCCGGGTTGCAGGCGATCGCGACCGCGCGCCGGTTGGGTGCTGTCGTGGCAAGCTTCGACGTCCGGCCGGCCGTGCGCGAGCAGGTTGAGTCGTTGGGGGCGACCTTCCTCGATCTCGGTGTTCGGGGTGAGGAGACAGCGGGCGGCTACGCGACGGAGCTCAGCGCCGAGCAACAGGCGGCGCAGCAGCGCGCGCTGGAGCAGCAGCTGCCTGACTACGACGTGGTGATCACGACGGCGTTAATCCCCGGGCGACCGGCGCCCAAGCTGATCCCCGCCGCCGCTGTGCAGGCGATGCGACCCGGCTCCGTGATCGTCGACCTGGCCGCCGAGGCGGGCGGTAACTGCGAGCTGACCGCGCCCGGCGAGGAGGTCGTGCGCGACGGCGTCCGTATCGTCGGCCTGACAAACCTGCCGGCGACGATGCCGAACCACGCCAGCCAGCTGTACGCGCGCAACGTCATCGCACTGCTGCAGCACCTCGCGCCGGCGGGCAAGCTCGAGCTCGACTGGGACGACGAGATCACCGCCGGCACGTGCGTCACCAATCGCGAGGAGCTCGCAGCATGAGCCACACGACGCTGCTCGTCTTCGAGGTGACGATCCTGGTCCTCGCGATCTTCCTCGGCTTCGAGGTGATCTCGAAGGTGCCGACGCTGCTGCACACGCCGCTGATGTCCGGCACGAACGCGATCCACGGAATCGTGATTGTCGGAGCGATGCTCGTTGCCGGCGTGGGCCACAAGGACACGCTCACGCTCGTGGTCGGCCTCATCGCCGTCGTGCTCGCGTCGGCGAATGTCGTCGGCGGCTTCGTCGTCACCGATCGCATGCTCGAGATGTTCAGGAAGCGCGAGACACCCGAGACAACCGTGAAGGACGAGGGTGGGTAGAGACGCCACCAACCTGGCGTACATCGTCACGATCGTGAGCTTCATCTTGGCGCTGCGGTTCCTCTCCCATCCGGCGACCGCACGGCGCGGCAACCAGATCGGCGCGGTCGGGATGCTCGTCGCGATCGCAGTCACGTTCGCGAACACGACCGTCGTGAGCTACTGGGAGATCGTCGTCGGGATGATCGTCGGCGGCGCCTGCGGAGCGGTGGCGGCACGGCGCGTGAAGATGACGGCGATGCCGCAGATGGTCGCGCTGTTCAACGGCGTCGGCGGCGGGGCTGCGGCCCTGATCTCGCTCGCCGAGTTCCACATCCTCGCACCGGCTGCCGGGCACCTGCAGCGGGACATCTCGATCTCGCTCGTCCTCTCGGCACTGATCGGCTCGATCTCGTTCGCCGGCTCGATGGTGGCGTTCGCGAAGTTGCAGGAGCTCGTTCGGGGCCGGCCGATCACGTATCCCGGCCAAAAGGTCGGCAACCTGCTGCTCTTCGGCGCCTGCGTCGCAGCCGGCGTCGTCATCGTCGCCGGCTTCGAGCACCAGTGGCTGCTTGTCGCCCTCTGCCTCGGCGCGGGCTTGTTCGGGATCCTGTTCGTCCTGCCGATCGGCGGCGCAGACATGCCGGTTGTGATCTCGCTGCTCAACGCGTTCACGGGACTCGCCGCGGCGGCCACCGGCTTCGAGCTCGAGAACAATGTATTGATCGTGGCCGGCATGCTCGTCGGCGCCTCGGGCACCCTGCTCACCGTGAAGATGGGGCGCGCGATGAACCGCTCGATCGCGAATGTCCTCTTCGGCGCGTTCGGCACGGTCGCCGCGAGCGGCGCCGCAGCAGCGGCATCGAACGGCGGAACGGTGCGCTCGGCGACCGCCGACGACGTCGCCGTCATGCTCGCGTACGCGCACCGCGTCATCATCGTGCCCGGCTACGGTCTGGCCGTCGCACAGGCGCAGCAGGACGTGCGCCAGCTCGCCGACCTGCTCGAGGGAAAGGGCGTCAACGTCTCCTACGCGATCCACCCGGTAGCCGGCCGCATGCCCGGCCACATGAACGTGCTGCTCGCCGAGGCCAACGTGCCCTACCCGCAGCTGAAGGAGATGGATGAGATCAACCCGGAGTTCCCGCAGACCGACGTTGCGCTCGTCATCGGCGCAAACGACGTCGTCAACGTCGACGCGCGGAACAACCCCGGCAGCCCGATCTACGGGATGCCGATCCTGAACGTCGACCAGGCCGCCGCCGTCGTCGTGCTCAAGCGCTCGATGAACCCCGGCTTCGCCGGCATCGACAACCCGCTCTTCCAGAACCCCAAGACGGTGATGCTCTTCGGCGACGCGAAGGACTCCATCGACGAGCTGATCGCAGCGGCGAAGGCCCTGTAGCCTCGGCGGTTCCCGCCAGCGGGTAGACGAGGTTTGCGGGAGGCGGGGAGACGAGATGGACACCCGCCGTGTGGCCGTGAGACGTCGAGTTCGCGATCATTCCTAGTGATGTTCAGGGCCTCGATCAACTCGATTCTTCGCGGAGCGGCCGAGCCGACTCTAAGGAGCGGAGCGCAAGGTCGGCTGTGCGCCCGCCCGCCGCTTCCGCCTGGGCCCTGGTCGTGAATGGCGCCGGCTCCCTGCTCGGCGACCGGATTCCGTCGCCTCTCGGCCCTCCTTGACGTCGCCGTGCTTCCTGAACGCCGGAATGGTCGTTCGGATCGTCGAGGAAGGCCGACGCGTCGTCGTCAAGATCGTCTCGGTCGGCCCCGACGACCCACGGATCGTCGTCGAGCGTGCCGACGGCTCACGCCGCGCCGTGACCATGACCGAGATCGCGGAGATCGTCCGCGCCTGAGCGCCGCGGCGGCACGCGCACATCCTTCGCCGGGCGCAGACGGCCCCGAAGTTCAGGTGACCGTGAAACCGCCTGACCGCACCCTTATGGACGGGTGGCCTGGAATTGGTCCCCGGCTTCACGACCGCCGACCGAGAGCTCTCCCGGTCGGGGAAACCATACGAGGCAAGGAGTGGACGTTGGGAGTCGAACGCAAGCTTGGGGTCGAGTTCATTGGAACGTTCTTCTTGGTGTTCACGGTCGGCATGGCGGTCGCGACCGCCGGCACCCTCGCACCGCTGGCGATCGGTGCCATGCTGATGGTCATGGTCTTCGCCGGGGGTCATGTGTCCGGTGGGCACTACAACCCTGCCGTCAGCACCGCTGTGTTCATTCGAGGGAAGTTGACAGCGCGCGAGTACGGCGCCTACATCGTCACGCAGGCGATCGCGGCGATCGCGGCCGCGGCGGTAGTAATCGCACTCAACTATGACCCGGCCGCGCCGGTGAAGGTGGCCGGGGACGCCAAGATGCTCATCGTCGAATTCCTGTTCACGTTCGCTCTGGCCTACGTCGTGCTGAACGTCGCAACGGCGGAGGACACGGAGGGTAATTCGTTCTACGGCCTTGCGATCGGCTTCACGGTGGCCACCGGCGCCTTTGCCGTAGGGTCGGTCTCGGGAGGCGCCTTCAACCCCGCGGTCGCCATCGGCGCGACGGTGATGGGCCTGTTCTCCTGGAGCCATATCTGGATCTACCTCCTCGCGAACTTCGCCGGAGGTGCCGCAGCGGCCTTCGCGTTCCGCCTCACCCAACCGGGCGAGCAGCCGAGCTCAGGGCGCCGGTCGCCTTCGGCGGGACAGGCTGAGCCGCTCTTCACCGCCCGCGGGACGGATTAGCCCGCCCGGGAGGTATGCGAAAGAGCCGCCTCCCGCCCGACGACCGACGCGGTGGACGCTGCGAGCATTTTCGAGACATGAGCCCAGTAACAGGAGGTGCGACGCAATGTCCCCGATAAGACCAATGTCCCCGATAAAACTCAGTGCGGTTCTGGCGGTCGCCGGCGCGATCTCGGTTGGTGCCCCGGCGGCCGCAAGTGCCGCAACCCTTGCGAATGCCACGCCACCGCCGGTCACCGTCGTCAGCATCCTTCAGAAGTCTGGCGTCCTCGGCCCCGACGGGCCGCTGGGCTCGTCAGGCCCGCTGAAGGGCGGCGGCTGCGTCGGGCCGAACGTCAACCCAAGCTCGCTCGGCCCTGATGGTCCACTTGGCCCGAACGGTCCCCTCGGCGCTGACGGGAGCTCTGCACCTCAAGCGTGCCCGAGCGCCGCACCGGCTAAGGGCAATGCCGCCACCCCGACGGCACCGACGGCCAAGAAAGTGACGCCGAAGGCACCAACGGCCAAGAAAGCGCACGCCTCGCGCGCGAAGCACGCGAAGAGCGGTCGTCGAACCAAGCACACGGTTCGGGCGCACCACTAGTCGTAGTTCCTTCGTTCCTAGAGCGCGGGGCCCCACCCGCGCCGGCCAATTGCTGTTGCCATCCCGCCAAGGTGGCTGCTCTGTTCGCGTTGCGCGGCGTCCTCGGATCTCGACCCGGCCGGGGCCGCCGCGCCACCGGCTCCCTTCCCGGTCAGACGTCCACGAACGCGGGGGCATTCAACGGCCCCGGCACGGCCAGCTCGACCCGATTCTTGCCCGCGGCCTTCGCCCGGTAGAGCGCGTCCTCGGCTGCCCGCAGCAGTTCCTGTGGCACCGTCGTCGCGCCGCTCGTCGCGACGCCGAGGGAAGCGGTCCTGCGAAATACGGCGTGGCCGTAGCGGATATCGGCTTCTTCCAGAGCAACGCGCACCCGCTCGGCCACCTCGGCGGCGCCGGTGAGATCGGTGTCCGGCAACAGCAGCGCGAACTCGTCGCGACCGGTGCGTGCCGCGAGGCCGTCCGCGCGGAGCGCGCCGCTGACCAAGCCCGCCAGTGAACGCAGCGCCGAGTCGCCGGCGGGACGCCCGAGGCTGTCGTCGATTTGCTCAAAGTCGTCCAGGTCGAGCAGCACGAGCGAGAGCGGCTTCTGGTGGCGCGTTGAGCGCTCGAGCTCGACCGCGAGCGCGACGCGGAATGCACGCCGCGGGACGAGCCCCGTCAGCTCGTCGGTCGGGGTGTCGTCTGTGGCCTCGATCACCTCCCCGAGCGAACGCCAGAGCGGACGGCCGAGCAGGTAGAGGCAGACGCCGAGCGCAAGCAAGACGAGCACGCCGCCGCCAAGCAGCTTCCAGCGCGTCGACGCCAGCTGCGCGTGGATCTTCGCCTCCGGGACGAGCACCTGCAGCGAGGCGTTGGTGGCGAGCGGCGAGGACCCAACCGAATAGCTCTGGCCGGCGATCGTGACGCTGCCGCTCGTCGGAAGCCGGCGCCTGAGCAGCGCCTGATCGCCGGCGATCACGACGCCGTGGCGCGACAGCACGCTCAGCGCTCGCGCGTCGACCTTGGGCTCGCCGAGTCCGTCGAGCAGGGCGGCGCTCACCGGAAGCTGCTGGTGCAGTCGCACAAGCGGCGCGGCACTGCTGCCGACGGCGAGTTCCCGCTCGAGCCGGTAGGCGTTGCCGACCCGCACGAGCTTCAGCGCGCCCAGGCGGGTCACGAACACACGCGCCTGCCCCGGCGCCTGCGGCCGCAGGAGCTTCCCCGATAGGTACAGCTGCGAGTCGGACTGACTCAGGTGGCTGCCGAGGTCGACGCGGGCTCCGGCCAGCTGCAAGGTCGTGTGCGCCCGGAGCTTGCTGTTTGCCGCCGTCGTAGCGCTGCGGAACGCGCCGTACAGAACGAGCGCAATCAGGACCAGCGCCAGTGCCACCACGACCGAGACGATGCGACCGCGCAGACCGCTGCCGTCCGAGCCGCGCGGCCTCCGGCCCTCGCTCACGGGCGACCCACGCTCACCGATCGCCGCGGCAGACAGGTGCAGATCACCACCGCACGCGCCTCTCAGTCTCCGCCGTCGCCGTTGCCATTGCCGTTCCCGTCGCCATTGCCGTTCCCGTCGCCGTTGCCGTTCCCATTCCCGTCGCCGTTCCCGTCGCCGTTCCCGTTCCCGTTGCCGCCCCCGTCGCCGTTGCCGTTCCAGCTCCCGCCCCCGTCGCCGCTTCCGTTCCCGTCGCCGCCCTGTGTCTGGACGCTCGGAGCAGGCACGGCTCCCGGTTGGCTCTGCGCGTCGCCGTTGTCGTGCCCGTGGCCGTGCCCGTTGTCGTGCCCGTGGCCGTGGCCGTGCCCGTGCCCGTGGCCGTTCTCGTCGCCGCCTTGCGGCTCGGAGGGCTGAGCCGGCGCACTCGGCACGGTGGTCGGCGTGGCGATCGGCGCAGGCGTCGCCGGAACCGGGGCCGCCGGCGGCGCAGGCGTCCTCGGAGTCGGTGCCGGCGGGGGAGCTGTGCTCGGCGCAGGTGTAGCCGGGGCAGGCGCGAGCTGCGGCGGGGGTGGCGTGGGCTGCCCGCCCGCGCCCATGGCCACACTCGGACGGGCGGTGCCTCTTGCCGCCGTGTAGGCGGCGCCTCGTGCCGCCGTC
>JAOPYY010000021.1 GCA_025964395.1 Actinomycetes bacterium | reverse complement strand
GCGGCGCCGGCGACGATCACCGTCGTGTACTCCATCGCGCCCGCGTCGCGTAGGCGCTCGACGACCTGCGCCACGGTCGACGCCTTCTGGCCGATCGCCACGTAGAAGCACTTCACGTTCTGGTCGTGCTGGTTGAGGATCGTGTCGATCGCGATCGCCGTCTTGCCGGTCGAACGGTCGCCGATGATCAGCTCGCGCTGGCCGCGGCCGACGTTCGTCATCGAGTCGATCGCCTTGATGCCGGTCTGAAGCGGCTCCTTCACGGGCTGGCGCTGGATGACGCCCGGCGCCTTCCACTCGACGGGGCGCGTCTCGTTCGACTCGATCGGGCCGAGCCCGTCGATCGGGTTCCCGAGCGGGTCGACGACGCGGCCGAGGAGGGCCTCACCGACCGGGACCGACGCGACCTTGCCGGTGCGCCGCACAGGCTCGCCTTCCTTGATCTTCTCCCAGTCGCCGAAGAGCGCGACGCCGACGTTGTCCTCTTCGAGGTTGAACGCGAGGCCGACGACCCCGTGCTCGAGCTCGACCATCTCGAGGGCCAAGCAGTTCTCGAGGCCGTGCACGCGCGCGATGCCGTCGCCGACCTGCAGCACGGCGCCGACCTCGGCGAGGTCGGTCTCGACGTCGAACTTCTCGATCCGCTCGCGCAGGATCGACGTGATCTCTTCGGGGCGAAGCTTCATCTCTGCTCTAACTCCTTGCGTGGGCTAGGTCTTGGCGAAGTCGTTCGAGGCGGCCGCGCACGCTTGCGTCGAGCCTCATCGAGCCGGCCTGGAGGACGATTCCTCCGATCAGGTCTGCGTCCACCTTCCGTTCCGCTTGCACCTTGCGGCCGGAGGCGGTTTCGATCCGTCCGAGAATCTGTTCGAATTCCTCGTCACTCAACTCGGTCGCGGTCGTCAGCTCGACGTCGAGGATGCGCTGTTCCGCTGCGACGAGCTTGTCGAGCTCGTCGACGATGTCGGCGAGCTCGGCCGCGCGGCCCTTCTCGGCGATCAGGCGCAGGAAGTTGATGACCAATTCATCAGAGCCGAGCGCGACCCGCGTGAGCACGTCCGCCTTCACGGTTGACTCGATCTCCGGGTTCTCGAGCAGGCCGGCGAGATCGGGCGCCTCGGCGAACGCGGCGCGCAGCTGTTGGAGCTGCTCGTGCACGTCCTCGAGCTTGCCCTGATCCTGTGCGGCCTCGAAGACCGCCTTCGCATAGATGCGGTGCGACAGTGCTACGACCGGCTCCCTTCAAACGGATTACCTTCAAACCGCGTAAAGTCGATCTCGGCGAGCGCCTCGTCGATCAGGCGCCGCTGGTCGTCGCTCGTGAGCGTCTTGCGCGTGATCTTCTCGGCGGCGAGCAGGCTGAGCTTGCCAACCTCGTCACGGATCTGACCGAGCGCCTGGTGCGTCGCCTGCTCGATCTGGCGGCGCGTCTCCTCGAGGCGCCGCTGACGGTCCTCCTCGGTCTCGGCGCGCACGCGTTCACGCTGTGCCTCGCCGACACGCCGGGCTTCGCTGAGGATCTCCTCGGCCTCCGACTTCGCCTGGCCGATCAGCTTCTTGTGCTCCTCGAGCAGGTTGCGCGCTTCTTGACGCGCGTTGTCGGCCTCGGCGATCGCCTGCTCGATCCGCTCACGCCGCGTGTCGATCATCTGCTGGATCGGACCGAACGCGTACTTCCGCAACACGAAGTACGTGATCGCGAAGCAGACGATCGTCCAGATCATGAGACCCGGCGTGACTTGAATGAGTGGGCTCGAGGCAATCATCGAGTCTCTAGACCAGGACGTAGGCGAGGATGGAGCCGAGCAGGCCGTAGAACACGACTGCCTCGGTGAGTGCGAAGCCGAGCCACTGGATGCCCTGCAGCTCGCCGCGCAGCTCAGGCTGGCGTGCGACCGACTGGATCATCGAGCCGAAGATGTTGCCGATGCCGATACCCGCGCCGAGCGCGCCGAGGCCGACGCCGAGTGCGAGGCCGATGGCCTTGCCGGCGTGGACGATCGGGGAGTCCGTGACGGAGGTAGCAGCGAGTAGCAGGTTGGACATCCGTTCTCCTTAGTGTTCGGGCTCGATCGCCGAGCCGATATAGATGGCTGACAGGGCGGCGAAGATAAACGCCTGGATGCCGATCACGATCACGACCTCGAACATGTAGAAGACCGCAGCGATCGGGACGACGAAGATCGCGAGAACGAGCGACTGCAGGATGAAGATGAGGCCGATGAACGTGAGGATCAGGATGTGGCCCGCGAGCATGTTCGCGAAAAGACGGACGCTCAGCGAAATGAGGCGCATGAACTGCCCGAGGATCTCGAGCGGGACGATCAGTCCGAGTAGCGGCTTCGGCGCCTCCGGAATCCAGCTCTTGAAGTAGCGCACGGGCCCGTTCCAGCGGATGCCCTCGATGTGGGTGAAGAAGAAGGTCAGGAGCGCGAGTGCGAGCGTGACCGAGATGGAGCTCGTCGCTGCGTAGATCCCCCACACCGGAATGCCGTGCCAGGTCTCACCGGTCAGCGGCAGCGGGATGAAGCCAAGGAAGTTGACCATGAAGATGAAGAGCATCAGGGTCGCGACGTACGGGAACCAGCGGCCGATCGCCTTGTGCGGCAGGCCCTGCTCCGCGACCTGCTGCTGCGCGACGTCGTAGACCAGCTCGCCGATCGTCTCACGGCGGCCCGGCTTGCGGCCCGGCTTCCCGCGCATGAAGAAGACGCCGAAGGCGATCGTCAGCAGCGTGCCGAGCATCAGATAGGCGACGGCCTTCGTGATCGAGAGGTTGAGCGGGCCGAGGTGGATCGGGATCCACTCGTGCTGCACGAACTCCGCCGTCGGGTCGAAGGTGCCGCGCGCAAACGCGTTCGCCGGCACGAGCAGCGCGAGCGTGCTCAGTGTCACGAGCGCGCGCTTCACGCGGTGGCTCCCGCCTTCGGACCCGTGAAGTACGCGATCAGCTGCAGTCCGAACGTGGCGGAGTAGCCGGCCGCATACGTCAACGCAGCGGCCAGCCCGAGCCATTTGTCGGACACTGCGACGGCGAACACGACCACCATCACGGCAACTGCACGGAAGAGCATCCCGAAAGCGACCACGCCTGCGGCGGCGAGGTTACCCGTCCGACTCTGCAGGCGCGTCAGCACCCACCCGAGCACCTCTGAACCGAACCAGAGGACCGCGCCGAGTCCCCACCCGGAGACGCGCCAGCCGGCGATCAGGAAGATCGGCAGCGCGACGGCGATGACAATTCCCCCGGCGACTGCGGGCAGCAGGGCAGGCGGTGCTTGGCGCGGTTCGGTCAGAGCGGGCATCAGATGTTCCGGTACTTGATCACGGTCGTGGCGACGCCGACGGGGATACCGACGACTGCGCCGAAGGCGAGCCCGTAACCGGTTTTCCCTATCGCCCAGCCGATCAACGTGCCCACGACGATGCACGCCGCGGTGGATCCAATCAACACGCTGCCGGCCCCGGCCAGGGAAAACGTCGGTCGCTGGGGCTGCACCGGTGCGGAGCATACCAGCGCTTGTAACACTCGATTCCGCCTACTGGAGCGGCGCTAAGGTGACATTTGTGACGCGCTTCGTGGAGTTCGTCGCGCGCCCCTCTTAGGATCGGCGGATGGCCGAGGTCGCGACCTTCTCCGCGCCGTCTTCGGGGTGGGCGCTCGTCTGGCGCCGGTTCCGCCAGGAACGGCTCGGGATGGCCGCGCTGGTCGGCCTCACGCTGATCGTGCTCGGCTGTTTCATGGGCGAGCCGCTGCTGGTTCGGTTGCTCGGCCACGGGCCTGACACCTTCTTTCCGTCCGCGGTCGACATCAACTTGCGGCCGGTCGGCCCCTGGAGTCACGTGCGAAATGAGTCGCTGAACGCCGCCGCCCAGCCGGGCACGACGTTCTTCCTCCTCGGCGGGGACGGGCCGCTCGGCCGTGACGAGTTCCTGCGCATCCTCGCCGGCGGCCGGCTCTCGCTCGAGATCGCCTTCATCGCGACGGCCATCGGCGTCGTGGTGGGAGTGACGCTCGGCGCGCTCGCCGGATGGTTCGGCGGCCTCGTCGACGCGGTCGTGGGCCGCATGACCGAGCTCGTGATGGCGTTCCCGATCTTGCTGCTCGTGATCGCGATCGGCCAGACGATCGCGGTACGCTTCGATGCGATCACGATTCACGGGCTGTTCGAGCCGGGCGTGGTCGCGCTCGGGGTGACGATCGGGATCTTCTCGTGGTTCTACCCGGCTCGCGTCGTGCGCGCGTTGACGCAGTCGCTCCGCGAGTACGAGTTCGTCGAGGCTGCGCGCATGACCGGAGCAAGTGAGTTGCGCATCCTTCGCAAGCACGTGCTCCCGCACCTCGCCGGGCCCGTGATCGTCTGGGCGACCCTTGTCGCCTCCGGCGTGATCATCCTCGAGGCGGCGCTCTCGATCTTGAACTTCGGCGTCAAGCTCGGCACCGCAAGCTGGGGCAGCCTCCTCTCCGATGCGTGGGGCTCGCTGCTCGTCTTCAACCCGATGAGCAACTCGCCGCAATACTCGCGCAACAACTGGCTGATGCTGTGGCCCAGCCTCACACTCTTCTTGACGGTGCTCTGCCTTGCACTCGTCGGCGACGGGCTCCGAAACGCGCTCGACCCGCGGCGGGGAGAGGGCTGATGCTCGCTTTCGTCGTTCGGCGCCTTCTGTCGGGTGTGTTGCTGATCGTGTTGCTGACGTTCGTCACCTTCTTCGTCGCGAACGAGATCCCGCAGAACAAAGCGTGCATCGTCATGCACTGCACACAGCAAACGACGCGAGCGGAGATGGTCGCTGCGCTGCACAAGGCGGGCCTTGACCGCCCGGTCCTGGTGCAATACGGCGACTACCTCTGGCGGATCGTCCGTCACCAGTCGTTCGGCCCCGGCTGGGCCGTGCTCTCGCCGGACTCGGAGATCCGCTCCGCGCTTCCAGCGACGGCGTCGCTCGTCCTGGGCGGGATGCTTCTGACGATGCTGCTCGCGGTGCCGCTCGGTGCGATCGCGGCGCTCCGCCCGCGCTCGCCGGTCGACCACAGCCTGCTCACGTTCAGCGTCGTCGGGCTCGCCGTGCACCCGTTCGTGCTCGGCATCTTGCTGCAGCAGTTCGCCATGCATGCGTTCGGCGCGCCGCGCAGCCTGTACTGCCCGCTGACGACGCATGCAGTCCCCGCGACTCCCACGTTCCCGGGTCAGCCGATTCCCCTGAACGTGAAGGGACCTGACGCGTGCGGCGGGCCGCTGCAGTGGGCGGCGCACATGGCAGTGCCGTGGCTCGTCTTCGCGCTGTTCTTCGTGCCCCTCTACCTCCGCATGATCAGGACCCGACTGATGGACACGCTCGGCGAGCGGTACGTCATGACCGCCCGCGCCAAGGGAGCGGGCGAACGGCGCGTCGTTCTGCGTCACGCGCTTCGGAACGGTGTCGGGCCCTTGCTGCCGATGGTCGCGCTCGACGCCGGCACGGCGATCACGGCGGCGATCTACGTCGAGACGATTTTCGCCCTCCCTGGGCTTGGCCACCTGGCGGTGGTCGGGCTGAGCGGAGAGTTTTTCGACGGGGTCTACGATCTGCCGCTGATCACCTCACTCGTGTTCACGATCGGGGTGTTCGTCGTCCTGTTGAGCGCGGCGGCAGACATCGCGAGCGCGTGGCTCGATCCGCGCGTCCGCGAGCGAACGGCGCGGGGGCTCATCCCGCTGCCGGGATTCCTGCGCCGGAGCGTGGCACGCGCCTGACGCGGTCGTCATCGGTGCAGGGCACAACGGGCTCGTCGCGGCGAACGTGCTCGCCGACGCGGGCTGGTCGGTTCTCGTCTGCGAGGCGGAGGGCGAACCGGGAGGCGCGGTTCGCTCCGGGGAGCTGATCGAGCCTGGGTTCGTCCACGACCGCTTCAGTGCGTTCTTCCCGCTGGCGGCCGCGTCGCCGGTCTTCCGCGCCCTCGGAATCGAGCTGCCGTTCCGGCACGGGCCCCTCGTGCTCGCCCACCCCGCGCTCGACGGCTCGTGCGCCGTGCTCTCGCGGGACGAGCCGTGGCCGGAGCTCGCGGCCGTGTGGGAACGACTCGAGCCCGCGGTGCTGCGCGGGATGACGACGCCGTTCCCCCAGGTGCGGGCAGCGCTCCAGGCGCTGCCTGCGCTGCGGCCGGTGCGGATCGAAGGCGAGCTGCGGCGCCGGCTCGTGCTCGGGAACACGCTGCACAGCGACCTCCCGCCCCACTCGCTGCTCGGCCGCGCGTTCGGGCTGATGCTGACGGCCTTCGCACAGCGTCATGGCTACCCGTGCATCGAGGGCGGCTCCGGCCGGATCACCGACGCGCTGGTCACGCGCGCCCGGGAGCGGGGCGTCGAGCTCCGGTTCGGCGAGCGCGTCGACCGTCTCCCCCACGCGCGGCGCGCGGTGCTTGCCGCGGTCGACATCTGGGAGCTCGGCCGCATCCTCGGGCGGTCGTTCGGGATCGAGCCCGACCCGGCGACGGTCAAGGTCGACTGGACGCTCGACGGGCCGGTGCCGTGGGCGGCGCCCGACGCGCGCCGCTCACCCGTCGTGCACCTCGGCGACGAGCGCTCGTTCGTACTCTTCGGGCAGTACTCGATGGCCGACCCGTCACGTGCGCCCGCGGGCAAGGAGACCGCGTGGGCGTACACGCACGTGCTGCCGGACGCCGAGGCGATCGAGGCGGTGGTCGAACGGTACGCACCCGGCTTCCGGGCACTGATCCGCGGGCGGCACGTGCAGCTGCTGCCGCCCGGCCGCGTGAACGGCGGCACGTCGCGACGCCAGCTCGTCTTCCGTCCGCGGTTCGGACGGCCGACGATCACAGACGGTGTGTACCTCGCGTCGATGTCCGCGCACCCCGGCGGCGGCGTGCACGGCGCGCCTGGCTGGATCGCGGCTCAGGCGGCGTTGCGTTCGGCTTCGCGGCGCCGTGCGCGCGGGCTCGCGAGCTTCACGATCTCGAGCAGGTAGACCACGTACAGCGAGAACGCGACCGCGGACAGGCCCGCGACGGCGTCGATCGCAACGTTGGTCAGGCTCCAGTGGCCATGGTGATGCGGCGGCGCGAAGCGGGTCGCGAGCGCGGCGAGCGCGAGTGTGCCGCACCACGTCCACAGGTAGAGAACGGAGCGGCGCTCGGAGAAGCCGAGGCGCATGAAGCGGTGGTGCAGGTGGCGGGCATCCGCGACGTAGATCGGCTGGCCGCTGCGCAACCGCTTCGCAACGACGAATGACGTGTCGAGCATCGGTACCGCAAGCACGAGCAGCGGCAGGACGAGCGTCGCCAACGCGGCCGTCTTCAGGAGGCCCTCGACGGAGATCGTCGCGAGCGTGTAGCCGAGCAGGAGCGCGCCGGAGTCGCCCATGAAGATGCGCGCGGGGTAGAAGTTGTGTCGCAGGAAGCCGAGGCACGCACCGCAGACGATCGCCGCGAGGATCGCGACGCCGTACCGGCCGAGCGACAGCTCGATCACCGCGAACGTGAAGCCCGAGATGGCGCAGACGCCGGCAGCGAGCCCGTCGAGGCCGTCGAGGAAGTTGACCATGTTCATCACCGCGACGATCCCGAGCACCGTGATCGGCACCCCGACCCACACGGGCAGGTCGTGGACCCCGATCACCGGGAACGTGAACGCGTGCACGTACACCCCGAACCACGTCGGGATCGCGGCGGCGAACAACTGCCCGGCGAGCTTCTGCCACCAGTTCAGATTGCGGAAGTCGTCGACCGCGCCTACGGTCGTCGCGACCGCGGCGCCGAGCAGAACCCCGCGCAGCTCGCCGCCGAGCGGGAGGAACGCGAGCGACGGGACGAGGACGCCCAGGAACATCGCGAGGCCGCCGAGCCGCGGGATCGCGGGGCGGTCGCGCTCACCCTCCTGCGGGCGCTCGATCAGGCGCAGGTACCGCGCGCTCCGGCCCACAGCGGGCGTCAGCACGAGCACGATTGTGAGGGCGGCCACCGCTCCGTAGAGCACCTGCAGGTGGTCTGTTAGTTCACGCCAGACCATCGAGTCTCTACCTTACTTCGTTCCGTAGAGGCGATCTCCCGCGTCTCCGAGGCCCGGGACGATGTAGCCCTTTTCGTTCAATTGGCGGTCGATCGCCGCCACGACGATCTGCACGTCGGGGTGGTTGTCCTGGATGTTCTTGATCCCCTCCGGCGCGGCGATGATCGAGATCAGGCGCACGCTCGTGGCGCCGGCGTCCTTGACGAGCTTGACCGCGTGGGCCGTCGAGTTGCCGGTCGCGAGCATCGGGTCGAGCAGGATCACGTCGCGATCCGCCACGTCGGACGGCAGCTTCACGTAGTACTCGACCGGCTGCAGCGTCTCCTCGTTGCGATAGAGGCCGATGAAGCCGACGCGCGCCCCGGAGATCAGCGTCAGCACGCCGTCGAGCATCCCGAGGCCCGCGCGGAGGATCGGGCAGACCGCGACCTTCTTGCCGGAGATGCGCGGGAACGACGCGCGCTCGATCGGCGTCTCGATCTCGACGTCCTCCGTCGGCAGGTCCTTCGTCGCCTCGTAGGTCAGGAGCAGCGTCACTTCCTCGACGAGCTTGCGGAAGTGCACCGTCGGCGTGTCCTTGTCTCTCAGGTACGAGAGCTTGTGCTGGACAAGCGGGTGCTTGACCTCGGTAACGCTCAAATTTCAACGACTCCGGCGAGCCTACGTCTCATGCCACGTACGTCGTGTAACCGCGGAAGCCGGGATACAGCGGTCGCTTCTCACAGAGCGCGAGCGCACGCGCGCGAAGGACGTGCAGGTCTGCTTCCTCGTCGAGCGAGCGGACGATGATCGATGCGACCTCGGCGAAGTCGCCCTCGTCGAATCCGCGCATCGTCGCCGCCGGCGTGCCGAGGCGGACGCCTGAGGCGACCATCGGCGGCCGCTCGTCGAACGGCACGGTATTGCGGTTCGCCGTGAGCTTGCACTCCTCCATGCGCTCCTGCGCTGCGAGCCCCGTCCAGTCGGTCGCGCGCAGGTCGAGCTGCACGAGGTGCGTGTCGGTGCCACCGGTGAGCACGTCGAAGCCGCCGTCGATCAGCCCGGCGGCCAGCACGTCGGCGTTCGCGCGCACCTGCCGCTGGTATTCCTTGAACGCGTCGGTCATCGCGATGCGGAAGCACGCCGCCTTTGCCGCGATCGCGTGCATCAGCGGGCCGCCTTGCATGCCGGGGAAGTTCGCGCGGTCGACCTTGGCCGCGTGCTCCTCACGGCAGAGGACAAAGCCGGCGCGCGGGCCCGCGAGCGTCTTGTGGCTCGTCGACGTGACGAAATCGCAGAACGGCACCGGGTTCGGATGGAGGCCCGC
>JAOPYY010000006.1 GCA_025964395.1 Actinomycetes bacterium | reverse complement strand
GCTTCAGACCGGATCAAACCGGGTGCGATTGTGAGCCATCGGCTAGCGCTCGAGGAGGCGCCGGTCGCATACCGCAAATTCGACGAGCGACAAGACGGGTACATCAAGGTCGTCATCGATCCTGCGGTGTAGACGATTGATCGGCAAGCCACCTCGATCGCGATCACTACCCTCGTTCGCATGAGCGGCTACGGGCACAGCCTCGAGTTCGGCGTCTTCATCACTCCTGCCAGTCAAGCCGCCGAGAGCGTCGTCGCGCTCGCGTCGCTCGCCGACCGCGAAGGCCTCGACCTCGTCACCTTTCAGGACCATCCGTACCAGGCGCGGTTTCTCGACACGTGGACGCTGCTGTCGTTCATTGCTGCCCGGACGAGTCGCGTGCGCGTCAGCCCGAACGTCCTCAACCTGCCGCTCCGCAACCCGGCGGTCGTGGCGCGCGCGGTTGCGAGCCTCGACATCCTGAGCGGCGGGCGCGCCGAGCTCGGGCTCGGCGCCGGCGCCTTCTCGGACGGGATCGAAGCGATGGGCGGACGCCGCCTGAGCCCGGGCCAGAGCGTCAAAGCGCTGGAGGAGGCGATCGACGTGATCCGCGCGCTCTGGGACGTCGAGCAGCCGGGCAAGGCGCACGTCGACGGCTCGTACTACAGCCTGCACGGCGCGGCTCGTGGCCCGGCGCCGCTGCACGACATCGGCATCTGGGTCGGGGCGTACAAGCCGCGCATGCTGAGCCTCACGGGCCGCAAAGCCGACGGCTGGATCCCGAGCCTTCCGTACCTCCAGCCGGGCGACCTCGGACGGGGGAACGTGGCAATCGACGAAGCCGCCGTGGCAGCCGGCCGCGATCCGTCCGAGATCCGGCGGCTCTTGAACGTCACCGCTGAGACCGGGGTGGACGAGCTGACGCGGTACGCGCTCGAGGACGGCATCGGAACGTTCCTCGTAATGGCCGAGGATGCGCACACGCTGCAGACGTTTGCCTCGGAGATCGCGCCTGCCGTGCGCGAGCAGGTCGCGGCAGAGCGCTCCCGCAGCGCCGACGTCCGTCCTGCCGAACGCGTTGAAGTACCCGCACAGCCGAGCGGGGCGGGGGAGTCCGAGTACGACAGGCTCGGCGTGCGTCCGACGCCGGACGACGGAGCGCGCGTCAGCGACAGCGCTCCGTGGGACGAATCGACACGCCCTCACCGACCGGAGTCGGGGCCTGAGGTGACCTACAGCAGACGCGGCGCACTGGTCGGTCAGCACCTGGTCGACGTGCACGACATGTTGCGCACGGAGCTGACCGAGCTGCGGCAAATCCTCGGACAGGTTCGCGACGGCGTCGTGAGCGCCGGCAACGCGCGTTCCGCTCTGAACGAGATGGCGCTTCGCCAGAACGACTGGACGCTCGGGGCGTTCTGCTCCCGTTACTGCGCCGCCCTCACACAGCATCACGGCCTCGAAGACGAGGCGATCTTCCCGCATCTGGCGCAGAGCGATCCGACGCTCGGGCCCGTGATCGAACGGCTCGTCGACGAGCACCTCGTCATTCACGACGCGATCCAGGAAGTCGATCGCGCGCTTGTCGATCACATGAAGCACCCGGAGGACTACGACCCGATCCAGACGGCGATCGACTTCCTCACAGACGCGCTCCTCTCGCACCTGTCGTACGAGGAGCACGAGATCGTCGAGCCACTCGGGCGCCTCGGCTTCTACCCGGGACAGCTCTAGTCCCCGTCTGCGTGTGTTGAGCGGGCGGACGCCAACGGAACAGAAGTCCCGTTGTGCAGGCCTTCTCTGGGGAGGAAGTTCAATGATTGCTCAAGCCGCTTCGGGGAAATGGCAATGACGCGTGGCGCCGCGTCCGCGGGGCGAGTACCGTGTGCCGCGTGAAGTGGGGGGTCGGGCTCGGCATCATTGTTGTCATGCTCGTCGGCGCGCCGCCGGCGCTCTCCGACAGCTGGCTGCCGCATGACGCGAACGCGACCTGGACGTACCAGTGGAGCGACAGCTCCTACAACTCGACACCGACCAACGAAAAGGTCACCGTGAAGAGCACGGCCGGCAACGCGTTCACGCTCGCCTGGACGACGAAAGACCAGCACAACTCTGCCGACGCCGCCTCGAGCACCGGCACTGTTGCGTTCCAGGACACGGGCTCCGGCCTCAGCGTGGTCTCGCCCTACTGGTCGTCGGATGCGCCCCCGCCCCAATTTCCGATCCTCTGCTCGACGACCGGCCCGTGCCCGAACAGCCTCGCGTCGACGTATTACAACGTCATCTGGGGCTCGCTGACACCCGTGCTCGCCGAGCCGCTCCTCAAAGGCGTCACGTGGACAGGCACCGGTGGCGATGCAAGCATTTCCAGCACGTCGACGTACATCGGTCCGGAACTGGTGAGTGTGCCCGCGTTTCCGCAGCCCGTGCTCGCGGCCAAGGTGCGCACTGACGTCGCGCAGGCAGGGGCCCTCGGGGATCCGTACGGGAGCGGTATCAAGACGATCTGGTGGGTGTACGGCGTCGGTCCCGTGAAGATCGTTTTCCAGCACAGCGGCGGCTCAGGCGCGCCGGTCACGACATCGCTGCTCCAGACAACGAACCTCACACCGAAGCCGCTCCCGCCGAATGTCAACTGGTTCCCGATGCAGAAGGGGCTCAAGGGAACCTTCCGGTGGACGAACACGAAGCACCTCGCGAAACCCGAATTCGAGAAGTACGTGATGGATCAGGTGGCAAACGGGTCGTCCCGCGTCTCCGTCACGTGCGTTTCCGGACCGATCCGGTGCGCGGCTCTCTACTTCTTCACGCAGCGCACCGACGGATTGACCAACCTCGCGGCCACCGTGAAGGCAGCCTCACTCGCGAAGTTCCCGCCGCTCGGCCCCTCCGCGCTGCCGGTCGGAAAGCGCCGGCACTTCTACACACCGTTCGACCTGATGTCGTTCGGCATCAATCCGCTAATGGACGCCTATCCGGCCGCCGGCGAGTCGTGGTCGGTCGATCCGACCGGACGTGACTTTGCCGTGTTCGGCGCCAATGCGACGTCGACGGTGCTCGGCGTGCAGAAGATCAGGGTGCCTGCAGGTACGTTCAGCGCGCTCGCGATCAAGACGAAGATGACGCAGCCTGGGTTCCCCTTTGGCAGCGGAACGCGCACGAGTTGGTTCGCGCCCGACCGTGGGCTCGTCAAGCTCGTATTCGCCCACGGCGACGGCAGCACCTCGGTCGTCGAGCTCACCAAGTAGCAGCGGCAGTGCGCACGATCGGCCTGCTCGCCGTGGCGGTTCTGCTGCTCAGCGCATGCGGAGGAGCAAAGCCGCATCCAAGCCCGACGAGAGGCGCGGTTTCCGCGTACATCACGCGCGTGGACAACATCGAGTTCGAAATGCAGAAGCCTTTGAACTCGATCGCGGTCGCGACGTCGTCATACGCGCAGGGCCGTCCCGCCGTCAAGACGGCGGCGGCGTTCGCAACCGCGGAAATAACATTGCTCGACCTGTACTCGAGACTGATACTTGTGACGCCGCCGCCTCCCGCACGGAAACTCCACGAGCTCGTGCTCCGGCTGGTGCACAGGCAGGCGGCACTCGCGGGAGATCTGCACGACCTTGTGAGCTTCAATCCGGCGTTCGTCAAGACGCTCCAGCCGCTCGTTGCTGCGAACGCGGCGGCCCGTCGCGCGCTGCGTTCATCCAAGAAGCGCTCGCTTGTGGCGCAGTCGGTTCATGCGTTCCGAGTCTCGATCGACGACGTGTCCAGGCACCTTCACTCATTGCATCCGCCGGCCGTGGAGCGTCCGTTGTTCGACGCCCAAGTCGCGCGCCTGGCTGCATTGAGCGCATCACTCACCCAACTCGAAGATGCAATTCGTGCCAACGACCCAACGGCGATCGCGAGATTCCAGCATGCAGTCAGCGTCGCCTCCGTCAGTTCCGACACGCGCGCGAACCAACTCGCAGAGCGCGAAGCGGTGCTCACGTACAACGAGCGGGTCGCGTCTGTAAAGACGCTTGCACAGCAGACCATGCAAGAACGCGACCATTTACAACTGACACTGCGCTGAACCTCTCGAGACATGTGACGAGCTCGCGTCGAGAGATGTGACGAAGTCGCATAGGCCGTTCGGCCCATTGCGTTCGCCGCCTGCAACGCGTACGTTGACGGCGGGGAGTGTTGTCTAGAGGGTTTGGGGGGCGTCGTCACGTCGTCGTACGCGGTTGCGGGGGTAGGGGATGGCGTCAGCCTTGCTGCGCTGCGGACGCGCGCGATCCGTTACTGGCTCGCGCTGGTCGGATTGCTCAGCATCGCCCTCATCTATGTGAACCCGGCGATGATCGGCGCGCTCACTGCGCCGTCGATGCCGGCACCGGCTGTCGCGCTTCCGCAGCTCGACGTCGTCGCCGCAACGTTCCCCGCTCTTCGCGTACCCAAGCTGCACGTGGCGGCACGGCCCGCACCGCTGAAGCTTCCTTCGGCGCTCGCAGTTGCGGCCGCGCAGCGGCAAGCGACACACAAGGTTGCGCGGAACCACCCGGTTCACGTTCCAGTGGTGACGACGTCCTACGCCACCGCTGGCTCGCCGGTTTCCCCGAAGACGAAGACGACTTCGAAGGCAAGCGATCCCTTTGCGAAGGTGGCGGTTGTCACGGATACGAGCGGTGCGCCGCCGACACTTCCGAGCACATCCACCGACTCGACTCCCGCCGTCATCGCCGACGGCGTTGGCGCGTCTGTGGCCCCGGCCGCGACGTCTGCCGCGACACCCGCCGTTACGACGCCTGACGATCCGCCTCTCGGTCTGCCGACGGCGGCCGTCGCGACGAATCCGGTAGCGACCGCGCCCGCGACGACTGACACCACGACTCCGGTGACGAGTGCGGATACGACAACGACCGCTGTCTACAACAGCACGTTCACGTCACCGCCTGCGACGACGGGCCCGGACGCCACGCCGCCTCCGGCCGATCCGCCGGCGCCTGCCGCCGACCCGACGCCGCCCGCGACAACAGGCCCGGGCGCGACGCCCCCGCCGGCCGATCCTCCGGCGGCATCCGACCCCGCGACGACCACGCCTCCAGTGACACCGCCTCCGGCGGCGAGCGTTTGGCAGGTCGGCGTCGCGGGCTCCGGGACGCACTCGATCGTCGTCGGCCTCTCCGGCGGCCAGGTCAACGTCACGATTGACGGAACGACTGCCTCCCGCGCTGCGAGCGCGGTCTCGGGGCTTGCCCTCGCCGGCAGCGCAGGGGACGACACGCTTACCCTCGACGCGAGCGCCTCAGCACTGTCGATCGCGTTCGACGGCGGCTCGGGCGTCGACATGGTCGTCGGTCCGGGCAGCGACACCACCTGGAAGGTGACCGGGGCGGGTGCGGGCAGCGTCGATCAGCTCACCTTTACCGGCGTCGAAAACCTCGTCGGCGCGGCCGACAACCGCGACACGTTCGTCTTCGCGCCGGGCGGCACTCTCGCCGGTGGGATCGATGGCGGGGCCGGCGGCTACGACACGCTCGTCGTCGACGGCACGCGCCAGACGGTTTCCTCGAACTCGACAGGCCCGCAGTCCGGCTCGGTGACCGCCGACGGAAGCGTGATCAACTACGCCGGCCTCGAGCCGGTCAGCGTCGCCGCGAACGACGTGACGATCAACGGCACGAGCGGGGACGACACGATCACCGTCACCTCGACGGGGACGAGCATCACCGTCTCGACCGGTCACACGACGACCGAAGACACGGTTGTGACGCTGCCGGTCACCACGACCACGCTGACGATCGACGGCCTCGGCGGGAACGACTCGGTTGTCTTCGTCGGAACGCTCAACTTCCTCGGAGCGACGCTCACCGTGCGCGCCGAGTCGATCTCCCTACCGGCGGGCGCATCGATCACCGGCACCGGCGCGATCCTCCTCAGCGCGCACGCGAGCAACGGAACAAGCAATGCGCCGGGAACGCTGACCGCTCAGGTGAACGTGAACGGCCAGATCACAACCACTGGGAATCTCGCGATCGAAGCGCTGATCGACAACGTCGTCAGCCTCACGTCGCAGACGCTGACCGGAGCCGGCACGAGCGTCACGCAGGCTTTCGCCGGCACTGCGACCGCCGAGATCGGCGCCGGCGCCGTGGTCAGCGCGGGGACGATCTCGATGAAGGCGGTCACCACGACCTCGCTCGCCTACGCGGCGAACGCACCCGACCTGACCATTTCGAGCGCGCTCGGCACCTCTGGCTCACTCACGGTCACCGTCACCAACACCACGCACGCGGGGATCAAGGGCGGCGCGCAGGTGACCGCAGGTCTGGGAGCACTGTCCTTGACCGAGCCCGCCAGCGTCCTGATCCAGGCCCTCGACAACCTGACGCTCAACGCCGCCCTCACCGACACGAGCGATCCGACGAAGCTGACGACAACGCTCACCGGCGCGTTCATGAACTTCGATGCGATCAAGGCGACCGTCACCGTGAGCCGCAATACGCAGGCCTACATCCAGGACGCGCCGCTTGCGCCGAACCTCACGCTCTCGAGCGGAGGCCTCGTGAAGCTCGACGCGGAGAACACGGGCAGCGTCACCACGTCGGTGGCCTCGACGATCGTCGGCGACGTCGAGAACACCGCCACGCTCGAAAGCGCGAAGGCGTACGTGAAGGACGCGCTGCTCTCGGTCGGAGGGCTCGCCGTGACCGGATCCAACGCTACGAGCTATTCGGCCACCGGCAAGATCGCCCGCAACTCGGTGACCGGCGATCCGCAGGCGACCATTTCGGGAAGCACGATCAACGCCGGAGCTCAAGGCGTCTCGCTCCTCGCGAGCGACACCGCGACGATCCAGTCCGAGTCGAAGGACCTGCTGCTCGCGCCCAAGACGTACCTGGTCACGCTCACGAGCACCGAGGCCCGCAACGACCTGACCCGGTCGACGACCGCCTCCGCGACCGACTCGACGATCACGGTCGCCGGGATCGGCAACCTGACCGTCGCCGCCGCTGAGGCAGCGACGCTGGTCGCGGTCGACCACGCCGCCTCGATCAAGTCGAAGACGGCCTGCAGCGGGGGCTCGCTCAGCGGCTGCCTTCCCAGCTCGAGCGCGAAGGCGGCATCGGCGTCGCTCGCGACCAACGTCGTCCTCGGCGGCACCAGCGCCTTCGTGCTCCGGACAGCCGTCACGGCGCACGACGTGAACGTAACGGCGACCGACTCGCAGCACATCGACGCGACGAGCGAGCTCTCCGCAGTCGCGACGACCGACGAGGACGCGGTCTCGTTCACGACCTTCATGGCGAATGGCGATATCGCCCTTGGCGCCTCGCTTGCGATCAACACGATCGGGTGGGACGTCAGTGGCCTCGATTTCCTCCACCTCGTGCTGGTCGCCGTCGACGCGCTGATCGGGACGAGCTTCGGCGCGACGAGCCGGCCCTACGTGGTCACCGCCTACATCGAGGACTCGCCGTTGACCGCGAGCGGCAACGTGTCGGTGCGGGCGACCGGCTCCGAGCAGATCAACTCGACGGTCACCAACGCCGCGACCTCCACACAGCACGGCATCTTCGGCGCCAAGTCGACCTCCGGCGACGCGATCGTCTCTACGAACAAGGTCAACTCGACGGTCAGCGCGACGCTGAGCTACACGGTCGACCACACGGTGAGCCAGCAGGCCGCGCCGCTCACTCACGGTGACCAGGTCGAGCTGACGAACGGCGACGTGTATCGCTACCTCGGCTCGACGCTCGCCGGCCCGGTCGTCCTTGCGTCGCAGGCCTATGGCGACCCGCTCACGTGGACGCTCGTCAACCATCCGACGATCACCGGTGCGCTCGCGGTGTCCGCCCTGAACTCCGCAGAGGTCTTCTCGAACGCAAAGCTCGTCGCCTCGTCGATCACGACAAATGACGGCGGACTTCACTTCGCGAACACGATCGTCAGCTCGTTCCTGCCCTACGACTACTCGACCGACCAGGGATCGAAGTCGGTCTCGTTCGGCACGAAGGTCCGGATCGCGTCGGGCTTCGGCTCACCGACCTGGACGGCTTCGACCGGCGGCACGCACGTCGTGAGCGTCCCGAACGGCACGGCCGTCCAGCTCGACAGCGCGTACGGCACGCCGAAGCTGAGCACCGCCTCCGGGATCCGGCTCCTCTCCCGCGGCGACACGGTCCAGCTCGCCGACGACTATGCGCACGGCGGCACCCCGGGCGCCGTCTACGACTACGTCGGGCCGAGTGGCCGGGTCGATCTCGCGGCGGAGAACTTTGGCGACAGCGCACGCTGGGCGAAGGTCGGCGGCAACCCCGGCTCCGTGTACCGGTACGTCAGCTCCACGCAGACGCTCGACCTCGACGCCACCGACTACTCGAACGGGGCGTTCTGGCAGGAGATCGGCGGCAACCAGGGCGCGATCTACGAGTACATGGGCGGTGGCCTCCCGCAGACCCTCAACCTCGCGACGCAGAACTACGCCGACCTCGGCTACTGGAAGCCGGTCAAGGAGACGACCTACATCCCGCAGGGGATCAACCTCACCGAGTCCAACTCGACGACGGTCGGGTTGATCGTCGTCATGAACGACGTCCGTGGCGGCGTCGAGGCGTCGATCGTGAACGCCGTGCTGCGGGCCGCCAGCGTGAGCGTCTCGGCCACGGACTCCTCGACGATCGAGTCGAAGGCCGACGCGAGCGTCAAGTCCTCCGGCGGTAGCTCGCTCACGGGGGGCGGCACGTCGCTTGCCGCGAACGCCGTGATCGCCACCAACCTCATTCTCGACTCCGCCAAGGGGCACATCGACGGCAGCCGCATCACGACCACGAGTGGGGGAGTCGCCGTCAACGCAACGCTCGACGGCGAGATCGACGCGCTGAACGCCACCGCAGCCGCCAGTGGCGCGAAGTCGGTCGGCATCATCATCGCGCTCAACACCGTCGGCTGGCAGCTCACGAATCTCGGTTTCGCGACGCTCGACACGATCCTCGGCGGCACGCTGCTCGGCACCGCCCAGCCCGCAGAGGCTTCTGCGTACCTCTCGAACTCGACGGTCGACGCGGCGGGCGACATCAGCCTCAACGCCAGCTCGTCCGCGCACATCGAGGCGGCCGTCACCAACACCGCGACTTCGGCGCCGGCGGCGATCATGGGTGCGGGCGGCATGAGCGTCGCGGCTGTGCTCTCGAGCAACCTCGTGAGCTCACTGACACGCGCGTACGTCGACTTCCAGGGCCTCGGGTTCGACTACACCGAGAGCTCGACTCCGCCGCTCGTCAAGATCGGCCAGCGGGTGCAGGTTGCAAACGGCGACATCTACGAGCTCGTCGGCGCTCCACGCGGACCTCCGCTCACCGACTCGGTACAGCACTACGCCATCAACCCCGACTGGAAGCGCATCAATGCGATCACAGCCGGCGGGGCGGTCACGGTCTCCGCGCAGAGCAGCGCCTCGATCGTCGCCACGACCTCGATGATCGCCGAAGTCTCGCCCACGAACGACGCCGGGGCCGGGATCCTCAACTCGCTCGCCGCCGCACTGCTCGACGAGTACAAGTACACGAGCCGCTCCGGCACGCAGGTCCTCGCCTTTGGCGACAAGGTGCGTGTCGCGGACGACTTCTCCGACGCGACCGCCGCGGGCAACACCTACCAGTACCTCGGCATTCCCGGCCCGATCGCCCTCGGCAGCCAGGACTACGAGGACTTCGCGCTCTGGAAGCTGCTGACCCCGTCGAACCTGATTGACAGCAACGTCTCCTACGC
>JAOPYY010000254.1 GCA_025964395.1 Actinomycetes bacterium | reverse complement strand
GGATGTCGCGCACGAAGTTCGACACGTACTCGTCGGCCGGGGAGCCGACGAGCTCCTCCGGCGTTCCGAGTTGGACGACGCGGCCGTCGCGCATGATCGCGATCTGGTCGCCGAGGCGCAGCGCCTCGGGCAGGTCGTGCGTGATGAAGACCATCGTCTTGCCGGTCTCTTCCTGCAGGCGGCAGACCTCGTCCTGCATGTCGCGCCGAATCAGCGGGTCGAGCGCGCTGAACGGCTCGTCGTAGAGCATCACCTTCGGGTCGACCGCGAACGCGCGGGCGAGCCCGACGCGCTGCTGCATGCCGCCAGAGAGCTCGTCCGGGAACTGCCCGGCTGCATCCTCCAGGCCGACGAGCTTCAGCACCTCTCCGGCGCGCGCGTGACGCTCGGCCTTCGCGACGCCCTGCACCTCGAGGCCGAACGCGACGTTGTCGAGCACGGTGCGGTGCGCAAGCAGGCCGAAGTGCTGGAAGACCATCGAGGACGTGTGGCGCCGCAGCTGCAGCAGCTCGTCCCGGCTGGCCGCGGTGACATCGCGGCCGTCGATCTCGACGCGGCCGGCGGTCGGCTCGATCAGGCGGATCAGCGTGCGCACGAGTGTCGACTTGCCGGAGCCGGAGAGTCCCATCACGACGAACACCTGGCCGGGGTAGACGTCGAACGACACGTCGCGCACGGCGGCGACGCAGCCGGTCTTCTCGCGCAGCTCCGCGCGCGACAGCTCGAGGTCGGCCGTCCCCAGCACCTTGGCGGCGTTCTTGCCGAAGATCTTCCAGATCCCCTCGGCGCGGATCAGGGGCGTGCGCGTCTCGTGGCCGTTAGAAAAGGCCAACCGTCTCTCCGTTCTCGTCGATGTCGACGTCGAACGCCGCGGGGGTCTTTCCGAGGCCGGGCATCGTCTGCATGTCGCCGCAGAGCGCGACGATCCAGCCGGCTCCTGTGTACGCGCGCAGGTCGCGCACGCCCACGGTGAAGCCGGTCGGCGCGTTCGCGAGCGACGGGTCGTGGGAGAGGGAGAGGTGCGTCTTCGCCATGCAGATCGGGAGCTTGTCGAGCCCCGCTTTGTTGAACAACTGGATCTTTGCGCGTGCGGCGGGCTGAAGGAAGACCCCGTCGGCCCCATAGGCACGTTTTGCAATCGCCTCGATCTTGTCCTCGATCGGGGCTTCGAGGGGGTAGAGGTAACCAAAACTGGACGATTCCTCGCTTGCAGCGACAACGGCCTCCGCCAGGGCCGAGGCGCCGGCCCCGCCGTGGGTGAACCCGTCGTTGACCTCCGCGGCATAGGCGCCGTGCTCGAGGCCGATCCGGCGGACGAGCTCGATCTCGTCGTCCGTGTCCCCGGGGAAGCGGTTGACCGCCACGACGGCGTTCAACCCGAACTCGCGCACGATCCCGAGGTGGCGCGCGAGGTTCGCCCCGCCGATCTCGATCGCCTCTGCGCCTCCGTCCGGGTCCTTCGCGTGGTGCTTCAGTGCCTTGACGGTTGCGACCAGCACGACCGCATCGGGCCGCAAGTTGCCAAGCCGGCAGACGATGTCGAAGAACTTCTCCATGCCCATGTCGGAGCCGAAGCCGCTCTCGGTGACGACATAGTCGGCGATCTTCAGCGCGACGCGGTCTGCGACGACCGAGTTGTTGCCGTGCGCGATGTTCGCGAACGGTCCGCAGTGCACGAACGCGGGCTGGCCCTCGAGCGTCTGCACGAGGTTCGGCTTGATCGTTTCCTTGAGCAGGACGGTCATCGCGCCCGCAGCCTGCAGTTGCTCGGCGGTCACCGGCTCGCCGTCGTAGGTGTTGCCGACCGTGATCGCACCGAGGCGCTCGCGGAGATCGTGGAGATCGGATGCAACGGCGGCGATCGCCATCACCTCTGACGCAGCCGTGATGTCGAAGCCGGTCTGGCGCGTGTAGCCGTTCGCCTTGCCGCCGAGCCCGACGGCGACGTCGCGCAGCGCGCGGTCGTTGATGTCGATGCAGCGCCGCCAGCTGATCGTCAGGGGGTCGACGCCGAGCTTGTTGCCGTGCAATAGATGTGCTTCGAGCATCGCGGCGAGCAGATTGTTCGCGGCGCCGATCGCGTGGATATCGCCGGTGAAGTGGAGGTTCATGTCCTCCATCGGTACGACCTGCGTGTAGCCGCCACCGGCCGCGCCGCCCTTGATCCCGAAGACGGGGCCGAGCGACGCTTCGCGCAGGCACAGCGCGACCTGCTTGCCGATGTGACCGAGCCCCTGCGTAAGCGAGACGGACGTTGTCGTCTTGCCCTCTCCCGCCCGGGTGGGCGTGATCGCGGTGACGTCGATCAACTTTCCATCCGGCCGCGACGCGAGACGGTCGAGCACGGAGAGGTCGATCTTCGCCTTGTAGCGGCCGTACGGCTCGACCTCATCGGGCTCGAGCCCGGCGGCCGCGGCGATCTCCTGGATGGGCCGGAGCTGATGCTCCTGCGCGATCCGGAGAGACGAGGGCATCGTCGTGTCCAAAGTCGTCCTTTCGGTCGAGTAATCGACGCGGAGGATACGAGTAATATATCTCCGTGGCTAGGGCAGGCAAGGCTCCGCTCCTGGCCCCGCCGGCGGGCGAGGTGGCGTCGCTCGCGGACCAGGCGTATCACGCCATCCGCGCGCTGATCGTCACGCTGGAGTTGCCGCCCGGCTCGCACATCAGCGAGCCCGTGCTCGTGGAGCGTCTCGGGATCGGACGGACGCCTGTTCGCGAAGCGTTACGCCGCCTGGCTCAGGAGAAGCTCGTCGAGGTGTTCCCGCGCCGAGGCATGGTCGTGACGACCGTCGACGTTCGAGACCTCGCCCGCCTGTGCGAGGTACGCGCGGTGCTCGAGCCCGAGGCGGCCCGACTGGCTGCCGAGCGCGCAACGACGGCAGATCTCGTGGAAATCGCGGGCCTGATGGCAGAGATCGAGAACCAGCGTGGGCGCAACGACCGGCTCTTGATCGACCTCGACCAGCGGATCCACCGAGCGATCTACCGCGCGAGCCACAACGTATTCCTCGCCGAAACGCTGGAGGGCTACTACGCGCATGCACTGCGCATCTGGATGATGGCGCTTGACCGGACGTCCGAGCTCCCAGCCGCAGTCCAGGAACACCACCAGCTCCTCGAGGCGATCGCTCGGGGGGCGGGGGCCCGCGCCGCCGAGATCATGAGCGCCCACGTCGAGCACTTCGAAGAGGCGATGAGAGACGTGCTGCTCGCCGACGAATCGTGATATATCAGCGATATGACTGAGACCTCTTCTCTGCCCACGACGGCCCGCGCAGTGATCGTCGGCGCCGGCATCGTCGGCAACAGCCTCGCGTTCCACCTAGCCGAACTCGGCTGGACCGATCTCGTCCTGCTCGACAAGGGCCCGCTTCCGAACCCCGGCGGCTCCACGGGACACGCGTCGAACTTCATCTTTCCGGTCGACCACTCGAAGGAGATGACGCAACTCACGCTCGAGTCCGTACGCCAGTACCGCGAGGCCGGTGTCTTCACCGAGAGTGGCGGGATCGAGGTCGCGCGCACCGAGGAGCGCATGCAGGAGCTACGGCGGCGCGTCGCCTCCGCGAAGGCGTGGGGGATCGAGGACGTGAAGATCCTGACGCCGGCGGAGGTGAAGGAGCTCGTCCCGT
>JAOPYY010000263.1 GCA_025964395.1 Actinomycetes bacterium | reverse complement strand
GTGAAGTGAGCGGAGGGGGAGGGATTTGAACCCTCGATCCGCCTAACGACGGATAACGGTTTTCGAGACCGCCGCATTCGACCGCTCTGCCACCCCTCCGATCGCGCGACAGGGTACCGACCCCGCGGATCAGTCGTGAATGCGGGCGATGACGTCCTCGCGCTTGAGCACGCGGACGCGGTGTGACGAGCGGGCGAGCCTCACCTCGAACCCGGCGTCGCGCGGAAAGAGCACCTTATCGCCGGGCTCGATCGCGGTCACGTCGGGGCCGATCGCCGCCACGATGCCTGTGCGCACGAACGTCGCCTCGTTCGACGGGACGATCAAGCCGCTCGGGAGCTCGGTCTCGTCGAGCGGCTCCAGGACGATGTAGTCGTCCAGCGGCTCCAGCGTCACGTCGTTCGCAATCGGGTGCCCTTCCAACATGTGTTCAGGATACTCCGGTCATGCGTCTCGGCCGCCACGACGTCCCGGTCACGAATCCGGACAAGATCTTCTTCCCCGAGCGGGGCCTGACCAAGGGCGACCTCGTCTCGTACTACGTGGCAGTCGCGGAGCACGCGCTGCCGCACCTGCGGCGGCGGCCGTTCCACATGAAGCGGTTCCCGAACGGGGTCGAGGGCGACTTCTTCCACCAGAAGCGCGTGCCGGCGAATCACCCGGAGTACGTCGACGAGGTATTTGTGCAGTTCCCCAGCGGGCACTCGACGGTCTTCGCGATCATCGACAACGCGGCGGCGCTCGTCTGGGTCGCGAACCTTGGCTGCATCGAGCTGCACACGTGGGCCTCGCGCGTGCCGGAGATCGAGAAGCCGGACTACCTCCTGATCGACCTCGACCCGACGACGGATGGCCAGTGGCCGTTCGTGCGCGAGATCGCGCTGGTCGTGCGCGAGGTGCTGGACGAGCTCGGCCTGCGCTCGTACCCGAAGACATCGGGCGCGACGGGGCTGCACATCCTCGCGCCGATCAAGCCGGAGCTCGAGTTTCCGCTGGTGCGGAACTTCGCGAAGGCCCTGGCTCGGGAAGTGGAGCGGCGCGTCGATGACCAGGCGATCGCAACGACGACGTGGCGCGTCGCGGATCGCGTCGGCGTGTTCGTCGACTACGGCCAGAACGCACGAGACCGCACGATCGCGTCCGCGTACTCCGTCCGCCCCACCGCCGACGCGCGCGTGTCGGCGCCACTGGTGTGGGACGAGGTCCCGACGGTCGAGCCGGAGGCGTTCACGCTCGAGACAATGCGTACGCGGATCGAGGCAGTCGGCGATCCGATGAAGGGCATGTGGCGAAGCCCCCGTCGCTTCGCACGCGATTTGCGCAGCTCGGGCTCGACCCTCCATGCAATCCGTAACTCGTCCTAACATTGCTCTCAACTCAGATCTCTACGTTGCGGTGGTGCGGCGGCTGCTCTTCCTCGCGTTCCTCCTCGTCATGCTGCCGGCTCCTGCAGCGGGGCACGCGTCACCGTCCATCCAGTTCGGCGTGCAAGACGATGCGTGGCTGCAGTACGGCCCGGGCACGCTCACGGAGCGACTCGACCGACTGAATACGCTCGGCGTCGACATCGTGCGCGTCACGATCGACTGGCGGCAGACCGAGCCGACCCGCGGCGTCGACAACTGGGCGCGTGCGGACCTGCTCCTGAACGGACTGCATGAGCATGGGATCGCCGCGCTCGTGACCCTGTACGGCACGCCGGGGTGGGCGAACGGCGGCAAGGCTGAGAACTGGGCGCCCACGAGCACGACGACGTTCGCCGCCTTCGCGCGCCGTATCGCCGTGCGGTATCCGTTCGTGCACCGCTGGGCGATCTGGAACGAGCCGAACCAGCGGCGCTGGTTGCGTCCGACCTCCCCACTCGTCTACACGCAGCGGCTTCTCAATCCGGCCGTGGCGGCAATCCACAAGGCGAGCCCCGGCTCGCTGGTCGCAGGCGGCGTGACCGCACCGCGCGCGTCGACCGGCGGAGTCTCTCCGATCGACTGGATCGCCGGGATGCAGGCCGCCCACGCGAAGCTCGACGCGTACGCACACAACCCGTACCCGTTGCAGCCGGGCGAGACCCCGACGAGCGGCGGCTGCGATCACTGCTCGACAATCACGATGGCCACGCTGCCGCGCCTGCTCAACGCCGTCCAGCTCGCGTTCGGAACGAAGACGCGCATCTGGCTGACGGAGTACGGCTACCAGACGAATCCACCGGACACACTGCTCGGTGTCTCGTACGCGAAGCAGGCCGAGTACGACAGCGAGGCAGCCCTGCGCGCGTATCTGGCGCCGAGGGTGGACATGCTCATCCACTACCTCGTGCGCGACGAGCCCGACCCCGCACGCTGGCAGAGCGGCCTCCTCACCGTCGGCGCGCTCGCCAAGCCGTCGTACCAGGCGTTCCAGCTCCCGCTCACGCAGCAGTCGAGGAGCGGCACCCGAACCGTGCTGTGGGGCCAGGTGCGGCCCGGCGGCAGCTCGTCGTACCGCCTGCAGCAGCTCCGGAACGGGAATTGGTACTCCGTCGGCGGGAACGAGACGACGAGTGCGCGTGGCTACTACACACGGGTGGTGCGGGCAGTTGCGGGCGCGCGCTTCCGGATCTGGTCGCCGGCCGTGCACACGTACAGCCGAATCGTCACGGTCACCTAGCGCGCGAACAGCTCGTCGACCGTCGGCGCGTTCGGGTCGCGCGGCGAGCGCC
>JAOPYY010000250.1 GCA_025964395.1 Actinomycetes bacterium | reverse complement strand
CACTCACCCAGACTCAGCTCGCCGACGCCGTCGCCGAGCAGGCGGGGATCACCCGCACCGAAGCAAAGAACGTCCTGACCGCGCTCGAGGAAGTCATCCTCAGCGAGATCGGCAATGCGCAGAAGGTGAAGATCGGCAATCTCGTCCAGCTGACGGTGCGCCTCAAGCCGGCCACCAAGGCGCGGCAGGGTCGTAACCCCGCCACCGGCGAAGAGATCACGATTGCGGCGAAGCCGGCTTCGGTCGACGTGCGTGCACGCGCGCTCGCAAAGGCGAAGGCGGCGCTGCCGTCGCTCGCGAAGGCCAAGAAGGTCCTCGAGGGCTAAGTCGTTTCCGTTGTGGGCGGGGCCTCCGGCCTCGCCCACAACGTTTGCTCGAACCGCGCAAATGCGATCAAGTGCGCGGCGGACTGGGTCGCCTAGTCCAGAACGGACGAGCGACGCGGTGCGCCGCGGTGTCTTCGCCGCTACCGCACGTTCACGACGAACCGGCGAGCTTCGTACGCCTTCGTGCGCTCTCCGCGGGTCAGCCCAAACGAGACGTTGACGCTTCCTTTTCCCTTGGCCTTGAACACGAGCGCGACGTTTGCTCCGACATCTCCTTCGGAGACCTGCACGAGAACTGCCGAGTCGATGGTGCGTGCGACGCGCCAGATGCGCCCGTTCGGCCGGTGTGGCAGCGCGAAGGCGACGAGCTGTCCAACCTGCGTATTGATCGTCGTCGTTGGGCCGCTCGGCAGCGGACCGACCGGCGGCGCCGACGCTGTCCCTGCGACTGCCATGGCCGCCAGCGCGACCGTGAGTGCTGCTACCGCCGCAACGACTGCGCTGAACCGGTGCCTGCCGTTCATGAGTTTCCCCCTCGGTGGTTGTCCAGGACGAACGTACAGACGCACGCTTCTCCTACGAGGTACGCCGCCGCCGCGTGGACTGTCACACCGTCTCAGCAGAGCTGAGTGAGGCGGCCGGTCTCGACGTCGTACCTGAAGCCGCCCACTCGCACATGCGTGAAGTACGGCGACGACCGGAGCAGGTGCACGTCATCGCGTACGGTCTTCTGCTGATCGTCCGTCACGAGGAAGTCCAGCTCCCGGGTGTCGGGCGCGCCGGCGTCACGCAGCGCCGTGTGCACCTCCGCTTCGGTTCCTGTCATACGGCAATCCGTGTGCGCGATCACCATCACACGGTCGACCCCGAGCAGGTGCGACGCAAGCACCAGCGAGCGCATCGCGTCGCTTGTGACGCGTGCTCCCGCGTTGCGCAGGATCTTCGCGTCACCCGGCTCGAGCCCGAGCAGGGCGAGCGGCTCGATCCGTGAGTCGATGCAGGTGAGCACCGCGAGGCCCTGGGCCGCGCGCGCCTGGAGCCCTCGGTGAGGGAACCCTCGCGCGTACGCCTCGTTCGCAGCGAACACGTCTGCGAACGTCTCGTCGCCGGCCATCGGCGCATCGTAAACACCGCTGCGCACGTTGCCGACGTGATCCCGCCGAGGGCGTCGTGATCCCCCCTTTGCCCGAAAACCGGACGAACGGGGTGATCCCGCCTCCACGGGCGCTGCCGATACATCCACAGAGGGCCTGGTGCCCGGCAAGCGGCTAGCTGCGGATCGTCCTCCTTCGGCTTACGAAAGGACAACTGTGCCTTACACCGGACTTCGAGCAACGGCGGCCGCGACAGGAAGTCGACACGCCTGGACAGCCAAGTGGGCGGCCCCTCTCGTCGGCCTCGTCTTGGTCGCTGGCGTGTTCGGGGCGATCCAGGCCATCAACAGCTCCGGCGCCCGGCACAAGGAGGCTCAACTGCTCGTCGCTCAGGTCAAGGCGCAGCTGCTCCAGGCGCAGCCCATTCCCTGGGACGCGTATCGCGCAGGGACGAACCTTCCCAAAGCAACCGTTCGTGCTCACATCACGGCGATGGAAGCGGGGATGACGCACAACCTTCGCGAGCTCGCAACGCTCGCGCACGGGCCGATCCTCCCACACCTCCGGAAGCTCAGAGCAGAGAACGCAAAGACTCTCCAGCGCCAACTGGACTTGGTCGCCGCCAACCGAGTCGCGAAAGCCAACGTCGCGAGCGGCCAGGCCGTCCAAAGCCTCACGGCGCTCAACCGCGACCTCAACGTCGTCGCCAAGCGCTTCCACGACACGGCCGCCCGCGACGCCGCGTACAGCTTGTTCGGGACCGGCGCGCTCTTGCTCGGCCTCTACGCCGCGTTCGTCGCGACGCTCGTACTCCTCAGACATGCCCAACGCAAAGCAGCGACCACGGAGCGCCTGCGCCAAACGGAACGGATGGATTCGATCGGGCAACTCGCAGGCGGCATCGCCCACGACTTCAACAACCTGCTGCTCGCGATCGGGGGATATGGCTCCTTTCTGGTCAGCGGGGTCGAGGGCGAGCAGATGCGCGGCTACGCGCAGGAGATCGTCCACGCGACGGACCGGGCGGCGTCGCTTACCGCACAATTGCTCGCGTTCAGCCGGCGCCAAATGATGCAGACCCAAGCTGTCGACCTGAACGCTTCAGCGCGGGAAGTCAGCGCGATGATGCGGAGCCTGCTCCCACCCGAGGTCGTCCTCGAGCTCGACCTCGACGAGGGCCTGGCGCCCGTCGAGACCGATCCCGGCCAGATCGGGCAGGTTCTGATGAACCTGATCCTGAACGCCCGCGACGCGGTGGACGGCAGCGGAACGATCACGATCACGACGCGGAATGCCGGAGCGGCGGTCCTGGTCAGCGTGCAGGACAACGGTGTGGGCATGGACGAGGCAACGCGCGCGCAGGTCTTCGAGCCGTTCTTCACGACCAAACCTGTCGGGTCCGGCACCGGTCTCGGGCTCGCGAGTGTCTACGGGATCGTCGTACAGAGCGGAGGCGAGATCGACGTCGCGAGCGAACCCGGGCAAGGCACGACGTTCACCGTACGGCTGACGGCGTCCGAGCGCGCACCCGCGTCGGCCGGAGTGCCCGTAGCGAGCGGAGCCGGCATCCTAGGCGGCCTCGAGCGCATCCTGCTCGTCGACGACGAGGACAGCGTGCGCGAGCTCCTGACCGGCGTCCTGCGCCGGAACGGCTACACCGTCATCCACGCCGCGTCGCCGAACGAGGCGCTGACAATCGAGGCCCAAAGCTGGGACCTGCTGCTGACCGACGTCGTCATGCCGGGGATGACCGGCGTCGACCTCGCGCAGCGGCTGGAAGCCCGGTGTGCGCTCTTCATCTCCGGGTACGACCGTGACGCCGTCGAAGATGACGCGTTCTTCCTGCAGAAGCCCTTCACGGGAACGGAGCTCGCCCAGAAGGTGCGTGAGGTGCTCGACGCGTCACGCACGGATCACGATACGACGCTCCTCGCCGCGTGAGTTCGCGAGGTCAGCCGGCAAAGACCGCCGAGACCGTCACGGCCGGATGACACTACTCTTTCTCGATGCAATTCCTAAGCACCCTGACCGGATGCTTCGCCATGCCGGCGGCAGAGAACCCGACGGTCGCGATGGTGGAGGCTGCCTACCGCCAGCACGGGCTCGACGCCCGCTACCTGAACTGCGAGGTCGCGCCGGCCGCACTCGGCGACGCAGTACGGGGCGCACGGGCGATGGGCTGGGTCGGGTTCAACTGCTCCCTCCCGCACAAGGTCGCGGTGATCGAGCATCTCGACGGCCTCGCCGACTCGGCCGCCGTGATCGGCGCCGTGAACTGCGTCGTGCGTCGCGACGGCCGCTTCATCGGCGAGAACACGGACGGGCAGGGATTCCTCACCGCGCTGCGCACCGTCGTTGACCCGGCGGGGAAGTCACTCGTGGTGTTCGGAGCGGGCGGCGCCGCGCGCGCGATCGCGGTTGAATCCGCCCTGGCCGGGGCCGCGAGGATCACGATCGTCAACCGGGACGACACGCGCGGCGCCGAGCTCGTCGCGCTGCTGAACGAGCGAACTCCAGCGGACGCCGAGCTCGTCGTGTGGCAGAGTGCGTATTCCGTCCCGGACAGCATCGACATCGTGGTGAACGCGACGTCGATCGGTCTCTTCCCCGACCTCGACGCACGGCTCGGGCTCGAGCTCGATTCGCTGCAACCGGGGATGGTGGTCGCCGACGTAATCCCGAACCCACCACGCACGTGGCTGATCCGCGACGCCGAAGCGCGCGGCTGCACCGTGCTCGACGGGCTCGGGATGCTCGTCAACCAGGGTGTGATCGGCATCAAGCACTGGACGGGCGTCGATCCCGACCCGGCCGTGATGCGGGCCAAGCTCGAAGAGCTCTTCGGTTAGGTTAGAGGCCTGACGTGAAATACACGCACTCGCGGATGGTGGCTCAGACGCGGCGCATCTCGCCCGGGTCGGGCTTGAACGTAGACACCGCTAGGCCCTGCGCCCGACCCGAACGACCTGCTTGGTCTGAGCCATCCCAGCAAGCACCCAATTCCACATCAGGGCTCTAGTGCGCACGCTGACCGCGGACGTCGTGATCATCGGCTCCGGGATGGGCGGCGGTACGACCGCGCACGCGCTCGCGCGTCGCGGGGTCGACGTGCTCGTGCTGGAACGCGGAGAGCGGCTGCCGCGCGAGGCGGAGAACTGGTCGCCCCGCGCGGTCTTCGCGGAGCGCCGGTACAAGCCGAGCGAGCAGTGGCTCGACGGCGACGGCCGCAGCTTTGCGCCCGGCGTGCACTACGTCGTCGGCGGCAACACGAAGGTGTACGGCGCGAGCCTCCCTCGGTTCCGCGAGCGGGACTTCGACGCCGTCGAGCACGAGGATGGGATCTCGCCGGCGTGGCCGTTCGGCTATGCGGATCTCGAGCCGTACTACGGCGAGGCGGAGCGGATGTACGCCGTGCACGGCGCGACCGGCGAGGACCCGACCGAGCCGTGGCGCAGCAGCGCGTACCCCCACCCCGCGCTGGAGCACGAGCCGTACATTGCCGAGCTCGCCGAGCGTCTGCGCGCGCAGGGAGTCAGCCCGAGCTCGAATGCGATGGGCGTCGACCGTCGCGAGGGCGGGCTGTGCATTCGCTGCAGCACCTGCGACGGCTTCCCGTGCAAGCTCGGCGCCAAGAGCGACGCAGAAACGTGCGGCATCGAACCCGCGCTTGCGACCGGGAACGCCCGGCTCGCTCCCGGCGTGCGCGTGCGGCGGATCGTCGCCGCCGGCCGGAGGGTCGGTCACCTCGTTGCGGAGGACAGCGACGGCGAGCTGAGGGTGACGGGCGCGAAGTTCGTGCTTGCCGCAGGGGCTGTCAACTCCGCTGCCTTGCTGCTCGGATCAGACGTCGCGAACTCGTCCGGTCAGGTCGGCCGCAACTTCATGATGCACAACAACGCGCACATCGTCGCCGTCGACGTGAACCGTCGCAACGATGTGACGTTCCAGAAGACGTTGTCGGTGAACGACTGGTACCTCGACGGCGGCGAGGGCCGTCCGCTCGGCGCGCTGCAGCTGATCGGGAAGGTGCAGGGCGTGATGATGAAGACAGCTGCGCCGCGTGGAGTGCCGGTGGCGGCGCTGAACCAGATCGCGCGTCGCAGTGTCGAGTGGTTGATCATGGCCGAGGACTTGCCCCATCGCGACAACCGCGTGACGGTTGACGACGCAGGCACGATCACGACCGCGCGCCTCGCGCGTGGCTTGCGCACGCACCGCCGTCTACTCGAGCGGGCGAAGCGCCTGCTTCGCTCTGCGGGCTACGACGCCGTGCTCACGCAGCACTTCGACATCAGCATGAACAGCCACCAGTGCGGCACGGTCGTCGCCGGCGCCGATCCCGCGACGAGCGTTCTCGACCCGTGGTGCAAGGCCCACGATCTCGAGAACCTCTGGGTGATCGACGCCGGATTCTTTCCATCGTCAGCAGCGATGAACCCGGCGCTGACTATCGCGGCGCAAGCACTCCGCGTCGTCGCCGAGTCCGACCTGGCGTCTTAAGCGACCGCGCGTTCATCGACGACCGCGAGCATGTTCTCTTCGAAGTGCGCGACGCTCGACGTGCCCGGAATCGGCAGCATCACCGGCGAGCGATCGAGTAGCCAACGCAGCTCATACGCCGAATCGCGCAGCCCTTCGCCGAGAGGGCTCCAGGGCATGAACGCGATGCCTTCCGCCTCGCACGCATTGAGGACTTCGTCCGAGACGAGCAGGCCGCGGTTGTACTGGTTCTGAACGCTGGAGATCTTCGTTACCGATTGAGCGACGCGCAATTGGTCGAGCGAAAAGTTCGACACGCCGATCAGCCGGATCTTTCCTTCTTTCCGCAGCTCCTCGAGCGCGCCGATCGACTCCTCGATCGGCACCTCAGGATCGTGCCGGTGGAGCTGATACAGATCGATCCGCTCGAGCCGGAGCCGGCGCAGGCTTGCGTCGAGCGCCTCCCGGAGATGCTCTGGGCGACCGTCGCGGATCCGATCCTGCAGGCCCCACCCGAGCCCGCCCTTCGTGGTGATCACGAGGTCGTCGGGATAGGGATACAGCGCCTCCGCGATCACCTCCTCGCTGACGCCGGCCCCGTAGATGTTCGCCGTGTCGATCAGCGTCACGCCCAGCTCGATCGCGCGGCGGAGCACGCGGGCTCCTTCTTCCCTGTCGTTCACGATGCGCATTGCGCCAAAGCCGAGACGGCGAACCTCGAGCTCGCCGCCCAGCAGGAATGTTGGGTTCATGGATTGAGCCTAGTGGGAGGCCCGCACGAGCGGGCCTCCCACCCGTTCGCCTTGCTCAACTGAGTTCGACGAAGTCGAAGCTCGCATCGAGGTAGACCGTCATCGGCGTGCCGTCGGCGTTCAACATGTGGGCCAGGTAACCGGCGCCGTTTGCATCGGCCTCGATGCCGACGATCGTGCCGCCAGGAAGCTCGTCGAGCGCGATCTCCTTCACCGTCTCGAGCACGTCATCGGTGAGCAGGGTCTCGTCGTGCTCCGGCGGTACTGCCGGCGTGGAGGCGCTCTGCGTGGTGTTGGTGGCCATGGTTTTGGAGGCGATGGTGCTCATGCTGTGTTCCTTTCGTTGAATGTTTCCGTCACTTGATGTGACCCCTCGAACGATCGCGCGTGCACATAAGAGCCCGGTTCGACCCAGCGAAGAGTTCGCTAGGAAGCCGCTGAGCTTTTGGTTTCTGGCAGCGTGCGCGCATGGAACGCAACTGGGCCGGCAACGTCACCTATTCGACGGAGCGCATCCTGCGCCCGCGGTCGACGGCCGAGGCGCAGGAAATGATCGCGGGCGCCGAGACGCTACGGCCGCTCGGCACGCGTCATTCGTTCAGCACAGTCGCGGACTCGACGGGCGCACTGCTCTCGACGGAGCACCTCGACCGCATCGTCGAGATCGGGGACGAGACGGTGACCGTCGAGGCCGGGATCCGCTACGGCGAGCTCGCCACAGCGCTGCACGATCGCGGCCTCGCACTCCCGAACTTCGCCTCGCTGCCGCACATCTCGGTCGGCGGAGCGATCGCGACCGCCACCCACGGCTCCGGCGCGGCGAACCAGTCGCTCGCCGCCGGGGCCTCGGCGCTCGAGCTCGTCACCGCGGACGGTTCGATCAGGCAGCTCCGCCGCGGCGACGCGGACTTCGACGGCGCGGTCGTCGGCGTCGGTGCTCTCGGCCTCGTCACGCGCGTATCGCTCGACGTTGTCCCGGCGTTCGACCTGCGCCAGTACGTGTTCGAGCAGCTGCCGTTGCCAGCGGTCGAAGCCGAGCTCGATGCAATCCTCGCTCGGGGTTACAGCGTCAGCCTGTTCACGACCTGGGAGCCAGCGGTCGCGCAGGCCTGGGTCAAGACAACGGAGGAGCTGGACCCGCAGTCGTCGTACTTCGGCGGAAGCCCTGCGCCGGGGCCGCGCAACCCGGTGCCGGGCTCAGGCGCGGAGAACGCCACCGAGCAGCTCGGCGTGCCCGGCCCGTCGCACGAACGGCTGCCGCACTTCCGCCTCGCGTTCACACCCAGCAGCGGCGCCGAGCTCCAGTCGGAGTACGTGGTGCCGCGCGAGCATGGCGCCGCCGCGGCGTCGGAGCTGCGGCGGCTAGGAGCCATGGTCTCTCCCTTGCTCTTCATCTCGGAGATCCGCTCGATCGCCGAGGACACGCTCTGGCTCAGCCCCTTCTTCGAGCAGGACAGCGTCGCGTTCCACTTCACGTGGAAGCCGTTGCCGGCCGCGGTGCTCGCGCTCTTACCGCGGATCGAGAGCGCACTGGAGCCGTTCGACGCGCGACCGCACTGGGGGAAGCTGTTCGTCGGGTCGGCGGAGCTGATCGAGGCCCGCTACCCGAAGCTGCCGGACTTCCGCCGTCTCGCGCAAGAGCTGGACGGCGGCGGCAAGTTCCGCAACGCGTTCCTGGACGGTTACATATTCAGTCGGGCAGCATCGGCATCGTGAAGCCCTGATCGCGGCCGAGCAGAGCAGCTCGCGTCACTGCGGTCGATCCGAACCGTTCCCGCACTTCGTCGAGCGCCACGTCGAGCGCGCCGCCGCTCCACGAATCGAACGGCAACGCGAGTTGCACGGCATCGTCGTTCTCCAGGTTGCTGACCGCGATCCCGACGAGCGTCAGCCCCTGACGCTCGATCAGCGGCGTCGCCGTCGCAAGCAACTCTCGCGCTGCGTTGAGGATCGCGTGCGTCTCCGCGGTCGCCTGCGGCAGCGTGCGCGACCGGGTTGCGCGTGTGAAGTCGGCGAAGCGAAGCCGGAGCACCACGGTACGGCCGACGCGCCCGGCTGCGCGCATGCGGCGCGTGACGCGATCGACGAGCCCGACGAGGACGACGTCGATCTCACCGGGCGCTCGCGGCCGGGGGCCGAGCGCATGTTGCGCCCCCATCGAGCGCCGGCGGCGGCGCTGCTGCACCTGACGAGCGTCGCGGTTGTGCGCAAGCGAGTGCAGCTGGCGCCCTGACGTACGGCCGAGCAGCGCCATGAGGATTCCCTCGTCGACGCGGGCTACGTCACCGACTGTCGCGAGCCCGTGTTCGTGGAGTTTCCGCGCCGTGATCGCCCCCACGCCCCAGAGCCGCTCGACCGGCAGCGGATGGAGGAACGCGAGCTCGCGTTCCGGCGGCACGACGAGCAGGCCGTCGGGCTTCGCGACGCGGCTCGCAACCTTGGCGAGGAACTTCGTGCGTGCGACACCGACGGTGATCGGCAGGCCGACGCGCTCGAGGACGTTGCTACGCAGGCGCACGGCGATCTCGACCGGCGAGCCCGCGATCCGCTGCATCCCGCGCACGTCGAGGAACGCCTCGTCGATCGAGATCCCCTCGACGAACGGCGATGTGTCGTGGAATACCTCGAACACGGCCTTGCTCGCCTCGCTGTACGCCGACATGCGCGGCGGCACGACGATCGCCCGCGGGCACAGCCGGCGCGCCTGAGCTCCACCCATCGCGGTGCGAATGCCGTACGCCTTCGCCTCGTAGCTCGCGGCCAGCACGACGCCGCCGCCGACGATCACCGGGCGTCCGCGCAGCCGCGGATCGTCCCGCTGCTCGACCGATGCGTAGAACGCATCCAGGTCGGCGTGGAGGATCGTCGCTTCCCGAGACACGAACATATGTTCGCATCTCTGGTGGGGCCTTGCCTAGACCGTGCGCAACGCCTCGGTCGGTGCGAGCCGCGCAGCGCGGAGCGCAGGCAGCAGGCCGGCGATCGCGCCGATCGCGAGCGCGGCGCCGAAACCGCCCGCCCACGCGACCGTCGGGATCACGATTGCCCAGTGCTTTGTCGTGGCGTAGATGGCGGTCGCAACTGCGCCGCCCGCGACCCCGACCGCGCCGCCGAGCAGCGCGAGCAGCACGGCTTCGGACAGGAACTGCAGGCGGATGTGCCCCTTGGTCGCTCCGAGTGCGCGGCGCAGCCCGATCTCCGAGCGGCGCTCGAGCACCGAGATGACCATGATGTTCGCGACGCCAACCGCGCCGACGAGCAGCGAGACGGCGCCCAGGCCGAGAAACAGCCCGTTCAGCGCTCCCTGGGCGGCGGCGCGGGCCTGAAGCGTCGCGGAGGGCTGGCTGACGTTCACTTCATTCGGCGCTTCCGGGTTGGCCGTCGCTGCGAGCACCGACTGGACCGCGCTGACCTGACTCGTCTCGGCGCGGACGTAGACGGTGTTTGCGTGGCCGTCGAAGCCGAGGTACCGCGCGGCGGCAGCGAAACCGACGAGCGCCGAGGTGTCGATCTCAGGCGCCAGCTCCGCGGCCGTGAGAATGCCCGCGACGTAGAACCACTGGCCGCCGAGCCAGACGCGCTCTCCCGGGTAGATGCGGCTGATCCCGAGCCGGTCGGCCGCAGCTGCGCCGAGCACGACGACCGGCAGACGCGCGGTCGCGGCGTTCAGGTAGCGGCCCTGGGCAATGCTCGCGCCGACTGTCGGCAGGAGGTCGAGGCTCGCGGCCTGCACGCTCAGCGCGTTGGTGTTGACGGACGGGATGAGCGGGCTGCGGTAGACAGCCGCACTTGTCGCTCCGGTTTCGGACACTCGCTGGACCGGCCCGATGCGGGCGATCATCGCCGGCGCCGCGAGCGGCAGCGAGGCGGTATCGCCAAAGAAGCTCTGGCCGTTCGTGACCGTGAGCAGGTTCGTGCCGAGCCGGTCGATCTCGGCGAGCAGCCCCGCCTGCGAGGACGCCGACAGCCCAAGCACGGCGACTATTGCGGCGACTCCGATCGCGATCCCGAGCGCCGAGAGCGCGGCGCGCAGCCGCCGCGTGCGCACCCCCACGCTGGCGACGCGTGCAAGGTCCGAAGGCCGCAGCTTGCCCGGCGCAAGTGTCGCATCAGCGCTCATGGCCGCTCGTTGACGAGTGCGAAGGCTGCTGCACGGTTGGCCCCGGCCACGCTCGCGGTGACGACGTAACCGCCCGGTACGCGTCCCGCGGTGAAGCCAGGCGCGACCGCGATACCTGACGCGTTGGTCGTGACCCGGGCGATGCGCGCGCGCCTACCAAAGCGGCCCCTTGGTCCGCGGGCGGGAGCGGTGAACGTGACACGTGCGCCGCGCACGGGATTGTTGTTCGCGTCGGTGACGGTGACGCCCAGCCGGATCGGGAAGGGGGAGCCAACCAGCGTGGACTCGCTCGCCGCGACGCCCGCGACGATCGCCGCGGGTTTCCCTGCCACGTTGCGCAGCGAGAAGCTCAGCGGTTCGGTGACGCCGGTGGTAGTCGCCGTCGCGGTAAAGCGGCCGGCGGTGATGCCCGCGCGAAAGCGCGGAGACGTGGCAATCCCGGACGCATCGGTCGGCGCAGTGGCCTGTGTCGCACCGCCGGCGAACGTCGCTCCCGCGGCGGCCGCAGTCGACCCGGCCGCGCTCGACCCGAGAGCGAAGGTGACGGTTGCGCCTTCGAGGGGGTGGCCGTCACCGCCGAGGACCCGCGCCTGGAGCGGACGCCGGTAGCTCGCCGTCACCGTGGCCGTTTGCGCCGTGGGCGTCGTCGTCGCGAGCGTGGTCTTCGTCGCCAGGTTGCGGAGCGAGTAGCTCACGGGCTCGGAGAGGCCCTCGACAGACGCACTGGCGGCGAACGACCCCGCAGCACCGTTGGCGATCACGGGCGGTGAGGTCGCCTGGCCCGCGGCATCGGTGATCGCAGTTGCCTGCGCGCCTCCGCCGATGAAGGTGGCGCTGGCGCCGAAGATCCCCGTTCCGAGCGAGAAGGCAACACTCGCGCCCTGCACCGGGCGCCCATCGACGTCGAGCACCGTTGCACGGAGCGGCTCGGCATAGCGACTGAGGATTGCCGCCGACTGCTCGGCCTGTCCGGCCGCAGCGATGGTCGTCGCAACGCCGTGCGCGGTATTCGTCAGGTAGAGCTTGATCGTTCCGTAGTCCGATTCAGCGTGGACGCTGTACGCGCCGGCCGTGTTGTTGGCGGTGAGCGGCGGCGCGACTGCGACACCGTTTGCATCGGTGCCGACGACGGCGACGTTCGAGGCGCTGGAGGCGAAGGTGCCGCTCGCACCAATCGCGGGCGCGACGAAGTTGATCGAGATGCCTGCAAGCGAACCAGTGAGCGGACAACCGTTGCTGTTCGCCAGCGCGACCTGCAGGTTCTGCTGGAACGCCTTTCCGAGCTGTGCGGTCTGCGAGCTTCCGCTGACGATCGCCAGCATGTTCGGCGGATTCGAGGCTGGGCACGCGTTGAGCCCCGCGGCCGCAGTGAGTGGTGCGCCGAGCGTGACGCCACCCGCGACGGCGAGGAAGGCCGCAACGAGCAGCACATGGATACGAGTCATCGGGTCAGCCTCCTTTCGTGTCGTTGACAATCCGGCCGTCGAGCATTTCGACGCGGCGGGGAAGACGTGCTGCAAGGTCACGGTCGTGTGTGATCACGACGATCGTGGAGCCCTCGCGGTGCAGCGCGTGCAGCAGCTCGAGGATCGTGGCGCCGGTGGCGGAGTCGAGGTTGCCCGTCGGCTCGTCGGCGAGCACGATCGCGGGACGCCCGACGAGCGCGCGCGCGATCGCAACACGTTGCCGCTCACCGCCCGAGAGCTGCGTCGGGCGGTGACTCGCCCGGCCGCCGAGGCCCACACGGTCGAGCGCCTCTACCGCCATCCGGCGCCGCGTGGCAGGTCCGACACCGGCATAGAGCTGGCCGTCCGCGACGTTTTCGAGCGCAGTTGCGTGCTCCGCGAGAAAGAACTGCTGGAACACGAACCCGATGCGAGTGGCGCGCAGTGCGGCGAGCTCGCGGTCGGAGAGTTGTGCGCTGTCGAAGCCGGTGATGCGAACGACACCCGAGCTCGGACGATCGAGCGTGCCCATCAAATGGAGCAGCGTCGACTTCCCAGACCCGGACGGACCGACGATCGCGACCAGCTCGCCTTCCTGGACGGTGAAGCTCACGCCGTCCAGCGCCGAGACGGGCGGCTCCGTCCCGTAGGTCTTTGTGACCGCATCGAGCTCGAGCACAGCACTCATGACGAGGGCACCACGACGCGCTGTCCGGCAGCGAGGCCGGTGCCGGTCACCTCGACGAGACCCTGGGAGTCGTCGAACAACCCGGTGTTCACCGCAACGACGCGATGGGCGCCGGCGCGGTCGACCGTCTCGACGGCGTAGCCGCCACCAGCAAGGGCGAGGAGGGCGTTGACCGGGACGACGAGCACGTTCTCGACACTCGCCGTCACGACCGACACCTGCACGGGCGCCTGATCGAGCCGACCTGTCGCCGCCGGGTGGGTCGGTGTGATCTGGACGTCGACCGTCGGCGTCTGGCTCTGTCCGGAGCCGCTGTCCGACGGTGTCGTCGCGACGCTACCGACCGACGAGACGACACCCGGCGTCGTGTCGTTGTTCGGCAACACGATCGTCGCCTTGTCGCCCACCTTGATCGACGCTTGCTGGGCGGCGTCGAGCGCGATCGTGACCTGCCGCTCGGTCGAGCTGACACCGAGCACGACGCCCGGCTGGACGGCCGCTCCGAGCGTCGGCTGCACGCTCGTGACACGTACCGCGCCGGGCTTGGCGATCACGGAGCCGAGCAGGAGCTGCCCTGTCTGTTCAAGGCCGTGGGCGCGTTCCAAGCTCACGATCGCGGCCCGCGTCGCGCCGGTGAACGTGTCGCCCACCGGGGCGCCGTAGCCGAGCGCGCGCAAGTTCGCATTCAGCTCGGCGACGTCGCGACCGGGTGACATACCGTCGACGAACGCGCGCCAGA
>JAOPYY010000218.1 GCA_025964395.1 Actinomycetes bacterium | reverse complement strand
CTCGCGGCCGACGAGCCCCCTGGGGTCGAGCGCCGCGTCGTCACCATCATCTTCGTCGACCTCGTCGGCTTCACCGCCCGCGCGGAGCGCCTCGACCCGGAAGAGGTGCAGGCGTTCCTGACGCCGTACCACGAGCGGGTCCGACGCGAGATCGAGTCGTTCGGCGGTGTTGTCGAGAAGTTCATCGGCGACGCCGTGATGGGACTCTTCGGCGCACCGCTCGCGCACGGCGACGACGCCGAGCGCGCGGTACGCGCCGCGCTCGTCGTGCGTGACGCCGTCGGCGAGCTCGCAGACGGCGACCTGCAGATCCGCATCGCGGTCAACACGGGCGAAGCGGTCGTCTCCCTCGGCGCCCGCGTCGCGCTCGGCGAGTCCATGGTCACCGGAGACGTCGTCAACACGGCCTCGCGCCTGCAGGCCGCAGCACCAGTGAACGGTGTCATCGTGGGAGAGGAGACCTACCGTGAGACGCGGGGCGCGATCGAGTACCAGGCGACGGAGCCGGTCCTCGCCAAGGGGAAAGAGCACCCGGTCGAGGCGTGGATCGCAGTGCGCGCGCTGACCGAGGTCGGCGAGCGGCCGCTCTCGGACTCGACGATCGTCGGGCGCGACAGTGAGCTCGCGATCCTACGCACCTTCTGGGAGCGAGCCACCCGCGAACAGCAGCCGCACCTCGTCTCGATCTTTGGACCGGCCGGCGTCGGCAAGTCGACGGTGGCCGCCGAGTTCGCACGCCTCGCAACCGACGGAGGCGCGCGTGTGGTGCGGGGTCGCGCGTTGCCGTATCGCGAGAGCGGCACCTACGGCTCCCTCGCGAGCCAGCTGATGCAGCTGTGCGACGTCTTCGAAAGCGATTCGCCGGAAGTGGTGGCAGACAAGCTGCGTCGGCGAGCGGCCGAGCTGCTTGTGAACGCCGACGCCGACGCGAACCTCGTCGCGGGACACCTCGGCGTGATCGTCGGTATCGACGCCGGCAACGAGGCGGCCGACCGCGACGTGCTCTTCTCGTCTGCCCGGCAGTTCCTCGAGGGAGCAGCGCGCCACCAGCCGACAGTCCTCGTCTTCGAGGACATCCATTGGGCGGATACGAACATGCTCGATCTGATCGAGACACTTGCGACTCGCATACGCAGTTTGCCGTTGCTGCTCCTCACCCTTTCGCGCCCGGAGCTGCACGACACTCGGAAAGGCTGGGCGAACGGGATCTCGGCGTACACCGCGCTCACACTCGCACCGCTCGGCGAACAGGATGCGCGAGAGCTCGCTGTGCGTCGGCTCGGCGAAACCGATCGTGTCGACGAGGTGATCCGGGTTGCCGAGGGCAACCCGCTGTTCATCGAGCAGCTCGCCGCGACGATCGACGAGACCGCGTCGGGGACGCTGCCGACGAGCGTGCGCGCGCTGGTCGCAGCCCGGCTAGACGCATTGCCGCGCGCGGCGCGGGCGCTCCTCATCGACGCCTCGGTCGTCGGCAAAGTCTTCTGGGAAGGAGCGCTGCGCGCGATGAGCCCCGAGAACGGCGAGCGCGCGTATCTGCTCGAAGAGCTCGAACGCCGCGACCTCGTGCGCCGGGAAGCAGCCTCGATGATCGAGGGCGAGGCCCAGTTCGCGTTTACGCACGTGCTGATCCGCGATGTCGCCTATGACCTGCTGCCGCGTGCCGATCGCGCCCGGCGGCACGGACTCGTCGCCGAGTTCTTCGAGAGCTCGACGGGCGCGTCACGCGAGAAGATCGGAGCGCTCGCGCGCCACTGGCGCAACGCCGGCGATCATGAGCGCGCCGTGAAGCAGCTCATGCGCGCGGCTGAACAAGCCGAGCGCGGCTGGGCGAAGGATCACGCAGCGTTTCTCTACCGCGAGGCGTTGAGGCTCGTCCCGGCAGAAGACGTGGACCAGACGAGCGCCCTTCGGCGGCGGGTCGCGGTCGCCGCCCAGGCCTCGTTCCACCTGACGGATGTCAGACGGCCGGAAAGTCCGCAGGCGTGACGTCGCCCGCGATCTCTGCCAGCGAGTCGATCTCATGCCTGCCGAGCCTCGTTGCGTGCTCCCGCACCATCTCCTCGTTCGGCGCGGCATAGACGCAATAGGTCCGCACCTTGCCTGCGTCGTCGACCACGACGTGGCTGTGCTCCCAGGTGATCTCGGGGAACTCCCCCTCGGTCAGCTCCCTCGAGCGCCGTCCAACGGGGCCCATCTCCGGCTCGGTGACATCGAAGCTGCGAACGATGATGTAGCGCGGCATACAGTGATACTAAACGAGTGAGTGAGGATTGTGGGATCAGCCTCGAGGAGCTGCAGCTGGCGGCTCGGAACCACGGCATGCCGCTGGAGGCGCTCCGCGAGGCGATCACGCCGATCGGGCTCCACTACCTCCTGATCCACTACGACATCCCGCAGGTCGATGTGCAGACCTGGCGCCTGGAGGTCGACGGCCGCGTCCGCACCGAACTCTCGCTCGACCTCGACGCGATCCGCGCGTTGCCGTCCCACGAGGTGATCGCCACGATGGAGTGCGCGGGCAACGGGCGCGCACGCCTGGCCCCGCGGCCGGTCAGCCAGCCGTGGCTCCTCGAAGCGGTCGGAACCGGACGCTGGCGCGGCGCCCGGCTGCGCGACCTGCTCGACCAGGCGGGCGTCGACCCCGAGACCGCCGAGGTGCTCTTCACCGGGCTCGACCGCGGGATCGAGAACGACGAGGAGCAGTTCTTCCAGCGCAGCCTGACGCTCGCGGACGCCGCTCTGCCCGAGGTGCTGCTCGCCTACGAGCTGAACGGCGTCCCGCTTCCACCTCAGCACGGCTTTCCATTGCGCCTGCTCGTACCCGGGTGGTACGGCATGACGAACGTGAAGTGGCTCACGCGCATCACGCTGCTCGCCGAGCCGTTCACCGGCTACCAGCAGGCGCGCGGCTACCGCCTGCGCCAGAACGAGGAGGACGACGGTGAGCCGCTCTCGCGCATCTATCCGCGCGCGCTGATGGTGCCGCCGGGCATTCCCGACTTCATGACCCGGGAGCGGACCGTGCCCGCCGGGAAGGTGACGATCGAGGGCCGCGCCTGGTCGGGGCACGCCCCGGTCGCGGCAGTCGAAGTCAGCACCGACGACGGCGCGACGTGGCAGACCGCGGAGCTCGAACCGCCGGAGCTCGGCCCATGGGCGTGGCGCAGCTGGAGCTACGACTGGAACGCGACCGAGCCGGGACCGCACGTGCTTGCCTGCCGCGCGCGCGACGAGGCGGGCAACGCGCAGTCGTCCGAACAGCAATGGAACGTCGGCGGCTACGCCAACAACGAAGTGCAGCGCGTCGTCGTCACGGTCGCGTGATGCTTACGAAGCCCTGATCGAACCGAACAGTCCGTGCACCCCGCGCTCGGTCTCACCGAGCCAGTCATGCGGACCGGAGGCGAAGAAGAGCGTGTCCGCAGGACCGGCGGTCCCGCCGTTTCCGAACGCGAGCGCCCACAGGCCATTCACGATGAGCGGCTTCCCCCTCGTGTTGTGCAGCGTCCCGTCGTACGACCAGCGCGTCCCGCTTCGCCGGTAGGCGTTGATGCGTCCGTCACCGAAGTTGCCGACGAGCAGGTCGCCGCCGAAGCGACCGAACGCCCGCGGTGCGAGCGCCATCCCCCACGGCGCGTTCAACACGCCTGTCCCCACAACCCGCGCCAGGAGCGCGCCGTTGCGGTCGAACTCGTCGACATACCCGCCGGTCGGCGAGTCGTTCCCGTTGACCGGTGCACGCGCGACGTAGGTAACGAACAGGTGACCCCCGATCGCCTGGATGCCGAACGGCGCGTACCACTCGGGAATCGACGCGTCGGCGAACGCACCCGCGCGACGCACGCGATGCCACGACGCGTCGTACACGTCGACGCGCGCGTTGTGGAAGTCGGTCGCGTAGACGCGATCGCGATCGATCGCGACGCCGCGGAAGACCGCCGCCTCCGCAGCCTCGTTGACGACGACGATTGCCTCGGTCGACCAGCCCTTCGGCACCGTCGGCGTCCACGCGCGCAGCATCCCGTCCTCACAGGCGTAGATGAACCGCGCGGGATCCGACTTGCCGCCGGCCGCAACACGGAAGCGCTTGCCGCCGTAGTAGGCAATGCCCGTCGGCCCGCCCTCGACGGTGACCGTGAGCAGTTGCTTGCGTCCCTCGCCGGAGTAGAGCGTGCTCGTCGCACTCGCTTCGTTCGACGCCCACCAGGGGCCAGTCGGGCTGGCGGCGAGACCCCACGTGTTGACGAGCCGCGAATCGACCTGCGACGCGCGCCGGTGCTCGTCCGAGACGAGCCCGCGCACGGTGTAGGCGTTGCGCGGCCCGCCGCCGAGCGCGAAGGTCGAGCCGACCGCTAGGCCGGCGAGGACGAACGCCGCGACGACCGCGACGCGCACCGGCTCACGCCCGCGGCGGAGCCGTGGAATCGCGGACGACGAGCTTCGTCGCAAGTTCCACCCGGAGCGCATCGACGCGCTGGCCTTCGATCAGCCGCACGAGCAGGCTGACACCCATGCGACCCATTTCCGCGAGCGGCTGGCGAACCGAGGTGAGCTGCGGCGTGACGATCTTCGCCGGCTCCGTGTCGTCGAAGCCGACGACCGAGAGGTCGTCCGGCACCGAGAGGCCGCGCGCGTGTGCCGCGTGCAGCGCTCCGATCGCCACGTTGTCGTTGAAGCCGAAGATCGCCGTCGGCGGGTCCGGCAGCGAGAGCAGCTGTTCTGCAGCCTGCGTGCCCTGAGGGATGCGCCAGTCCGAGTACACGATCAGCTCCGGGTCGAGCAGGATCCCGGCGCCCGCGAGCGCGGCGCGGAAGCCGAGCAGCCGTTCCTCGGTCGCGTACCAGCCCTGTGCACCGGCGATCGCGCCGATCCGGCGGTGGCCGAGCTCGAGCAGGTGCTCGGTCGCCTGCTTCGCGCCCGAAGCGTGCATCGCCGCGACGCAGGCGATGCCCTCGGGGGGCGCCTCGCGCGGGTCGACGACGACGAACGGGAATCCCTGGCGCTGCAGCATCCGTAGCTCGTCCGCCGACTCCTCCGGCAGCATCAGGATCGCGCCGTCGGTCGTTCCGCGCATCAGGCGATCGAGGAGCGACATCTCGCGATCGTGATCGTGGAAGGTCGGGGCAAGGACGATCCGCATGTCGCGCTCGTAGAGCGCCTCGGACGCTCCGCTCAGCATCGGCCCGAAGTAGGCGTCGGCGACCAGTGGCAACGTCAGGCCGATCATCCCGGTGCGGCCGCTCGAGAGGCCGCGGGCGCCGCGGTTCGTGCTGAACCCCTGCTCACGGACGACCTGCAGGACGTTCTCGCGCGTTTCCGGCGCCACGTCGGGGCGGTCGTTGAGCACGCGCGAGACGGTCGCGATCGAGACGCCTGCGAGATCCGCGATGTCGCGGATCGTCGCCCGGCCGCGGAACGGGGGCTCCCTCTGGGTGTCGGCCTGGGCCATAGAGCGCCTATTGAAGCACTCGGAAACGTTTCCGGCAATTCCCGGCAGAATTTACATGTTGCAGAGGGGAAACGCTTGACACGAGGCTCGTTGCCGTGTTAACCGTTCCCGGAAATTTACGGTAATGAATCCCGGTTCGACCCTCAGTCGCCCCCGGCGGCAGGAAAGGAAGGCAATGTCCCCCATGTCCCCACGGTCCACCCGCGTCTCGGTAATCGCCGCAACCAGCGCCGCCGTCGTCCTGGCGGCGTTCGTCGTCGTCGCGGTCGCCGCGGCGCGCCCGAGCGGCGTCGCCAAGGAAGCCGGTCCGCTCGCCGGCCACCCGTGCCTCGTGATGACGGGATCCGGCGATCCGGCGTTCACGAAGAACTTCAACCCGTTCACCGCCACCGGCCTGCCCAGCGGGCAGTTCGTCAGAGGCGCCGTCTACGAAGGGCTCACGGTCTCGCCCGAGGGTGGGAAGCCGACCCTCCCGTGGCTCGCCCGCACGTGGAAGTGGAGCAACGGCAACAAGACCCTGACGCTCAACCTCGCCAAGGGCGTCAAGTGGTCGGACGGCAAGTCGCTCACCTCGACCGACGTCGTCTACAGCCTCACGGCCGGCCGGCAGAACAAGGTGATGGACGTCATCGGCTTGACGCGGCCGGACACGAACATCGCGTCGGTCAAGGCCAAGGGCGCCGACACCGTCGTGATCGGCCTGAAGACGCCGGACTCGCAGTTCATCGCAGCGACGCTGAACTCCACGTATGTGATCCCGCGCCACATCTGGTCGAAGGTCGCCGACCCGGCGACATTCACCAACCCGAACCCGGTCGGCTCAGGCCCGTTCACGCGCATCACGCGCTTCACGACCCAGGACTACGTGCTCAGCAAGAACCCGCACTACTGGCAGGCCGGCAAGCCGCTGATCAACTGCCTCGAGTACGTGCAGGCGTCGTCCAACGACTCGGCTCTCGCGCTCGCACAGAGCGGTCAGGTCGACTGGACGCACAACTTCATCCCAGGCGTCGACAAGGCGTACACCTCGAAGGATCCGGCGCACTTCCACGCGTTCTACGCGACGACCGCGTATCCGATTTCGCTCGTCTTCGACAACAACGTCTACCCGTACAGCATCGTCGCCTTCCGGCACGCGCTCTCGTTGGCGATCGACCGCAACACGGTGTCGAAGCTCGGTGAGTACGGCTATGCACCGCCGACCGACGCGATCGGCCTCAACGGGCTCTTCCCGCAGTGGGTCGCCGACCCGAAGGTGAAGGCCCGCGCGCAAGCCATGGCGAAGTACGACCCGACCGGGGCAAAGAAGCTGCTTACGGACAACGGGTTCACCTACAAGGGCAATAAGCTGTACGACCCGAAGGGCAACCCCGTCTCCCTGGACATCCACGTGATCTCGGGCTGGTCGGACTGGGTCGCCTCGAACCAGATCATCACGAAGAACCTCCAGGACATCGGCATCGACTCGAACGTGAAGCTCGAGCCGGACTGGGGCTCCTGGTTCCCGAACGCATTCGCGACGAAGAACGCGACGCTGCTCTGGCAGACAGGGTCGCAGGCCTCCCCGTACGGCTACTTCAACGCGAACCTGTCGCAGAACTCGCTCATCCCCTCCGGGACGGACGCTTCGCCGACGGGCAACTGGTCGCACACGGCGAACGCACAGGCAACCGGTCTGCTCAACCAGTGGAAGGTCACACTCGACCCGAAGAAGCAGCAGACGATCGCGACGCAGCTCGAGACGAACTTCCTCGACAACATGCCGATCGTCCCGCTGTTCATCGGGCCGCGGTGGTCGACCTACAGCACCAAGTACTTCCACTGCTTCAACTCGCCGAAGAACTTCTACGGCGACCCGATCTTCTCCACCTATCCGGACAACCTGCTGTCGTTCACCCGCATCTGTCCCGGCGGTCACGCCGGGCCGTAACGCGGGCTTGGGGGCACCCGGGCGGGACTTCGGTCCCGCCCGGGGTCATACTCGGCACCACACAACGGCATCACCAAAACCGTGCGCTGGTTTCTTCGCAGACTCGTCTTCTACGCGTTCGCCGTGTGGGTGGCGCTCACCCTCAATTTCCTCTTGCCGCGGCTGATGCCCGGCGACCCGATCGCCGGTGTGCTCGCCCACCTCTCGCCCTCGCAGATCCAGGCGAACCCGGGGATCATCCAGACTTACCAGGCGCTCCTCGGCGGAGGCAAGGGGACGATCTGGCACGACTACGTCGTCTACCTGCACCGCCTGTCGCACCTGAACTTCGGGATCTCGACGTCGAACTACCCGGCGCCGGTCTCGGACGTGATCGGCCGCACGCTTCCGTATTCGATCTTCCTCGTCGGCGTCGCGTTCCTGATCGCGTTCGCGCTCGGCACGACGATCGGGATGATCGCCGCGTGGCGGCGCGGCGGCGCCGTCGACACGGTTGTCGTTCCGACGCTGATGGCACTGGGGGCGTTCCCCGCGTTCTTCACCGCGCTGCTCAGCGTGTACTTCCTCGGGCTGAAGCTGAAGTGGTTTCCGATCCAGCACGGCTACGACAGCGGCCTCGTGCCCGGCTTCGACTGGGCGTTCCTGTCGAGCGCGTTCCGGCATTCGCAGCTCCCGATCATCGTGATCGTCAGCGCCTTCGCAGGCGGCTGGGTGCTCAACATGCGCACGGTGATGATCAACACGATCAGCGAGGAGTACGTCGCGATGGCGCACGCGAAGGGTCTGCGCGATCGGCGCGTCATGACGCGGTACGCCGGGCGAAACGCGATCCTCCCGCCGCTGAACGGATTCGCCGCGCAGTTCGCCGGCGCCGTCGGCGGGCTCGTGTTCATCGAGTACGTCTTCAGCTATCCCGGCGCCGGCCTCACGCTGCAACAGGCCGCACTCGGGAACGACTACCCGTTGACGCAAGGGCTGCTGCTCGTGTTCGCGTTCTGCGTGATCGCGTCCAGCTTCATCATGGACCTGCTCAACTTCGTCCTCGACCCACGCGTGCGCGCGACCTGATGTCGCAGGTTCAGCCCCTCGTCGAGCCGGAGCTCACGCCGCTCAGCGTCGTCGCGCCACGCAAGCGCGGCCGCCTGCACATTCCCGGTTGGCTCTCGTTGCTGCTCGCGAACCCGAAGTCGCGGTTCGGCCTTCTGGTGATCGCGTTCATGATCGTGGTCGCCGTGATCGCGCCGTGGATCTCGGTCAGCAACCCGACCGACTTCAACATCCTCGCGACGCGACAGGCGCCGTCGTGGCACCACCTCTTCGGCACGACCGACCAGGGCAGCGACATCTTCTCGCAGGTGGTGCTCGGCACGCGGCGCTCGCTGATCCTGGGAGCCGCCGCGGCGGTGATCGCAACCGCCCTCGCAACGACGCTCGGGATCCTCGGTGCGTACTCCGGCGGGATCGTGGACGAGGTCGTCAACTTCCTGACGAACGTCTTCCTCGTCATCCCGACGATCCCGCTGCTGATCGTGATCTCCGGCTACCTCAAGGCGCGCGGGATGATGACGATGATCCTCGTGCTCGGGCTCACGCTCTGGGCGTTCGAGGCTCGCATCTTGCGCGGCCAGGCATTGACGCTGAAGAACCGCGACTTCGTGCAGGCGGCGAAGGTGGCGGGCGAGTCGACGTGGCGCATCGTCTTCGGCGAGCTGATGCCGAACATGATCAGCCGCATCGCGGCGGCGTTCGTGCTCGTCTTCTACATCGCGCTGCTCGTCGACGCCGGCCTCGAGTTCCTCGGTCTCGGAGACACGACGCACGTCAGCTGGGGCATGGTGCTCTACTGGGCGCAGACGAACTCGACGGTGCTCCAGGGCGAATGGTGGCCGTTCCTCTTCCCCGGTCTCGCGCTCGTGCTGACGGTCGTCGCCCTCGTCTTCCTGCTCGCCGGGATCGACGAAGTGAGCAACCCGCGCCTGCGCAATGTCAAGAGGTCGAAGTGACGGCCATGGCCCGTGAAGCCCAGCAGTCGGCCGCGGAGCGCAAGGCGCTCGTCGAGCTCCGTGGCCTGACCGTCGCCTACGGCGACGTCGTCGCGGTCGACGGGATCGACCTGACGATCGGCGCGGGCGAGATCCTCGGGCTCGCCGGCGAGTCTGGTTGCGGCAAGACGACGGTCGCGAACACGCTGATGCAGATCCTGCGCCCACCCGCGCACGTCGCCGGCGGCAGCATCCTCTTCCGCGGCGACGACCTGACGGCGCGGGGCGCCGAGGAGTTGCGCCGCTACCGCTGGCAGAACGTCTCGATGGTCTTCCAGAGCGCAATGAACGCGCTCAACCCCGTGATGCGCGTCGGCGACCAGTTCGTCGACATGATGCGCGCGCACGAGCGGGTGTCGAAGCGCGAGGCGCTGGCGCGTGCAGGCGAGCTGCTCGACCGCGTCGGTATCGACAAGCGCCGCGTCCGCGCCTACCCGCACGAGCTCTCCGGCGGCATGCGTCAACGCGTGATCATCGCGATGGCGCTCGCGCTGCGCCCGGAGCTCGTGATCATGGACGAGCCGACGACCGCGCTCGACGTCGTCTTGCAGCGGCAGATCCTCAAGCAGCTCGTCGAGCTGCGCGACCGGTTCGACTTCTCGGTCCTGTTCATCACCCAC
>JAOPYY010000147.1 GCA_025964395.1 Actinomycetes bacterium | reverse complement strand
TGTCGAGTCGCCCCTGGATGAGCGAGTTGGCGTAGGGGTTGACGACGATGTTGATGCCCGCGCGCTTGAGGAAGCCGCGCAGCTTCGACGAGTAGTACGGCTCGTACGAGCCCATCGCGGTGCAGTGACTCGCCGTCACGCGGCCACCGAGCCCGAACTTCACCGTGTCGTCTGCCATCACCTCGAGGAAGCGGCTATTCGGATCGTCCGTCTCGTCGCAGTGCACGTCGATGCGGCGGTGGTGCTGCTTCGCGAGCTCGAAGACGCGGTGCACTTCCTTCAGGCCGAGCTCGCTCGTCGGCTCGTAATGCGGGATGCCGCCGACGCAGTCGACGCCGAGCCGGATCGCGTTCTCGAGCCGCTCCTCGTCGCCGTCGCGTGCGTAGATGCCGTCCTGCGGGAACGCGGTCACCTGAATCGTGCAGAGGTCGGCGAGCTCGTCGCGCACACGCAAGAGGCCGCGCACCATCGCTTCGTTCTCACCGGAGACGTCCGCGTGCGCGCGGATGAACAGCGTCCCTTGCGCCGCCGACCAGCGCACGATCTCCGAGGCGCGGTCGAAGACGTCCTGCTCCGTCAGCGTCGGCTTCAGCTCGCCCCAGACGTGGATGCCCTCGATCAGCGTCCCGCTCTCGTTGAACCGCGGCCTGCCGACGGTCAGCGACGCGTCGAGGTGGAGGTGGCAGTCGACGAGCGGCGGCGTCACGAGCCGTCCCCCGACGTCAATCGTCTCGCGCGCCTCGCCACCGGAGACGAACCGCCCACCGTCGACGTAGAGGTCGCGGGTCGTCCCGTCCATCAGCCGCGCGTTCTCGAGCTTGAGGTCGATCATCGTCGCGAGCCTAACCTCGCCGGCCCCTGTGGAGAACGCGGCACACTTTCGTTACGTCGTTTGGAAAGGAACTTGCGGCTTGCGGAGCGGGTTGGCGGGACAGGAACCCCGTCGTTTGGCGAAGGGACTTGGCCCGGCACGGCATTGGCTCGAAGGGCCGGGAGCTCGTCTAGGACCGCGCGAGCTTGCGCTCGACGCCGACGTCCGTCCGCATCGCTTCGAGCCAGCCTGCGCGCACCGACGCGAGCAGCTCCTGGCCGATCTGGAAGCCCTCGTCGTGGCGGGCGACGATCTCTGCGCCACGCGCGCGCCCTTCCGCGAGCACGGCCGCCTCATCGACGCCGGTGACGCGGCCGTCGCGTACGCGCCACTCGCCGCCGACCATCACCGACGACACCGCCAGGGTGGTCGACCCCAACGCAACTTGTCGCAGGGGATTGTTGAGCGGCGTGAAGACGATCGACTCGAGATCGAGCAGCACGAGGTCTGCGCGGCGGCCGGGCTCGAGCGAGCCGAGGCCGTCGCGATCCCCGGCCGCGGTCGCGCCGCCGACGGTTGCGATCCGCCACGCCTCCTCGGCGCCGAGCCACTGTTCGAAGTCGACCTCCCACAGCTTGTGCAGCAGCGCGGCGGTCTTGAGCGTCGCGAACATGTCATTGCCGTCGTTCGAGCACATGCCGTCCGTGCCGAGCGCGACGTTGACGCCGTGGCCGAGCAGCTCCGGGATCGGTGCGATCCCCGAGCCGAGCTTCATGTTCGACACGGGGTTGTGCACGACGGTCACGCCGCGGTCTCGCACGAGCTCCATGTCGGACGGTGTCATCCAGATGCCGTGCTCGAAGCACACGCGCGGCGAGAGGAACCCGAGCGCGTCCATGTGCTCCGGCAGCGTCCGCCCGTACATTCGCCGTCCCGACACGGCCTGCATGCGCGTCTCGAGCACGTGGATGTGAATCATCAGATCGAGCTCGTCCGCGAGCGCCGCGCAGCCGGCGAGCATCTCGTCCGTGCAGCGCTGTGGCCCGGACGGCGCCAGGCAGATCGTGATCCCCTCGTCGGGCCGGTGGTAGCGCTCGACCGCGCGGCGCGCGATGTCGCTCCACTCCGCCCAGGTTGGCGGCTTCTCCCGCTCGAGGCGGGAAATCATCTCGCGAGATACCAGCCCAGAATCCAACACGACGGTCTCGTGGTAGGCCCGGTCGCCCATGCCGATCGCGATCAGTGCGCGCAGGCCGAGGTCGCGGTAGGCGCGAACGACCGGTTCGAGGGCGTCCTCGTTGTCGTAGAGGAAGTCGACAACGGTCGTGGCGCCCGAGCGCAGCAGCTCGATCCCACCGAGGAGCGTCCGGGTGTAGATCTCGTCCGCCGACTGGGCCGGCGCCGCCAGCACCGGGTACGAGAAGAGCATCCAGGGCTCGAGCGGGAGGTTGTCCCAGAGCCCGCGGAACCAGTTCTCGTTCGAGTGCGCGTGCGCGTTGATCATCCCGGGGACGACTGCGAACCGGGTGCAGTCCAGCGCCTCGGCTTGCGTGGCCCTAGCGCCCACGGAGGCGATCCGGCCGTCCTCCACGACGACATCTGCACGCTCGAATTTGCCCCCGCCGAGATCGACGAGGCCGTTGCGCAGGACGAGGGCCACGCTCGAAGCGTAATTTCCTCGTCGGTCGGCCGTGGACGAACGTCCGGTCGGAGGCAGATGATCGGCCGGACACTTCACCCTCGTTTACCCGGGAGGCACAACGAATGGCCATGGCAGAACAGGCGGCCGACGTCAGGCTGGACACGCATGGGATCGCACCGGTCCCTGCGGCCGATCGCGACTCGACGCCGCTGCAGCAATTCTGGATCTGGGCGGGGGCCAACATCGCCCCGATCAACTGGGTCCTCGGCGCGCTCGGGATCATCCTCGGGCTGAGTCTTCTTGAGACGCTCCTCGTGCTTGTGATCGGCAACCTGATCGGCTGCGCGTTCTTCGGGGCGTTCTGCGTGATGGGGTACCGCACCGGCGTCAACCAGATGACGCTGTCGCGCGCGGCGTTCGGTCGCCGCGGCGCGTACCTGCCGGCGGTCTTCCAGATGCTGATGACGATGGGCTGGCTCGGCGTCAACACCTGGGTCGTCCTCGACCTCGCGCTCGGGATCATGAAGCACCTCGGAGTCCATCACCCCGGCACCGGCACGAAGTACGCCGTCGGGATCGCGATCATGGCGATCCAGGCAGTAATCGCGATCGTCGGGTTCTACTGGATCCAGGCGTTCGAGAAGTACACGGTCCCGGTCGCCGCGGCAATCATGGTGCTGATGTCGATCCTGGCCTGGAACAAGGTCAACATCGTCTGGGGCCATTCCACCATTCACGGCAGCGCCAAGTGGACGGCGATCACGCAGCTGACGACCGCGATCGGTGTCGGCTGGGGCATCACCTGGCTCTCCTGGTCGGCCGACTACACGCGCTTCATCAAGCCCGGCACACCCGAGAAGAAGGTGTTCTGGTCGACGTATCTCGGCATCTTCATCCCGACGGTCTGGCTGGGCTTCCTCGGTGCGTCGATCGCGAGCGCCGGCACGAGCGCCGACCCGGCGGAGCTCGTTACTGCGGCCTTCGGGGGCGTGTCGATCCTGATCCTGTTCCTCGTCATGCACGGCCCGGTGGCGACGAACATCCTCAACCTCTACTCGGCGACGCTCGCGGCGCTCTCGCTCGACATCAAGGCGGCGCGGTGGAAGGTCTCCGTGTTCGTCTCGATCATCGGGACGATCGCGCTGATCGTGTTCATCGAGTCGAACAACTTCGCGCAGAACTTCGACAACTGGATCGCATCGGTCGTCGTGTGGATCGCGGCGTGGGGCGGCGTGATGCTTGTCGACTTCTATGTGGTCCGCGGCGGGAAGATCGACGTCGCCGGTCTCTACGACGATCCGGCGAACGCGCGGTACGGCGACATCAACTGGGCTGCGATTGTCGCCGTGCTCGCCGGGCTCGTCGCCGGCTGGGCGTGGGAGTTCGGCCTCGTCTCGTTCATGCAGGGCCCAATCGCGAAGGCGACGAACGACACGGATCTCTCGTGGCTGACGGCGCTTGTCGTCGGCGGCGGCCTCTACTACCTCCTGCGGCCGATCCTGGTCAAGGACACGACGGTCGCGCCCGCGACGGTCGACTAAAGAAGAACGAAGCGGGAGGGCGGAATGAGTCCGCCCTCCCGCGTTCTTCTTACGCTGTCGCCAACGCCGCCGGCTTCAACTCCTCGCCGAACTTCGCGCGCTTGATGAACTGGCCGAGTCCCGGCTTCGCGACGAGCTGGTCGTTCTCGACGAGCACGTGGCCGCGGAGCAGGACAATCTCGGGCGAGCCCTGCACCTGGGTTCCCTCGTAGAGGTTGTAGTCCGACTTCGAGTGGTGGGTCGCTGCGGAGATCGTCACCTGCTTCTCCGGGTCGAAGATCACGACGTCGGCGTCGGAGCCCACGGCGAGCGTGCCCTTGCGCGGGTAGAGCCCGAACAGCTTCGCCGGATTCGTGCAGAGCAGCTCGACCATCCGGTTGAGTGAGATGCGCCCTTCGCGGACACCGAACTGGTGGATCATCTGCAGCCGGTTCTCGAGGCCCGGGCCGCCGTTCGGGATCTGCCGGAAGTCGTCCCGCCCAACGTCCTTTTGCCCCTTGAACAAATACGCGCAGTGGTCGGTCGAGATCGCCTGCAGCACGTCGGTGCGAACAGCGTTCCAGAGGATCTCCTGGTTTTCCTTCGCGCGCGGCGGCGGCGTGTAGACGTACTTCGCGCCTTCGAAGTCGGGCCGGTCGAGGAACGACTGGTCGATGAAGAAGTACTGGGTGCACGTCTCGCCCCAGACGTTCCAGCCCTTCTCCCGCGCGAGCGCGATCGGCTCGGCCGATTCCTTGCACGACACGTGCACCACGTAAAGCGGCGAGCCCGCGACGTGGGCGAGCTGGATCGCGCGGTTCGTAGCTTCGCCTTCGAGCTCAGGCGGGCGCGTGAGCGCGTGGTAGCGCGGTGAGGTGTTGCCGGCGGCGACCGCCTCGTTCATCAGCACCTCGATAGCGTCACCGTTCTCGGCGTGCACCATCACGAGCGCGCCGGTTTTGGCCGCGACCTGCATCGTCTTGAAGAGCGTCTCGTCGTCGACCATCAGCGAGTCCTTGTAGGCCATGAAGAGCTTGTACGACGTGACACCGTGCTCCTCCGGCAGACGCGCCAGCTCTTCGAGCGTCCCGCCCTCGCGCAGGTCGGTGACGGCGATGTGGAAGCCGTTGTCGATCAGCGCCTTGCCTTCGCGCTTTGCATGCCAGGCCTCGAGCGCCTCGACGAACGTCTGGCCCTTGCCCTGGATGCAAAAGTCGACGTGCGTCGTCGTGCCGCCGAACGCGGCGGCGGTGTGGCCCGACTCGAAGTCGTCGATCGTCGTCTCGCCGCGCCACGGCATCTCCAGATGCGTGTGCGGGTCGACCGCACCCGGCAGGACGTACTTGCCGCTCGCGTCGATCACCTTGTCGGCCGAAACGTCCAGCGACTCGCCGATCAGAGAGATGCGCTCACCCTCGATGAAGACGTCGGCGACGTAGTCGTCCGCCGCGGTGATCACGCGGCCACCCTTGATCAGCACAGACATGGAGCTCTCCTTCTCGTTCGGTGTTACGTGTTACGAAAACTCTAGAACGACGGAGGCCGCCCTGCTGGGCGGCCTCCGTCACCGTTCGGGTGAAGGGTCGGGCTACTTGCCGCCCTCCGTCAGCTTGACTGTCGCCGGCTTCCATTTCGAGCCGTTGACGTCGACGCCGGCAGCCTTCAGCTGGCTCAGCGCCTGGCCGGCGTACGTGTAGTTCGTCGCGCCCGTCGGCAGCTTCTTGATCACGCCGTAGGTCTTGGCGATCGTCGCCGTCTTGTTGACCTCGGACGCGGGCACCTGGCCGATACCGGAAGCATTTGGCCAGATCAGCTTGTTGATCTCGTTCATCTGCCAGGTCTGGTGGCCCTTGCCGAGCAGCGAACCGTGCTTCAGCGTGATGTTCACGCAGTCGGCCTGGTGGTCACGGCAGTAGATCCAGCCCTGGAACGAGGCCTTGAGGAACTTGACCGTCGTGGCCTGATTCGCGGCATTCTTGAGCCAGTCGCCGCGGACGAACACGTTGTCCTCGAGCATGCCGGTCCCGACCTGCGGGCTCGCCATCTTGAAGATGTTCAGGTCCGACTGCTGATAGAGCTTGCCCGTTGCCGGATCCTTCGTCTCCAGCACCTGCGCGAGCTCGTTGTAGGTCATCGCCGCCGCCGCGTCGACCTGGTTCTTGAGGAACAGGCTCATGTCGAACGGCTGGTTGACGATGGTGACGTCGGACGCCTTCGCCGGGTCGATCCCGTTCTTCGTCAGGGCGGCGAAGAGCTCGGGCTGGTTGCCGCAGCACCAGACCCCGACCTTCTTGCCGCGCATCTTCGCGATCGACGTGATGTCGCTCTTCTTCCACGTCAGCTCGGTCATCCCGGAACGGGCGAAGACCTGCGCGACCGAGACGAGGCCGCTCTTCTGCTCGCGCGTTGCGAACAGGTTCGGCAGCCAGTCGATGCCGAAGTCGGCCTGCTTGCCCTTGACGACCAGCTCCGGAGTGATGCTCGGCCCGCCGATCTTGATGTTGACGTTCAGGCCGGCGTCCTTGTAGTAGCCCTTCTCGAGCGCCGCGTAGTAGCCGGCGAACTGCGCCTGTGTCACCCACTTCAGCTGCAGCGTCACGTTCGTCAGCTTCTGCTGCTTCGGCGCTGCGCTCGCCGCAACGGCTCCGATCGCCGTTCCGATACAGGCGAGCGTGAGCAGTCCCACCACCCAGTGCTTCCTCGTCATGCACGTACCCCTTTCGAGTTGGCGCGACCTCTGGGGGCCGCAGACCTCCATTCTCTACGTTCTTTACGCAGAGTTAAAGGTCATTCGGCGTTAAAGGCGCGCGCCGACGGGTGCCAGCCGGTGGTGAAGTGCTCGGCCAGGGCAACGCAGCCATAGAAGCCGATCCCGAAGGCGCTCGCGAGCAAGATCCCGGCCCACGCCCGGGGGAAGTTGAAGAGCTGCGAGTCGTTGAGGATGCTCACGCCGAGCGCGTTCGTCGGCCCTCCGAAGTACTCGCCGACGATCGCGCCGATCATCGAAAGCACCGCTGCAACCTTCAGCCCGGTGAACATGAACGGGAGGGAGCTCGGGATCCGTACCCGTCGGAACATCGCGAGCTCTCCTCCGGCATACGAGCGCATCAGCTCGATCGACGACGGGTGGACCGACGTGAGCCCGCGCAGCGTGTTGACCATGGTCGGGAAGAAGCACAGCACCGCCGCGATCGACATCTTCGAGATCGGATTCAGGAGTCCAAACCAGTTGTTCGTGATCGGTGCGAAGGCGATGATCGGCACGGCATTCGCGGCGATCGCGAACGGCATGAGCGCCGCTCCGACCCTGCGGAAGCGGGCGAGCACCAGCGCCGCGATGATCCCGAGCCCGGCGCCGATCGCGAAGCCGCCGGCAGCTTCCTTCAGGGTGTAGAGACCTGCATGCCAGAGCTCCGTGCGGTTGTCCCAGAATGCGGTCGCGATATCGGAGGGCTTCGGCAGCAGGAAGGTCTGTACGTTCAGCGCGGTCGTCAGACCTTGCCAGAGCCCGATCCCGAGCAAGAAGACGCCGACCGCAGGCAGCCAGTCGCGGAGCCGGCGTCCGACGACTGCGCCCATCCCCGCGGGGATCGGCTCGATCACGGCGCTGGTCAGAAGAGCTCCGGCGCAGTCGCGGACGGCAGGTGCCCGCCGGCGGCAAGCGCCTCACGCACCGCCGTGACGTGCTCGAAGAACCGCGGGTCCTCGCGGGTCTCCGCCGTGCGTGGCTGCGGCAGGTCGACGTCGATCACGTCGGCAATCTGTCCCGGCCGCGCCGACATGACAACAACGCGCGTCGAGAGATAGACCGCTTCCGGGATCGAGTGGGTCACGAACACGACGGTGCTGCGCGCCTTCTCCCAGATCTGCAGCAGCTCCATGTTCAGCCGTTCGCGGGTCATCTCGTCCAGGGCACCGAAGGGTTCGTCCATCAGAAGCAGCGCAGGATCGAATGACAGAGCGCGCGCAATGGACACGCGCTGCTGCATGCCACCGGAAAGCTGCCACGGGCGGTTCGACTCGAACCCGGTGAGCTCGACGAGCTCGAGCATCTCCTTGACGCGCTCGCGCCGCCTCGCGCGATCCCAGCCGAGCATCTCGAGCGGCAGCGAGACGTTCCGGGCGACGGTACGCCAGTCGTAGAGGACGGCGTCCTGGAAGACGATCCCGTAGTCGGGGTCGAGGCGCGCCTGATGCGCGGGCTTGCCATTGACGATCACCGAGCCCGAGCTCGGCTGGATCAGGTCGCCGATGATCCGGAGGAGCGTCGACTTGCCGCAACCCGACGGGCCGATCAGCGAGACGAACTCACCCTGGCGGATGTCGAGCGAGATTCCCTGGAGCGCTGTCACGCCGGTCCGGAACGACTTCGAGACGTCGGTGATCGAGACGACGGTGTCCGCGCTCTGGCTCATGCGATGTTCTCCGGGGCGCCCCGCAGGACGAGTCGTTCGGTGAGAGCGACGGCGACGAAGAACACGATGCCCAGCGCAGCGCACACGACGTTGGTCGCCCAGAGGAACGTCGGCTCGAGCGAGTAGTACTGGTTGAAGTTGACGATCGCGCCGCCGAGGCCGTTCTGAATCGATGCGGGCGCCTCACCGATGATCGCGCCGATCACGCTCGCGGTTGCGGAGATCTTCAGCGCCGTGAAGATGTACGGCACCGAGGCCGGCACGCGCAGCTGCCAGAGCACGCGCCACCGGCTCGCGGCATACGAGTGCATCAACTGCAGCGCGCGCGGGTCGACCGAGTGGAGGCCGCGCAGCGTGTTGATCGCGACGGGGAAGAACGTTAGGTACGCGGCGAGCACCGCCACGGCCTTCCAACCGGCGACGCCCTTCGACCCAAGGCCGACGACGACCATCGGGGCGATCGCGAGGATCGGCACGGTCTGCGACGCGACGATGTACGGCACGAGGCCGCGCTCCAGGAAGCGCGACTGCGAGAGGACGACTGCGATCAGGAACCCGATCAGCGCCCCGAGGAGGAAGCCCGCAAGCGCCTCCTTGCCGGTGAACCACGTCGCGTCGAGCAGCGAGCGGATGAGCGGCGGCCCGCCGGTGGTCGTCGGTTGCCAGAACGCCTCGACGACCTTATAGAGGTGCGGCATCGTCACGTCGTCGACCGCGAACGGCCACTTCCAGCCGGCCGTCTGCCACAGCCACTTGTATCCCTCCCAGAGCCCGACCAGCGCCGCGAGCACGAGGACGCCCGTGCCGAGCCGGCGGGCGACTCCCAAACCAGGGGTCCGGGGAGCGGCCGAGGTCGCGACATCGTCCATGCCTTAGTGATTACCACAGTGAGACGCTCGTTGTAGAGTCGCGCCGGTGGCGCTCGATCCTGCACGCACGGTTCGCGACCTCGAAGAGCTCCGAGCGCTCACCGGCGACGAGAACGGGGCGCAGCGCGTCGCGTGGACGGAGACGTGGGAGCAGGCGCGCGACTTTCTCCGCTCCAAGGTCGACGGCACCGGCGCCGAGGAGGAGATCGACGAGGCAGGCAACCAGTGGTTCACGCTGCGCGGGGACTCGGGCCGTGCGCTGATCATCGGCGGGCACATGGACTCCGTCCCGAACGGTGGCTGGCTCGACGGCTGCCTGAACGTGATGGCGGGCGTCGAGGTGCTGCGCCGGATCGCCGAGGAAGGGCGCCCGCCGGTGACGGTGCGCCTCGTCTCCTGGGCGGACGAGGAAGGCGCGCGCTTCGGGCGCTCGCTCTTCGGCTCGTCGGCCGCGGCGGGCTCGATGAAGGACCAGGACGAGCTGCGCTCCCTGAGAGACCGCGACGGCATCGCGCTTCCGGAGGCGCTCAAGGAGCACGGGGTAGAGCTCGACGGTGCGCTGGCCGCGCGTTCGCAGCTCGAGGATGCCGCGGCATACCTCGAGCTGCACATCGAGCAAGGGCCGGTGCTCGAGTCGATGGACATTCCGCTCGGTGTCGTGCTTGGCACGTTCGGCGTCGAGCGTTCGCGCTTCACGTGGCGCGGCCAGGCGGCGCACGCCGGCTCGACGCCGATGGACAAGCGCCGCGACGCGCTGGCGGGTGCGGCGAAGCTCGCGCTCTACATCCGCGAGATCGCCGCCGAGGTGGGCGGCGGTGCCGTCTGCACATCGGGCGGCGTCGTCACGAAGCCCGGCATCGTCACCTCGGTCGTCGAAACGGCCGAGCAGCTCCTCGATCAGCGCCATCTCAATGCAGATTCGCTCGCGCGGATGCTCGCGATGGCGCGCGAGGCAGCGGACCGGTTCGCCGCCGAGGAGAACATCGAGGTCGAGTGGGAGCGGATCTGGAGCATCGAGCCGATCCTGTTCGACGAGACGCTGATCGGCTTCGCCGACGAGGCGATCAGAGAGGTCTCTGGCACCTCGCACAAACTGCCGTCAGGCCCGCTGCACGACGCCGCAGAGGTGTCGCGCGCGGGCATCCCGACGGTGATGGTCTTCGTCCAGAGCCTGCGCGGCCTCTCCCACACGAAGCTCGAAGACACGAAGCCCGAGCACCTCGAGCTGAGCGTCCAAGTGCTCGACAAGCTCGCGACGCGCACGCTCGCCTGGCTCAGCTAGGCCCGAAACTCATGAATCTGGTTCGGCTGACACCGAATCAGGTTCACCAC
>JAOPYY010000140.1 GCA_025964395.1 Actinomycetes bacterium | reverse complement strand
CGCTGGGCGTCCTTCCGATCGAGAGCTCGCTGATCGGGCCGATCGCCGAGACACATGACCTCCTGTACCGCGCGCCGCTCTCGATCGTGCGCGAGGTGACGCTGCCGATCCGCCACTCGGTGCTCGGCCTGCCCGGGGCGACCCTCGAGAGGGTGACGTCCGTCTGGTCACACCCGGCGGCGTTCGACCAGTGTCGCGACTTGTTCTCCGACTGGCACGTGAAGTGCGTCCCCGCGGCGACGACAGCCGATGCGGCGCGCCACGTCTCCGAGACCGGCGACCCGGCGCATGTCGCGATTGCGAGCACGGAGGCGGCAGACGAGTACGGCCTGACGGTGATCGCCGACGACGTCGGTGACAGCCCGGGTGCGTTCACGCGGTTCGTCGCGATCGCGCCGTACACCCAGATCGCAGGGGGCGAGGGTTGGCGCACGGCGCTCTCCTTCGTCACGGACCACCAGCCGGGCGCGCTCTTCCGTGCGCTGGGCCCGCTCTCGCGCAACAACGTCAACCTGGTGCAGCTCGTCTCCCGCCCGCTGCCGAACTCACCGTGGCGCTACCGTTTCGACGTGGTGCTCGACGGCCACGTCTTCGACCCGTCGGTTCGCCCGGCACTGCTCGAGCTCTCGGGCATGACGCGCGAGCTGCGGCTCTTCGGCTCCTACGCCGCGGAGCGGACGCAATGAGCAGCAGCGCCGCAAATCCCCGCACGCTCTTCCGCAAGGTCTGGGACGCGCACGTGGTTGCCGAGGGACGCGATGCGCCCTCGCTCCTCTACGTCGACCTCCATCTCGTGCACGAGGTGACGAGCCCGCAGGCGTTCGACGCGCTGCGCGCCGCCGGTCGGCCTGTGCGCAGGCCCGACCTGACCGTCGCGACGATGGATCACAACGTGCCGACGCTCGACGGTCCCATCACCGACCCGCTCGCGCGTGACCAGCTCGAAGCGCTGCGCCGCAACTGCGACGAGTTCGGCGTCCGCCTGTTCGGGACCGGCAGTGGCCGCGAAGGCATCGTCCACGTGATCGGGCCGGAGCTCGGCCTCACGCAGCCCGGTCTGACGATCGTCTGCGGCGACAGCCACACCTCGACGCACGGCGCGTTCGGCGCGCTCGCGTTCGGCATCGGCACGTCCGAGGTCGGGCATGTGCTCGCGACCCAGACGCTGCCCCAGGTGCGCCCGCAGACGATGGAGGTGCGCTTCGAGGGCGACCTGCCGTTCGGCCTGACCGCAAAGGACATGGTGCTTGCGGCCATCGGCCAGTTGGGGGTCTCGGGCGGTCGCGGCCACGTGGTCGAGTACACGGGCGCCGCGGTGCGCGCGCTGTCGATGGAAGGGCGGATGACGGTCTGCAACATGTCGATCGAGGCCGGCGCCCGTGCCGGCATGGTCGCCGCCGACGACACGACGTTCGCCTACCTCGAAGGCCGACCCGGCGCGCCGCAGGGCGCAGAGTGGGAGCAGGCGCTCGACGAGTGGCGCGCCCTGCGCACCGACGACGGCGCCTCTTACGACGACTCGGTCGTCGTTGACGTCACGACGCTGAAACCGCAGGTGACGTGGGGGACGAACCCGGGAATGGTCCTGCCGGTCGACGGCGTCGTCCCCGATCCCGGCGATTACGACGACCCCGAGCAGCGCGAGGCCGTCGAGCGCGCGCTCCGCTACATGGATCTCGCACCCGGCACGCCGCTCGTCGACGTGCGCATCGACAAGGTCTTCATCGGCTCGTGCACGAACGCGCGGATCGAGGACCTGCGGACCGCGGCCTCGGTCGTCGCGGGCAAGCGGGTCGCGGCCGGCGTGCAGGCGATCGTCGTCCCGGGCTCGGCGCGCGTGAAGCACCAGGCCGAGGAGGAGGGCCTGCACGAGGTCTTCGAGTCTGCGGGCTTCGAGTGGCGGCGCGCCGGCTGCTCGATGTGCCTCGGCATGAACCCCGACATCCTTCAGCCCGGCGAGCGCTGCGCATCGACGTCCAACCGCAACTTCGAGGGGCGCCAGGGCGCGGGTGGTCGCACCCATCTCCTGAGCCCCGCGATGGCCGCCGCCGCCGCTCTCACGGGTCACTTCACCGACGTGCGGGAGCTCGGATGAGACCTTTGCCGTCGGTCACCGGCAGCGTCGCCGTGCTCGACCGCGCCGACGTCGACACCGACCAGATCATCCCGAAGCAGTTCCTGAAGCGGATCGAACGGACCGGGTACGGCGAGTTCCTGTTCTTCGACTGGATGAAGGACCCGGACTTCGAGCTGCACCGCTACCCGGGCGCATCGATTCTCGTGTCCGGCCCGAACTTCGGCTGCGGCTCGTCGCGCGAGCACGCGGCGTGGGCGCTCGAGGACTTCGGCTTCGACGTCGTGATCGCGCCGTCGTTCGGCGACATCTTCCGTACGAACGCAGTCAACACGGGTCTCGCTCCGATCGCGCTGCCTGCGGAGCAGATCGCCCAGCTGCGCGAAGCCGTGGACGCGGTGAACGAGCTGACCGTCGACCTCGAGCGGCTGGAGATCACGAGCACGTCCGGCCTGCGGATCCCCTTCGAGCTCGACGCGCATACGCAGGAGACGCTCGTGCACGGCCTCGACGACATCGCGCGCACGCTGATGCGCGAGGCCGAGATCGACGCGTACGAAGCAACGCACACCGCGCGCTTCGACACGCGCGCGCTGCCTGCCTAAGCTGTCGCCGTGGCGACATTACGCGATCTCGACCGGCTCGCCCTGGCGCTGCCCGAGACGACCAAGGAGCTCTCGGACGACGGCAGGCCGTCGTACCTCGTGCACGGCAAGGCCTTCGTCCTCCACCGCAGCCGGCGCGCCGACGCGGTCGATCCCGAGACCGGCGAGCGGCTGGACGACGTGCTGATGTTCCGGGTCGACGGGCCGGAGGCGAAGGAGCTGGTGCTCGCCGACCCGCGCAGGCTGTTCTTCACGACGCCGCACTTCGACGGGTATCCCGCGGTGCTGATCCGGATCCCGGACCTGGCGCAGCTCGACGGGGCGGAGCTCCGTGACACGGTCGTCGAGGCGTGGCTGACGCGCGCGCAGAAGCGTGTTGCGAAGGCCTGGCTCGCCTCCGAACCTGAGTGATGTAACCACGCCCTTACCTCGCGGCGCCCGGATCGCAACCCACCGGCGCCTCCCGTGCAGCGAGGCTCGGTGGTGTCAGCCACACATCACAAATGGGGGTGCTTCACATGACGCTTCGCAGCATCGGAGTCAGGACGATCGCCGTCCTCGCCGCACTGGTCGCGCTGGCGACCGTCGTCTCGGTCGGGATCGCGCACGGCGCCGGGACGAACGAGGGCCCAGGACAGGAGAAGTACACGATCGGGTTGTTCGGCGACGTGCCGTACAACGCGCTCGGCAAGTCGCAATACCCGAACCTCCTCGCCGACATCAACGCCAGTCACGTTGCATTCTCGGCGTTCGACGGCGATCTGAAGGCCGGCGGCGACGGTCCGTGCTCCGACAGCCTCTACACGACCGCGATCGCGAACTTCAACTCTCTCACCCGGCCGCTCGTGTGGGTGCCGGGCGACAACGACTGGACCGACTGCTGGGGCAGGTACGGGCCGGGCACCGGCACCGCCGACCCGATCGAGCGTCTCAGCCACGAGCGCCAGCTCTTCGCGTCCACCGACCAGAGCCTCGGCCAGAAGACGCTGACGCTCACCCGCCAGCAGCCGAGCTATCCCGAGAACTTCCGGTTCTCGTACGGGCCGGTCGTCTACATCGGGCTGAACGTGCAGGGCTCGAACGACAACTACCCCTACGCGGGAGTCGACGGCGAGACGCGCGCGCAGACCGAGATCGACCGGCAGCGGGCAGAAGAAGTCGCCCGGAAGGCTGCGGACATCTCGTGGCTGAACGCGGGGTTCGACTACGCGAAGCAGACCGGCGCCAAGGGCGTGATGGTGATCTGGCAAGCGGATCCGGACTTCAACAACGAACAGCACCTCGCCGACACGCGCTCCTACGACGCGTACGCGGGCTACGTGGACGCGCTGCGCGCAGACACGATCGCGTTCCCCGGCCAGGTCGCTCTCGTCCACGGCGACAGCCATTACTTCAAGATGGACAAGCCGCTGAACGGACCGTCCGGAGGCGTGCTCGCGAACTTCACGCGGGTGGAGACCTTCGGGGCACGCAACACGCACTGGGTCAGCGCAACGATCGATCAGAACGATCCGAACCTGTTCGTGTTCGAGCCGAAGATCGTCCCGGCGAACGCCGGCTGACGAGGATCGCGTGGCCGGCGGCGAATTCGCCGCCGGCCACGCACCTCGAAACTCGTGAACCTGGTTCACAAATCGAACCAGGTTCAGATCTAGGTTCGAACCTGGTTCGCTCTTTCAACCAGGTTCGAGAGTTTCTCGGATGCGCGACTTCGGTTCGAAGCCCGTGAATCTGGTTCGGCTGACACCGAATCAGGTTCAGGCGTTGATCAGCTGGTGACCTCTTGCACCACGTTCGGGCCGTGCTTGTCCTCGAAGCGGTCGAGCACGCCCGATTCGACCAAGCGGCCCTTGGCCTCGTTCGCGTCGCCCACTGAATCGAACTCGAGGAAGACGAAGACGTGGTTCGGGTCGTCGGCGGCACGGAAGACCCGTTGCGTCTTGGCCTTCTCCCGGGCGCCTGGGCGATCTCGGTCGAACATCGGCCTCCAAGTGTCGTAATCGCCGGTTTGGATCCGCGTGATGATGAATGCGGACATCGGTCGCTCCTCGCGGTTGGGTCGCCCGACCGTACTACGTCCGAACCTGATTCGGTCTCAGCCGAACCAGATTCGAGAGTTTCAGCCCGTGTTGCGCAGCGCCGCCGCGATGCCCGCGATCGAGCGGAGGAGCGGGAGCTGCGCCGTCTCGTCGCCTGCGCGGTGGCGGTGCAGCAGCTCGACCTGCACCGCGTTCATCGGGTCGACGTACGGGTTCCGCAGCGCGATCGAGCGCAGGAGCACGGGCTGGCGCTCGAGCAACCGCTCGACGCCCGTTGCTGCGTGCACGCCGGCGATCGTGCGCGCACGCTCCTCCTCGATCACCTCGAACAGGCTCGGGTCGCGGACGAGCGAGAGATAGCCACGTGCGATCGAGAGGCTCGACTTCGCCAGCGTCATCTCCAAGTTGTCGACGACCGCGCGGAAGAACGGGAGGCGCGTGTAGAGGTCGCGCAGGTTCGCGTCGCCCGCTTCGGCAAAGGCCGCCCCGCAGCCGAACCACGCCGGCAGGAGCACGCGGTTCTGTGTCCACGAGAACACCCACGGAATCGCGCGCAGCGACGCGAGATAGTCCGTGTCGTTCGGCCGTCGCGCCGGACGTGATGCGATCTCGAGCAGCGACAGCTCGTCGACCGGCGTGATCTCGCGAAAGAACGAGACAAACCGTTCGTCCTCCCAGACGAGCGCACGGTAGGCCGAGCGCGAGACGTCGGCCATGCGATCGAGCAACACGCGGTCCGCGGCCGACGGCGGCGCCGGCAGGCGCTTCGGATAGGTGGCGAGCAGCGTCCCTGCGAGTGCGGACTCGAGGTTCCGCCGAGCGAGCCCTTCGAGGCCGTACTTGAACGAGACCGTCTCACCCTGCTCGGTCAGCTTCATTCGCCCCGGCGGGAAGCTCGCAGGCTGCGACGCGATCGCTGCGTACGTCGGGCCGCCGCCGCGGCCCGCGCTGCCGCCGCGCCCGTGGAACACGGTCAGTTCGACGTCGTGACGGCGTGCAACGTCGGCGAGCTCTTCCTGCGCGCGATAGATCCCCCATTGCGCAGCGAGGTAGCCGCCATCCTTGCCGGAGTCGGAGTAGCCGACCATCACCTCGGCGCGGCCGGACGCGCCAAAGCGCCCGTCCTGAAGCAGCTCCTCGAGGATCTCCGGCGCCGCCGCGAGGTCGTCCACCGTCTCGAAGAGCGGCACAACCGACAGCTCGTCGCTCAAGGCGAGCGCGCGGTGCACGTCATCCGCCGACGACGTGCCCGACACGATCAGCGTGTCAAGCGACTCCGGCCCGTGCCGGCGGCGCGCGTCGACCGCCGCATCGACGGCCTCGCGGGCGCGGTCGGTCTCGAGGTCGCGCGCATGCAGGCGAATGTCGAGCTTCGCGACGTGAAAGCCGAACAGCTCCACCATCCGCTCCAGCCGCGCCACGCGGCCATCTGCGACACGCCGCCCGCCGTGTGCGGCGAGGCTCGCACGGATCATGCGCAGGTCGTCGAGCAGCGCCGCCGCATCGGTGTACCCGTCGTTGCCGAGCCGCCACCACATGAACGACAGCTTCCTGCGGTACGGCTCGAGCTCGGTGCGCGTGCCGAGCTCCTCGGCGTAGTGCGGGAGCTCCTGCTCGTCGCGAGCGAGCGACGCCTCGAACTCCGGGGACACGGCGATGAGCGAGCGCGCGGACCCGAGCTCGACGGCGAGCTCGCGCACCTCCGAGCGGTAGCGGTCGAGCGCCACCGCGCGCGCGCGGTCGAGCGCCTCGCGGATCGTCGCGGGCCCGGCTGCGGGATTGCCGTCCATGTCGCCGCCGATCCAGGAGCCGAACGCAACCGGTGGCGGGGAATCGGGCAGCTTGTCGCGCCACTCCTTGAGCAGGTCGGTCGCGGCCGACATGAGGCTGTGCTCGAAGAACCAGAGCCCATGACGGATCTCGTCCGTGATGCGCAACCGGTCGTGCCGCACCTCGTCCGTCTGCCAGAGCAGTGTCACCTCTTCGGCGATGCGCTCCTCGGCTTCGAACTGCTCGACGGGCGAGAGTCGGGGATCGTCGAGCAGGCGTAGCTGCTCCGAGACGCGGATGTGGCCGAGCAGCACGCTGCGCCGGGTCGCTTCCGTCGGGTGCGCGGTGAGGACGAGCCGGATCTCCGTGCCGTGCGCGCGCTCGTCGAGGCTGTCTCCGAGCTGCTGGAACGCTCCCTCGAGCGACTCGCGCGACACGTGGCCCTCGTGTGCGTCCTCGCGGCGACGCCGCAAGCGGTGGTGCTGTTCGGCGAGGTTCGCGAGCTGGAAGTAGAGGCCGAATGCGCGCAGCACGAGCGCCTGCTCGCGCGCGCCGAGCTCCGGGTCGACGGAGACCACCGTGCCGTCGCGGCGGGCCGAGCGCGCGTCGCGACGGATCTGCTCGACGAGCTCGAGGAGCCAGGGGCCTTCCTGTTCGACGAGCACCGTGCCGAGGATCGTCCCCAGCATGCGCACGTCGCGGCGCAGAGGCGCAGCGGAGTCGGTCATACGTGACAGGCTACGAGTGCAGGCCCAATGCCGTCAGGACAGCGTGCGCGTCGGGCTCCACCGTCGTCACGCGTGACGTGCCGCCGGCGACCGCCGGGCGTGCACCCGTGACGACGAGCACGACGCGCGAGCCGGGCGAGATGTGGCCGCGGCGGATCGCCTCGACGAGCGCACCGAGAGCGGCGCCGCCCGAAAAGTCCGGGGTGACGCCGGTGCTCTCGGAGAGCAGCGCGGTGTGCTTCACGATCTCATCCTCGGCCACGGCGATGATCGCACCGCCCGTCGCTCGCGCTGCGCCAAGCGCGAGGTCGCCGTGCGACGGATCGCCGACCGCGAGCGATGCGAACAGGGTGGACGCCTCGACGCGCGAGATCCGGCGGTCGTCGGCGAATGCGTCGGCGATCGGGCTCGACCCGAGGGCCTGGCCGGCGAACATGCGCGGGACGGGCTCGGCGGCGAGGCCCGCTCGCGTCACCTCGGCGAAGCCTTGCGCGAGCTTCGAGAAAAGGGTGCCGCTCGCGGCCGGGCAGATCACCGCGTCCGGCAGTTCCCAGTCGAGTTGTTCCGCGATCTCGAACGAGATCGTCTTCGCGCCCTCGCTCGCGTACGGGTGGAGGTTGCCGCTGACGAAGCCCCATGGGAAGAGCAGGCCGAGCTCGAGCTCGAGGCGGCGGCAGTCGTCGTAGGTGCCGTTGACGGCGAAGACGCGAGCACCTGGATGGCGCGCTGCGACGGCGGCCGACTCGCCGCCGACCGGCGCGAGCACGATTGCCTCGAGCCCGGTTGCTGCTGCGGCAGCCGCAACCGCGTCGCCGAGGTTGCCCGTCGAGGAGCAGCAGAGCGTCGTCACGCCGTTGTCCAGCGCCGCCGACGCCGCGACCGTCGCGACGCGGTCCTTGTAGGACTGCGTCGGGTTCTCGCCCTCGAGCTTCAGATGGAGCTCGATGCCGAGCGCGTCGGAGAGGAGGTCGGAGCGGACGAGCGGCGTCCACCCGGCGCCGAAGTCGACCTGGGCGCCCGTGGGCAGCAGGTCGTGGTAGCGCCAGAGGGAAGCGGGTCCCGCGGCGACGGCCGCACGGGTGACGACGCGCTCAATCCGCGCCCAGTCGTAGAGCATGTCGGTCGGCCCGTCGCAGCGGCGGCAGGCGTCGAGTGGCTCGGCGACGGTCACTTCTTCGCAGACACGGCAACGCAGTGAGTACGCGCTCATCTCAGCGGGGCTCCGTCCTCTGTCTGGAACCTAACCGGGAAGGACGGGTGTGTCCGGTCAGGCGAGTTGAGAGCAGGCGATGCCCATGAGCGAAAGAATCGGCTTCATGGTCATGCGGCGCATCAGGGCGAAATTGTACCTCTCAACTGTCGCGGCGACAAATTGAACCGTCTACTTCAGTTTGTGTAGTATCGCTTCGTCCGGTAGCCGTAGGCGGCGACCTGGCAGAGGCATCGAGGCCTCGGGAGCACCTTCGTGGTGCACCCGGGGCCTCTTTTTTCGTGGGCAAACGGAGGAGGAGCGGCATGGTGAAGGTGGAGGCGATGGTGATTCGAGACCGGGTTGAGACGGTCATCGACGCCGTCGAAGAGGCCACGGGCCACGTGGGGGTGACAGTGATCGAAGCGGTCGGTCACGGCCGCCAGCGCGGAATCACGCATGAATACCGCGGACGCGTCTTCGAGTCGCGTTTTCTGCCGAAGGCGTTGCTGATCTTCGTCGTCGAAGACCGGATCGCCACGCTCGTCGTCGACGCGATCGTCGACGCCGCGCGCACCGGACACGAGTCGGGCGACGGCCTGGACGGGTCGACGCCGGTCAACAACGGCGTCCACCACCGGACGGGACAGAAGTTCGAGGAGGGGGTGGAGATCGGTGCCTAAGAACAGTGATCTGCTGATCGCCGCGTCGACGATCTGGGTCGTCATCACGGCGGTGCTGGTGATGTTCATGCAGGCCGGCTTTGCGTTTCTCGAGGCAGGCCTGACGCGGATGAAGAACGCCGGTCACATCGCCGGCAAGAATGTGTTGATCTTCGCGCTCGCCTCGCTCGTCTACTGGGCGGTCGGCTTCGGCCTCGCCTTCGGCGACGGGAATCAACTGATCGGGA